>JAFZNN010000268.1 GCA_017550895.1 Clostridia bacterium
ATGCAGAACCGCCGATGCTTGTGACGCTGCCATTGCTTGGAATGACGCTGGCGTTGCAGCCTCGGATCAAGGTTTTGCTTGCGGTTTCAATCAGGCAGTTCCCGGAGCTGTGGTAGATTGGATTCCCCGCTGAGACTTTGACGCTCGTCAGCCCGGTGTTGTCGTCGAATGTAGAATCGCCGATGCGCGTGACGCTGTCCGGGATCGTGATGCTCGTCAGCCCGGTGCAGCCTTTGAACGCCTCTTTATCGATGCTTGTCACGCTGTTCGGAATCACAACGTCGGTCGCGGCGCCGTTATATTTCAATAGTGTCCCGGCGCGGATCTCAAAATCCGCGGAATTTCCGCCGATAATGTTGACGGTTCCGGCGGTGATGTTGTTGGAAATGTTGTAATTGTTGATCGCCTTTTCGATGATGAACGGCGTCTGACAGTACGGGCAGACGGCGGCATCTTTTGTGTTATCAACCTGCAGCGCCGCGCCGCAGTTTGTGCATTTCGCTTCTACAATTGGCATAATTCATTCCTCCCGCATTCAGTTTATTGAAATTCGCCTCCTTTGTCAAGCATTTTCGCTGTTTTTCCGGCTGCAAACCGCGGAGTATCTGCTGCAACAGCCGGGATACGGCACGGAATCCTGCACTTTTAATTACGGGCAGCAGCTTTCCCCTGTAAGTCTGATAAGTCACATACGAAAAACCCGCCCGCTGTAAAGCCTTTTGACTTTACAACGGGCGGGGCTCTTTCATCTTCCGTTCCGCGCGGGATCCTTTTGTATTCCTAAACCTTCAAAAACAGATTCGCGAAGCCGAAATAGATCAGCAGCGTGAGGGCGTCCACGATCGTGGTGATCATCGGGCCGGCCATCAGCGCGGGGTCGAGGTGCAGCACCTTGGCAAGGATCGGCAGCGAGCAGCCGATCATCTTCGCCACGATGACCGCGCAGACCATCGCAAGACAGACAACGAAAATCACGGGCGTCGTCGTATCGCTGTGCGTGATCGCCCGGATCAGCAGCATGCGCAGGAAATTCGCCGCCGCAAGGGTCACGCCGCAGAGCACCGCCACGCGGATCTCCTTCCACAGCACGCGGAAATAATCCTTGACCTTGATCGTCCCCAGCGCAAGGCCGCGGATGATCAGCGTGGAAACCTGGTTGCCGGAGTTGCCGCCGGTGTCCATCAGCATCGGGATGCAGGCCGTCAGACCGGCGATCGCCGCGAGCTTGTCCTCAAAGCCCTCGATGATCTGCCCGGTAAAGGTCGCGGAAATCATCAAAATCAGCAGCCAGACGATACGGTTTTTCGTCAATTTCAGCACGCCGGTTTTCATATAATCATCATCGGAGGGAATCAGCAAGGCCATCTTTTCAAAGTCCTCGGTGTTCTCTTCCTGGATGACGTCGACCACGTCGTCGATCGTGATGATACCGACCAGCCGCTTTTCGTTGTCCACCACAGGCACGCTCGTCAGGTCGTATTTGCGCACGAGCTGCGCCACGCTTTCCTGGTCGTCCGTGGTGGTCACGAAAATCAGCTGCTCATCGTCAAACATGATGTCTTTGATTTTTGCGCTCGGCGGAGCGATGATCAGCCGCCGCAGCGAAACGCTGCCGATCAGCTTGCGCTGCGCGTCAATGACGTAGCAGGTGTCGATCGCTTCCTTTTCCTCGGCCGTGCGCCGCAGCTCGTTGATCGCGTCCTCGGCGGTATCCTCCTCATGGAAGGCCGCCATTTCCACGGTCATGATGCTGCCCGCGGAATCCTCGGGATAATTGAGAATTTTGTTGATCAGGTTGCGCGTGTCCGGATTCGCCTGCGCGAGCACGCGGGTGACGACGCTCGCCGGCACTTCCTCAAGGAAATCGACCGCGTCGTCGATGAACATGCCTTCCACAAGGTTGTGCAGCTCCTTGTTGGAGATGGAATCCACGATCACGCTCTGCGTATCGGTGTCCAGATAGGAGAACACGTCCGCCGAAGAATCCTTCGGCAGCAGGCGGAAGAGCTTGACCTGGATCTCCGGTTCCACCTCGGAGAGGGTCTGCGCGATATCCACGGCGTTCATTTCAATGAGAATGTCCTTGACCGCGGAAAATTTGCCGTCGGCGATCATTTTGGAAATGAGGCCGACCAGAACGGTGTTTTCCATAAAAATTACGCCCTTTCTGCAAAAGCATAGGGGCGTAACACCGTTATTGAAATCAGAGATTTCTTAAACAGCCCGAATGCATTTGCCGATTCTGTTTTGCAAGTGGCTAGGTCGGCCGTGACTGCCGTCGCTGCTCAAGAAATTTCACTCCCTGTCTTCAGATCCGCGCAAAGCGCAAATCTTTATTTCGTTTTTATTTTAGTCTTTTTTCCGTCAATTGTCAACCGCCGCGGAAAATTTTTTGCGCCTCAGCTGCCGCGTGATTCCGGCAAAACAAGATACTCCACAGCCTCCTCGCGGTTGATGATCTCATAGATGATGGAGGCGATCTCCTCCGCCGATTCCCGCATCCCCGCCTCCAGCCAGCAGCGCAGCACGGAAAGCACGGCGCCGGCATAATAATAAACGCGATACTGCCCATCCCGCAGGTTCTTCACCACCGGAAAATACATATATGCCCGCTCGCAAAGGAGCGTAAACAGCGAGTGGCTCAGATTGGCGGCGTAGACGGCGCGGATCAGCGCGGCATGGTCGCGGAAAAAGCCCGCAATATAGATCACCACATCCCGCAGGCTCTCCGCGCGGTCCTCCCCAAGCGAATCAAGCAGCACCCGCTCATAGTTCACCAGGCCGTCCGTCAGGATATCGTCTTTGCTTTTGTAATTGCGATAATAGGCCATGCGCGAAACGCCGGCCAGCCGGGTAATATCCGTGATCGTAATGCTGTCATAGGGTTTGGTTTCCATCAGGCGCAGCAGCGCCGTGAGCAGACATTCCCGTGTCAGCTGATTGATCTCATTCTGCTTTTCCATTACAAATCCTCTCATTTTGTAACAGCACTTCGTAGCGTGTTGAAATGTTCACATTTTTCCGTTACACTTGTAACGATTACAAGTGTAACAGCAGATTTCGTTTTTGTCAAGGGGGAAAATATGCTTCAGCTCAAAGGCATTGTCAAGGAATATCCGACCGGCGACAGCAAGGTCGTCGCGCTGCGCGGCGTGGATGTGGACTTTCGCAAAAGCGAATTTGTTTCCATCCTCGGCCATTCCGGCTGCGGAAAAACCACGCTGCTGAATATCATCGGCGGCCTGGATCAATACACGACGGGCGATCTGATCATCGAGGGCCGCTCGACCAAGGATTTCAAGGACAGCGACTGGGACAGCTACCGCAACCACGCGGTCGGCTTTGTCTTCCAGAATTACAACCTGATCCCCCACCAGACCGTGCTCTCCAACGTCGAACTGGCGCTCACGCTCACGGGCGTATCCAAGGAGGAGCGCCGCCGGCGCGCGAAGGAAGCGCTCAATCAGGTCGGTCTGGGCGATCAGCTCGACAAAAAGCCGAATCAGATGTCCGGCGGTCAGATGCAGCGCGTGGCCATCGCCCGCGCGCTGGTGAACAACCCCGAGATCCTGCTGGCGGACGAACCGACCGGCGCGCTGGATTCCGACACCAGCGTGCAGATCATGGAGCTGCTCAAGGAGATCGCCGTCGACCGTCTGGTCATCATGGTCACCCACAACCCGGAGCTGGCAGACCGCTATTCCACCCGCATCATCCGGCTTGTGGACGGCAAAATCACCGCCGACAGCGACCCTTATACGGCGGAAACCGCGCCGGCAAACGAAGCTGACGCGGCGCCCTCCAAAAAAGTGAAGGCCATCAAGGAGAAGAAGCCGTCGATGTCCTTCTTCACAGCGCTCTCCCTTTCCTTCAACAATCTGCTGACGAAAAAAATGCGCACCTTCCTGACCTCCTTCGCGGGCAGCATCGGCATCATCGGCATCGCGCTGATCCTTTCGCTCTCGAGCGGATTCCAGGCCTATATCGATTCGATTCAGCAGGAAACGCTGACCTCCTACCCCGTGCTGGTCGAAAGCGCCACGATGGATCTCAACTCCATGTTCGGCGGCATGACCGGCCTCACGCCGCCGGAGGTGACGCACGGCCTGGATAAGGTCTACTCCAACACCATGGCGGCAAGCATGATGGAATCCTTCACCTCCGAGATCTGGACGAACGATCTGACCAAATTCAAAGCCTATCTCGAAAGCGAGGACTGCGAGATCAATCAGTATGTCAGCAGCATCCAGTATGCCTACGGCGGCAAGATGAATATCTTTGCAGCCGACGCCGAAAACGGGATCAATCAGGTCTATCCCAGCCCGATCATCGACATGATGGAATCCATGATGAGCGGCATGAGCTTCGGCGGCATGCAGATCGATTCCTCCCAGATGGCGACCATGGAAACCTACTACAATTCCTGGCAGGAGCTGATCAACAACCAGGCCCTGCTCGATACACAATATGAAGTCGTCAAGGGACGCTGGCCGTCCGAATACAACGAAGTCGTGCTGATCGTGGATAAAAACAATGAGATCAGCGACCTTGCCATACAGGGCCTCGGCGTGGTTTCCGGCGAAGAAATGATGCGCACCTGGATGGCGATGACCACCGGCGGCGAATACACCGGCAAGAGCTATGAGATCGAATATGACGATATCCTGAACCGCAGCTTCCGCATCGTGCTTGAGCCGGACTATTTCACCTATGACGAAGAGACAAAGACCTGGGTGGACCGCCGTGACGACGCCGAGTTTGTGGCGCAGCTCGTCGGGCAGGGTGAGGAAATCAAAATCGTCGGCATCGTGCGTCCGGCGGAGGATTCCCTGATGGTGCAGACCCTGGGCGCCATCGGCTATCTTCCCTCCCTGAGCGAGCACGTGGTCACCGCGACCAATGACTGTGAGATCGTCAAGCAGCAGAAGGCGAATCCGACCGTGGACGTCTTTACCGGCCTGCCGTTCAAAACGGAGACGGGCGCTGTCGCTTCCTCCTCCGCCGCGCTGGATCCTGCGCTGGATCCCGCCGCGCCGTCCGCTGCGGATACGCAGCCGCGCGCAAAGGCCGGCGCCGTCAAGACCGTGCAGACCGCCGAAACGACGGCCATGCCCTTTGATCTGAGCAATGTGGATCCGATGAGCGAGGACGAAATCTATGCCTTCATCGATGAGAACTACAGCGGTGAGGAAGCCACAAAGATGAAGCGCACGGTCGAGCTGATGCTCAAGGATATGCCGACGCTGAGCGAGCGGCGCGAGCTGATCGGCTATCTGGACGAAATGATGGCCGCCTACCCGATGGAAGGCGTCGGCACGGTCAACGGCGAGACCGCTTATAACTATCTGCGCATGATGGATAAAACCACCAAGCTGAAAATGCTGACCGTGATGGTGAATCAGCAGGCCAATGCCGCGACGCCGGAAACGCCGGCGGATCCTGCCGCGCCCGCAGCGGATCCCGCTGCTCCGGCCGCCGCCGACCCGCAGACGCCGGCGCCTGCCGCCCCGGAGCCGGAACCCGAGCCCGAGCCGGAACCGGAACCCTATGCCAAGAGCTATGACGAAGCACTGGAGATTCTCGGCGTCACGTCGCTGGAAACGCCGCGCACAATCAGCATCTATCCGATCGATTTTGAGGCGAAGGATCACATTTCCGACCTGATCGACAAATACAATGAAACCGTCGAGGCCGCCGGCAACGAGAAGGACGCGATCAAATATACGGATTATATCGGCCTGCTGCTCTCCTCGGTGACCAAGATCGTCAACATCATTTCTTATGTGCTGATCGCGTTTGTGGCCATTTCGCTGGTGGTTTCCTCGATCATGATCGGCATCATCACCTACATTTCCGTGCTCGAGCGCACAAAGGAGATCGGCATCCTGCGCGCCATCGGCGCTTCAAAACGCGATATTTCCCGCGTCTTCAACGCGGAAACGCTCATTGTCGGCTTTGTGTCCGGCGTGCTGGGCATCGGCATCACGCTGCTGCTGAATCTGCCGATCAACGCGCTGATCCGGCATCTGACCGGCATCCCGCATGTGGCGCAGCTGCCGTTTGACGGCGCGGCGATCCTGGTCGTCATCAGCATGTGCCTGACGCTGATCGCGGGCCTGATTCCCTCGCGCCTTGCCTCGAAGAAGGATCCCGTGGTCGCCCTGCGCACCGAGTGATCCCTGCGCCCCGCGCTGCAAAAGAAAGCATCCGCACCGCCGCCGTTCCGCTTCTGTGCCGGACGGCGGCTTTTTCTGCGGCGGGAATATGAAAACAAACCGTAAACAAGCGAAAAATCCTGTTGACAAACCGAAATGAATGCTATATAATAATGAAAAATTGAATCCTTCCTTATTAAGAGCGGCTGAGGGGACAGGCCCTGTGAAGCCCGGCAACCTGTTTTATACAAGGTGCCAAATCCTGCGGCATTCTGCCGGAAGATAAGGTTCGTTATCGCCGGTCGGGAGTGCCCCGACCGCTTTTTTATTCTCCGCGGCAATTTCACGAAAAAAATAATGAAAGAATAGAGGAACCCCTATGGCACACAGCTTTTTTACATCCGAATCCGTCACCGGCGGCCATCCCGACAAGATCTGCGACCAGATCTCCGACGCCGTGCTGGACGCAATCCTCGCGCAGGATCCGATGGGCCGCGTGGCCTGTGAATGCGCGGCGACGACCGGCATGGTGCTGGTCATGGGCGAAATCTCGACGACCGCCAACATCGACGTGCCCGCGATCGCGCGGGAAGTGATCTGCGACATCGGCTATGACAGCTCCGAAAAGGGCTTTGACGGCAACACCTGCGCCGTGATGGTGGCGCTGGACAAGCAGAGCCCGGATATCGCCATGGGCGTCGACCGTCTGGGCGCCGGCGACCAGGGCATGATGTTCGGCTATGCCTGCACGGAAACGCCGGAGCTCATGCCGCTGCCGATCTCCCTCGCGCATCAGCTCTGCGCCCGTCTGACCGCCGTGCGCAAGGACGGCACCCTGCCCTATCTGCGTCCGGACGGCAAAAGCCAGGTCACGGTGGAATATGACGAGGCCGGCAAGCCCGTGCGCGTGGATACCGTCGTCATTTCCTCCCAGCACGCGCCCGAGATTTCGCTGGAAACCATCCGCGCGGATATCATCGCGCAGGTGATCCTGCCCACGATCCCGGCCGCCCTGCTGGATGAAAACACCGTCTATCACATCAATCCGACCGGCCGCTTTGTGACCGGCGGCCCAAACGGCGACAGCGGCGTGACCGGCCGCAAGCTCATCGTGGACACCTACGGCGGCTACTCTCGCCACGGCGGCGGCGCCTTCAGCGGCAAGGATCCGACCAAGGTCGACCGCTCCGCGGCCTATGCCGCGCGCTATGCGGCCAAGAACGTGGTCGCGGCAGGACTTGCCTCCAGATGCGAGGTGCAACTGGCCTATGCCATCGGCGTGGAAGCGCCCGTTTCCGTGTTTGTGGATACCTTCGGCACCGGCGTGATCGCCGATCCGGAGATCGCAGATCTCGTGCGCAGGGAATTCGACCTGACGCCCGCGGGCATCATCGCCGCGCTCGACCTGCGCCGCCCGATTTACCGGCAGATCGCCGCGCTCGGCCACATCGGCCGCACGGATGTGGATCTGCCCTGGGAACGCACGGACCGCGCGGCGGCGCTCAAGGCCGCTGCCGGCGTCTGATCGGAGGCGCGCATGAAGCTTTCATTGGTTGTGCCCTGCTACAATGAGGAAGCCAACGTGCCGCTGTTTTACGAAACGGTGCGGCAGGATTTTTCCGCGGCGGGCTTTGATTACGAGCTGGTGTTTGTCAACGACGGCAGCAGCGACGGCACGCTCCGTGCGCTGCAGACCCTTTGCGCCGAAGCGGACTGCCCGGTGAAGGTGATCGATTTTTCGCGCAACTTCGGCAAGGAGGCCGCCATGTATGCGGGCCTTGCCGAAACGGAAGGCGACTATGTGACGATCATCGACGCCGATCTGCAGCAGCGCCCGGCCATCGCGCTCGAAATGGTGCGCATTCTGGATGCGCAGCCGGAGATCGACTGCGTGGCCGCCTATCAGGAGGACCGCCGCGAAAGCAAGGCGCTGGTCTTCTTCAAGAACGCCTTCTACCGGCTGATCAACCGGTTTTCCGATACCGAATTCGTGCAGGGCGCGAGCGATTTCCGCACGATGCGCCGGCCGATGGCGGAGGCCGTGCTGCGCATGGATGAATATTTCCGCTTCTCCAAGGGCCTGTTTTCCTGGGTCGGCTTCCGGACCGAATTCATCCCCTACCGGGCGGAGGAACGCGCGAGCGGCCAATCCAAATGGTCCTTCTGGAAGCTGTTCAAATACGCGCTCGAGGGCATTTTCGCCTTTACGACCGCGCCGCTGCGGGTTGCGACCGTGATCGGCCTGATCACCTCCGTCCTGTCGGTGATTTATCTGATCGTCGTCATCTTCCAGAAGCTGATCTTCGGCATTGCCGTGGAGGGCTACGCGACGATCGTCGTGCTGATTCTGCTGCTCGGCGGCATTCAGCTGCTCTGCATCGGCATCATCGGCGAATACATCGCCCGCACCTATATCCAGACGAAGAAGCGGCCGATCTATATCGCCAAACGGAAATATAAAAACGATAAATAAGCAAAGATAAAAATCAGCGCATCGCCCGTCACAAGGCCATGCGCTGATTCTTTATTATTTTCTTTTCAGCGGCGGTCAGTCGTCCGGCTGCTCCCCGGCCGATTCCGTTTCGTCCGCCGCGGGGGCCGCCTCTGTCTGTTCCCGCAAAAGCTCCATGAAGCCCGCCGTGATGATGCCCGCGGGAAGCGCAACAATCGCAATGCCGAGCACCGAGGATACGATCGTCACAAGTCTGCCGACCGTTGTAACGGGATAAATATCGCCGTAGCCGACCGTGGCGAGCGACACCATCGCCCAGTAGAACGCTTCAAAAAACGTGTCGAACGACTGCGGCTCCACATTGAAAATCACGAGCGCGGAAAACGCCACATAGGCAATCGTCAGCCCCGCGACCGTGCCGAGGGACTTCCTCTGCATCTTGATCACGTCGATGATCATGTTGATGCTCTTGGAATAGCGCACGATCTTGAACGCGCGAAACGCCTTGAATGTTCGCAGCAAACGGAAAATTCTCAGCAGACGGAATCCGCCGTGGAGAATCGTCAGCGACGGCAGAATGGACACCAGATCGATGATTGCCATGGGCGTGAAGGGATAAAGCGCAAACGAAGCGGCGCCCTTTTTCAGCTTCAGATCCGCGGTCAGCAGCCGAAGAAGATAATCGATGATAAAGATCACCACGGTGATCCGATCGATCAGAAGAAACGCGAGGTTCACTTTGTGAAACGCCAGCGGCACAAGGCTGATGAGAATGACCGCCATCATAAACCAGTCATAGACCGCGCTGAGTTTATCCTGATCCTCTGCGGCTTCTATGATTTCAAACAACCGTTTGCGCATGAAATCAACTCCCCTTTTTCTTGTCCGCCTGCACCCGAAAACGGAATACCAGCGGCTTTGAAAGCTTCGCGTAGCAGTTCATCGCGTGGATGCTGGCGGTATAGCTGCCGGGCGCGAGCGCGCCGAGATCGGCGGTGTAGACGTCCGGCTCAAAGAGATACATGTATTTGCCGGAAAAGTTGAAGGACTGCACCGGCACGCCCCCGCGCAGCACCGTCCCCTTGTAGCTGTCCACGGCAAAGGCGTCCTTCGCGCCGGTGAAGACCAGCAGCGTATGCCCTTCGGCGTCCGTTTCCGTGTGGATCTGCGTTTCGGGCGGGAACAAGGGTGCGGGATCGCGCTGCTTCTGCAGCCGGTAGAGATAATCCTGCCGCTTGCCGGCCGGCGCGGGGAGATAATACTCCAGATCGAACCACTGCGACGTGATCAGGTCGTAGGCGCGGATGCGCACATTGCCCCATGCGTCCGCCTCCACGACGTAAAACTGCGCCGCCTGCTTCGTTTCATAGGGAAAATTGCCGGCGAAGCAGTCCAGCTCCGTTTCAAAATAGCTCAGCGTGCCGCAGCCCAGCGCGGTGTAGCCGCCCTGCCAGATCGACCGGGGATCGTTGACGGGATAGTGCGAATGCCCGGAGAAATTGATCGTCTGCGGGCATTTGCGCAGGATGCGCGGCACATCGGCGTCGCCCCAGTCGGCGCTGCCGTAAATCGTCGCCCACGGGGCGGGATGCTGGAAGGAAAAGACCGGTTTCCCGCCGCTTTCCGCCGCGGCTTTTTTCAGTTCAGCCTCCAGCCACGGGAGCTTGGCCTTGAAGGTGCGCCCGTCTTCACTGTAAGAGCAGCCGATGAAATGGAAGCCGTTGATGACCGCGTGCAGATCCTCCGCGCGCTGCATTTTGCGCGCAAACACGCGGCTGCCCTGCGAGGCGTCCACCTTGCGGTAGCGGATGTATTCGTGGTTGCCGGTCACGACCAGCAGCTGCGTTTCCGGGCGCAGATGCGCCTTGAGCACGGCGTTGAAGACGTCGTATTCCTCCTCGCCGCCGCAATTGGTCATATCGCCCGCCACCAGCAGCGCGTCAAAGCCGGTGTACTCCTGCTGCGCGGCATAGGCATAGACCGTTTCCAGCATGGCGGCGAAGCGCTGCGCCTCCGCGGATGCCGGATCGCCGCTCAGATGGATATCGCTGCAGGCGGCAAAGCGCAGCACGGGCAGAAAGGTCGCCGGCGTTTTCGCGGTCGACGCCGTGCCCGCGCGATGCGGCAGGGACGCGGCGGTGTAAAGCGCCGAAACGCTTTTGGCCAGCGCCGTGCGGGCGGCCGTTTTGATCGTCAGCATAAAAAACCTCCGAAAGAAACAGGGCGACGGCATTCTCAGCCGCCGCCCGAAAAACCGTAATCAGATCTGCGTGTCTTCCTGCGCGTCTTCCTGCACGTCGTCATACACAACGGGCTGAACCGCAGGGCGCGTTTTCTTCGCTTTCTTCTGCGGGCCGTTGTAGCCGTTGACCGCCTGGAAGGCCGCGATCTTCTCGATCACGCCGAGGACCACGTCGAAGCCGTTGCCCACGGTCTCCTCCTCAAAGCGGTCCGGCATGTCGCGCCAGGTGTGATAATAATAGGTGAGAATCGGGTTCTGCGCCGCGAAGGTCACGGATTTGATGCCGGCCTTCGTCATCGGGGTGCTGTCGCAGCCGCCGACGGGGTTGTGGATGCAGCCGCCCGTCTTGCTCTCGATGCCCAGCTCCTCGAAGGTCTCCTTGAACATCTGCTCCATATCGGCGTCAAAGCGGGTGAACTGCCAGTCATCCTGGATCACGACCTCGAAATAGTCCTTGTCCGCAACGGAATCGATGTTGATGTTCCATGCGTTCTTCACCAGATCGTCGTTTTTATGCTCGGCAGTGAACGCCATCGAGCCGCGCAGGCCGGCTTCCTCGGAGCCGCAGTTGAGGTCGATGATGCGGCAGCGCGGCGGCATCTGCTCGGGATGCTCCTTGAAGTATTTCAGCACTTCATAGGAAAGCGCGATACCGCTGGCGTTGTCCATTGCGCCGCGGGAGGCGTTCTCGGGATGCGGATCCGCCCACATGATGACGAAGAAGCAGAAGATGCAGCAAATGATGGGCACAAACAGCATCCAGCGGTCAAGCGAAACATAGAAGAGCGCGATTGCCGGCGGCTGCAGGCCGTATTGCATATACTGACTGCCGGAGAGCGCCATTTCGGCCCACTGTGCGCCTAAGATCGCGCCGCCGTAAATCACGGCCTGGAAGATGGAATAGAACGCCATCACAAAGAAGCTGATCGCGCCGAGACCGACCTTGCCGTAGGTCGCGAGGATGCCGAGGATCGGCTTGTCCTTATACTTGTAGGCATGCTCGGAATGCTTCCAGTTCCAGCTCGTATCCGTGTGGCCGGAGAGGATGATCGTGTAATCATATTCGCCGTCCTCGGGCTTGAGCTCGCCGTAGACGTTCTGTGAAACCTGCTGCTTGAAGAACATATCAAACCAGGGCTTATAAAGGAACACGCTGAAAACGAGCCAGACAATCGCCGCGATGCCCAGGCCCGCCATGGGGAACCAGAGATAGGGGATCGCCCGCGCGAAATACGAGGCGATGCAAAGGATCACGCCGACCCAGCCGGCATAGGGAATGCCGCCGATCGAGGCGCGCGGGGAGACCGCGAATTCCTCTTTCTTGGGCTCGACGCCGATGGCGCGGAGCTTGTCGCCCATGTAGTTTGCGAATTTCCGTTCGTTTTCGGAGCCGGGCAACCGCGCGCCGATCTCTTCCGCCGCGTGGCGGATAATGGCATAGGCTTCTTTTGCGTAGCTTGCGCTGCTTTCTTTCATTTCTATATCCTCCTAGACGGCCGGCTGCGCGCCGACCGGGTATTCCTTTTTAATAATCGACGGCCGCCCACTCGCAGCTGACGGTCAGCCCGTCCGCAACGGCGGTGACGTCATGATGGTATTCCTTCTTGACCGACGCCAGGAAAGCGTCCACCATCTCCTGATCCGGCATTTCAATGGTGAATTTCAGCGTCATGCTCTGCGCCAGATACATCGTCTTGCCCATCTTGAACGCATTGAGCCACCAGTGCAGACGCGGCCCGTCCTGAAGGATCAGCTCGTCGCCGTGCCAGAGCTCCATGGACATGGTCATCATTTCCTCGTCGGAGGCGCAGTCGTAATAGGTGCCGATGCGGCCGGCCGGGCGGTTGTAGATGCCGACCTCGCAGCCGTTGGTGATCACATATTTGCCCTTCCAGATCTGGATCATCCATTCCTTGCCCGCATAGTCGAATTTAAATCGGCGGGTGTTGTAGGCAAACACGATCGGAACGGAATAGCAGAACAGATCATAGAACAGCATGAAACCGAATTCCCGCTGCCAGGCGCGGACGGTCGCATAGGTCATCAGATCATAGATGGAGCAGTTGAAGCCGACGTTGACCATGCCGCGGTCGTCCGCGCCGAAGGCCTCGCCGGTCTCCGTGTTGATAAAGAGATTCGGGTGCATGATCTGCTCGCCGCCGTCGCGGTAAACGACCCGCAGCACGACCTCCACGACGTTTTCATCCTCCGTGGGGATCGTGTAGACCTCGCAGCTCTCCATGATGCTGAAGAAGACGCCGAGGAAGAACAGGATGTTGGATTCGGCATGACGCCCCTCATCCCAGAGACGCATCTGCTCCTCGAAGCATTTTTCGCGGAACGCCACAGTATCGATCCCGAAGGTGTCCACGACCAGCTCCGCAATCTGCTTCGTTTCCGGCATGTGCGTGAGCAGCGCCTCGATATCCAGGCCGGAATTGGCGCAGATATAGGCGCAAAGCTGGCTCAGATCCTCGCTCATGGTCAAGTTGTAGTATTCTTCCGGAGAAAATACGCGCCCGGTCAGCAGGCGGCGCACGAAGCTGAGCGCCTTCGTAAAGCGCAGAAACTGCTCCGTTGTGATTGTCGGGTACCCTTTTTCAAGCAGCTCGCGGTACTGACTGACTGTCTGCACGCTGACGGTGTCGGCGGACAGACGGGTCCTGCGTCTGCCGGCCGCGGAGGCCGGAACGCAGACCAGACCGGTCACGAACAGGGTCAGTGCCAGCAGCATGGCAACCAGGCGTTTTCTGAAGTGCATACGGAATCCCTCATTTTCTTTGGTGATGCTGGATAAATCTGTCTATGATTATACTATGTTTCCATCCGGAATGCAAGACGTTCCGTTCATATTTTATTAAAAACTTCCCGCGCTTGCCGTTCCCGTCCGTCCGCGGGATGCGCAGGCGTCTTGAAAGATTTTCATAATTTTTTTGCAGTTTCTCGCTCTGTTTTGTTGACATTGCCCACCTTTTTTGTTATTATATATATCGATACTATATATTTTACCGTTTTTAACGGGAAAAGAGGAGGATCAACCATGACCGATCAAAAAACCATGGCGTATATCAATCTTTACGCTGTGCTGGGCACGCTCGAAAACCTTTGCGAGCTTGCGCCGGAGGCAAGTGCGCTGCTGAAGAACAAAAAGCCGATCTCCATCGGCTTTGACGTCAAAGGCGGCCCGAGCGCGACCCTCACCTTTGCCAACGGCCGCTGCCGTATGGAGCAGGGCTGTGACAAATGCCAGGTCAAACTGCCGTTCAGCTCCCCGGAGAAATTCAACGGCCTGATCGACGGCACCGTCACCCCCATCCCCAGCAAAGGCTTCACGCACCTGTCCTTCCTGCTCAAGCAGTTCACCCCGCTGACCGATCTGCTCAACAAGTACATGCGGCCGGATCCCGAGGATCTGAAGGATCCCGATTTCTTCCGCATCAGCACCACGCTCATGCTCTACACCATCGGCGTTGCCATCGCGCAGATCGGCAACAATGATGAGATCGGCAAATTCAGCGCCAGCAACATCGTGGACGGCAGCGTCAAGCTCGGCGTCAAGGACGGCCCTGCCGTGGAGATCCGCTGCAAGGATCACCGCCTGCTTGCTCTCAAGCATGTGCCCGAGACCTTCCGCGCTTCCATGATGTTCGATTCCATCGAAACCGCCCGCGCGCTGTTTGAAGGCACCGTCAACGCCCTTGAGTGCGTCGGCACCGGCAAGGTGGAGATGCGCGGCCTTGCAAGCATGCTCGACAACGTGAATCGCATTCTCGACAGAGTTGCAATTTATCTGGCGTAAAGGAGGAAATTAAAAATGAGCAAAACGTTTCCGCTGTATGATACCACGAAATCCAACGAATGGTATGCCCGTGCGGTAAAAGTCATTCCCGCCGGCGTTTACGGCCACCTCGGTTCCGCCGAAGGCCTGTTCATCCCCGTCAACCGCTGGCCGCGCTTCGCCGAGAAGGCCCAGGGCAGCTACTTCTGGGATGTGGACGGCAACAGATATATCGACTATATGTGCGCCTACGGCCCGAACGTGCTCGGCTACAATGATCCGGACGTCGACGCCGCAGCGCTCGAGCAGCTCAAGCTCGGCAACTGCACCACCTCCCCCGGCAAGGTCATGGTCGAATGCGCCGAGCTGCTGACCGACACGGTCGCGACCGCGGACTGGGCGTTCTTTGCCAAGAACGGCAACGACGCAACGCAGGGCGCCATCCTCACCGCCCGCGCCCACACCCATCGCAAAAAGCTGATCTTCTTCAAGGGCTTCTATCACGGCGTTTCCCCGATGGTGCAGAAGATCGACTATCCCGGCGTCACGCCCGAGGATGTGGCCAACAACATCTATCTGCCCTGGGACAACATCGAGCTGTTCAAGCAGACGGTCGAGGAAAACAAGGGCGAGATCGCCGCGCTGATCGCGCAGCCCTATGACCACGGCAACTTCTATGACAACAAGTATCCCATGGAGGGCTTCTGGAAGGAGATCCGCCGCATCTGCACCGAGAATGAGATCGTCCTGATCATCGACGACGTGCGCGCCGGCTTCCGTCTGGACCTGCAGGGCTCCGACCATTACTTCGGCTTCGAGGCGGATATCATCTGCTTCTGCAAGGCGCTTGCCAACGGCTACAACATGTCCGCCTTCTGCGGCAAGGACTTCCTGAAGGGCGCCGCCGCCGGCCTGTCCTACACCGGCTCCTACTGGATGAGCTCCGTCCCGTTCGCGGCCTGCATCGCCTGCATCAACAAGATGAAAGCGATCGATGCGCCCGCCCTCTTCCGCAAGCTCGGCACCGAGCTGACCGAAGGCCTCAAGAAGACCGCTGCCGAAAACGGCTTCGATCTGGTCGTCTCCGGCGCGCCCGCGCTGTTCTATCTGCGCATCGCCAACGACGACAGCCTGATGCTGCATCAGGAGTGGATCGCGGAATGCGTCAACCGCGGCGCCTTCTTTGCCTCGCACCACAACCACTTCATCAACGCGTCCCTGACCCATGAGGACATCAACCTCACGCTCGAGATTGCGGACGATGCATTCAAGACCGTTGCAAAGAACCATCCGGAGCTGTTTTAAGGCAGTCCGGCACGCAAATAAAAAATGATTGATTAAGGAGGCACATCCCTATGGCATTATCAAAGCAGGAATGGCTCGCGCTCGAAAAAAAGGCGTTTGAGCTGCGCAAGCTCTGCCTGCAGACCACGGTCTGGGCAGGCAGCGGCCACATCGGCGGCGGCATGAGCATCATGGATCTGCTCACCGTGCTCTATCACAAATACCTCAACATCAAGGTGGAGGATCCCCAGTGGGAGGATCGTGACCGTTTCATCCTCTCCAAGGGTCACGCGGCGATCGCCTATGCGCCCGTGCTTTGCGACAAGGGCTTCAATGATGTGGAAATGCTCAAGACCTTCAACCTGTCCGGCTCCAAGATGGGCATGCATCTGGATTCCAACAAGGTCGTCGGCGTGGACGCTTCCACCGGCTCCCTGGGCCACGGCGTTTCCATCGCCGCCGGTACGGCGCTGGCCGCCCGCGTGCTCGGCAAGGATTTCCTGACCTATGTCGCCACCGGCGACGGCGAGCTCGGCGAAGGCTCCAACTGGGAAGGCTTTATGACAATTAACCATTATCAGCTTTCCAACTGCATTGTTTTCATCGACCGCAACCACTGCATGATCGACGGCCCGACCGAAGACGTCATGAAGCTGGAGCCGCTGGCGGATAAGATGACCGCGTTCGGCTTCAACACCATCGTGGTGGACGGCAACAATATCGGCGCGCTCTGCGACGCCATTGACACCGCCATCGAGCGCTCCAAGGAGCCCTGCGCGCCGACCTGCATCCTGATGGATACCAAGAAGGGCGCCGGCATCAAGACCATGGAGGGCAACTACCTCTGGCACTACGGCGCGATCGACGATGCGCTGTTTGAGAAATTCAACGCGGAGCTGGAAGAGGATTATAAAGCTCGTGTTGCGAGAGCGGAAAAGGAGGGCAAATAATCATGGCAGGCGGATTCGTATACAATGCAATTGACCAGACTGAGCTTTCGACTGCGGAAATCTACGGCAAGGCAATTGCGGATATCGTTCAGAAAGACCCCAAGGTCGTCGCCGTCACGCCCGACCTTGCGAAATCGACCAAGCTCGGCGAAGTGCTGAAAGTTTGCCCGGAGCGCGTGTTCAACGTCGGTATCGCGGAGCAGGATATGTTCGGCGTTGCCGCCGGTATGGCAAGAGCGGGCCTGATTCCCTTTGCATCCGGCTTCTCGGCGTTCACCTCCATGCGCGCCTGCGATCAGCTGCACACGGACATCTGCTATCAGAACACCAATGTGAAGATCATCGCCACCCACGCCGGCACCTCCTTCGGTCAGGCGGGCTCCACCCACCACGCCATCGTGGATCTGGCCATCACCCGCGCCATGCCGAATCTGACGGTCATCGTGCCGGCGGACGGCCTTGAGACCGCGAATGCGGTCAACGCGGCGTATGAGAACTTCGGCCCCTATTACATCCGCATCAACCGCGGTTTCGACCGCGTGCTGTATGACAGCATGGATTACGGCTTCGAGGTCGGCAAGGCGGTCGAGGTGCATCCCGGCACCGACATCACCGTCATCGCCTGCGGCTCCTGCGTCTTCCAGGCGCGCGAGGCTGCGAAATTCCTTGAGAATGCCGACGGCCTGAAGGTCCGCGTGCTGAATATGCACACGATCAAGCCCATCGACCGCGACGCGATCATGAAGGCGGTGCTGGATACCCGTCGTATCATCACCGTGGAGGATCACAGCACCATCGGCGGTCTCGGCTCCGCTGTGGCCGAGGTGGTCGTGGGCGGCGGCAAGGCCTGCGCCTTCCGCATGCTCGGCCATCCCGACAAGTTCGCCCCGATCGGCCTGCATGAGGATATCATGGCCGAGGTCGGCATCGACTCCAACGGCATCATCGCCGCCGTGCGCGACGTGATGAAGATGGACTTCGAGGAAGACGATAACTGGGACGACGAATTCTAATCGAGAAAGGAGCGCAACCCATGGCTGTTTCACAGGAAGACTTATATTCCAATAAAATATTTCTGAACGCTGCGCTGCCGCTCGTGAAGGTGCTCGCGACTGAAGTGCCGGAGCTGAAAAAGAAATTCGAGCATGCGCACGCCGTGATTCAGGTCAGCGCCCTTTATCCCGACAGCCCCGAGGGCAAGGTCGGCATGCATTTCGTCGTCAACAGCGGCGAATGGCTCGTGCACACCTGCCTGGCGGAGGATCCCCACATTGAGCTGCAGTTCAAGAGCATCGAGAAGCTCAACGCCTTCTTCAAGGGCAAGATCACGCTCGACGCGATCCCCAAGATCCACGGCGTCAAGAAGGCCGGCACGCTTGTCGCCTTCGTGATGACGCTGCTGAAGATGGCGAACGTCCTCGGCGCGACGGAAGCGCCCGAGAAAGAGGAAGATCAGCAGCTGATGGTCAAGTGCATGTTCTATCTGCTCACCAGCGGCATCAGCCAGCTGAACAAGATGGGCCACCCGGAGATCCACGACTGGGCGCTCAAATCCCCCGACCGCGTGTATGCGCTGGCGGTCAACGATCACCCCGAGGTTTCGGCGTATATCCGCGTCAAGGCGGGCAAGACCCGCGCGGGCCGCGGCGAATACAAGCGCGCCATGCCGTTCTTCACCCTGCGCTTTGATTCCTTCAAGAGCGCGCTGGGCATCCTGCTCGGCACGGACGACATGCTCGCTTCGGCCAAGACCGGCAAGCTGATCATGGACGGCGCGCCGGAATTCGGCGGCCAGATCGGCGCCTTCATGCTGATGGTCGGCGACCTCGCGAAATAAACAATTGCATCACACAGCAACAGCGCCGTGCTCGGTTGAGCACGGCGCTGATTATTATGCTGTTTCGATTTTTATCCTGTTATGTATTTCTATAAGATTATTCCGTCGGTGTTTCGTCTTTTTTTCTTTTTTGAATCAGCGCGACGGTGACCACCGCCACGAGCGCCAGGATTCCGGCGGCCGCGACGCAGCCGATGATTATCATGCGCGGAGAGGCTTTGACCGCCTTGCTGTCCGCCGCCGCTGCAGCATCCGCAGCCGGCGCCGTCGTTTCTTCCCCGGCCTGCGCGGTCGTCGTCTGCGCGGCGGTTTCCTCCGCCTCGAGCGCCGCCTTCACATTCGCGGGCAGCAGGATTTCCCGGTCAAGCTCATCATAGTTCAAGTTTTGATCCAGATTCTCCAGGAATTCTTCCTTGTCGCCCTGCACGCGCACCCAGCCGAAATGATTGTCGTAAACGCCATAGTACCATGTGACATTCTCTTCGCTGCCGTAATCAACGAATCTCTCGGACCAGTCAAATTCCGTCCGGATCGTCGCGCCGGTCGGGATCAGCGCAAGCTGTTCGGCCTGCGTGCGCGGCTGTGCGTAGAGGATCATGCCGTTTTTCGACAGTACCTTTTCCTTTGATACGTGCCAGAATACGCTGAGATCGTCCTTGTCGTGATCCCATTCGTTGCCTCTGACCCAGACCTGCTTGCCGTCGCGGCGCACGCGATACCAGGTCCAGCAGTCCTCTTCGCCGATCGGCTCCCAGTTGTCGTCATATTCCGTGAAATCCACCATGCCGGCATAGTCGTAGCGCAGGATCTCATAAGCGGGGATCGTTTCGCCGGTCTTGGAGTCCACATCGCCGATGCTGCCGTAGACCGGCACGCCCTTCGGCGCAGTGACCATCAGATAGCCTTCTGATTTCCGGATCACCTGCTCCGTGCCCGGGCCGTTAAAGCCGTCCTGCACCAGCATCCAGCCGGTCTTTCCCTGATAGGTCACGTAACCGAAATCCCGTTTGGCGCCGCGATAAACGATGTCATAGGTCACGAAGGCGCCCGCCGGCACCTCGACGATCGGCTTGGGCTGCTCGTCCTCTTCGCCCCAGCCGCTTTCATAGGCGTCTTTGATCGAGGCATAGAGCTGCACGGGCTCCACCACCAGGCTTTCGCCCGATTCGCGGTAGGCAAAATTGTAGGCATTGCCGTACTGCGGCGTCTCCACCCAGCCGCTCGTGCCGTTATAGGTGGTGTAGGACCAGCCGGAGGTCCAGGACGCATCGCTGTATTCGCCCGTGTTGCCGTATTCGCAGACGATATCCGCGCCGTAGGGAATCACCGTGGACAGACGCTCAAACAAGGTGTCCGGGCCGCTGTACATCGGCACGCCGTCCGGATTGATGACGACGAGCTCATCGGGCTTGCTGAATTTCCACGATTCCTTCGGCGTCACTGCAACCGCGTTGAAGGACACGTCGCCGCCGCGGACATACCCGTTTTCGCCAAGGTAAGTCGTCGAATACAGCGCATCCGCCCCCGTCTCTTCCCTGCCGTCATCATCATAATCATAATAGGTGCCCCGCAGGGTCAGCTTCGTGCCGTTCGGAATCGTTGCGGTCGGCATCGGTTCATAACGGTCCGTCTCCGGGTTGCGCTGCGAGGTGTAAAACGTGATGCCGTTCTCGTTGTTGACATAGGCTTCCAGCTCCGAAAAAGAGGGACTGTCCATATCGGCAAACGCGGTCACGACGCACCCCAGACAAAGCAGGATGGCCAGCGCAAGCGCGGCAAGTCGTTTCAGATTCATTGCTGCTCCTCCTTCTCCGCCGGTTCCGCGGCGGGCTGTTTGCGTTTTTTGATCAGCGCAACGGTGACGCCTGCCACCAGCGCAAGGATCACGGCGGCGGCGACGCAGCCGAGAATGATCGTGCGCGCCGGCGCTTTGACCGCCATGCCGTCGCCGTCGGTCTTATTCGGCACGGTCGTTTCCGCAGCCGTGGCTTTGGAGGTGGTCGGCATGAGCTGCTCCGTGATTTCATTTTTTTCTGGATTCTCCAGGAAGGACGACAGCGAATAAATCATATCATCATTCACCCATTCCACCTGGTCATAATCATAGCGGCTCCAGCCGCGCAGATCGCCGTAGGCAACATAATGCCAGTTCCGCTCCCGATCCGGAAGCTCCGGCGTTTCATCCTCAGAAATGTAATAATCAAACAGCTCAATCAGCTGCTCCTCGCCGGGGATCTTGCCGATCCGCTGCGAATCGATATCCGGCGTTTCATACATCAGCAGGTTGGAGGTCTCCGCGACGCGACGCTTGACCGCGCTGTAAAACTCCAGGGGCTGCTTGCTGGTTTCCGAATTGAATCGGGTCCAGTACTGCGCGCCGTCCACCGTGACGCGATACCAGGTGTCATAGGGCTGTGAATAGAACTCGCCATCGCCCGGCTCCAGGCCTTCTTGCTCGCTGATTTCCACTTCGAGATCATAGGGCACGATCTGATAGGCCTCGATCTTTTTGCCGGTGCCGGTGTTTTCATTGACCGCCGCCTCTTTATAGAGCGGCCGCGATTCCAGGGTCATCAGGTAACCGTCGACCGGCGCCTCCACATTTTTCCAGAGCGGCAGCCAGCCGGTTTTCCCCTGATAGGTCACATAGGCAAACTCACGGAAATACAGATCAAACTTCAGCTCCTCGCCGGCGGGAACCGTGCCGAGCGGCTGCGTTTCCCCATCCTCGGACCAGGAATCGTTGATGTTCGCATAAAACGGCGTATCCTCGCGCGTTTTCAGCGTGCCGAGCGGCGTGCGCGTCGATTCTCTGTATTTCACGGACTTCGCAAACGCAACCTCGCCGCCGCGGTCGTCGCCCGTCTGCACCCAGCCGCGCGCGTCGGGCGTGTAGTCCCAGATGGAGTAGCCGTCGTCGGGCGAAAGATCATCCGCATGCGTCACGGTGATCTCCTTGCCCTTCGGCAGCGTTTTCACGACTTCAAAGGAGTTGCCGGGGCCGCTGTGAACCTCGGCGCCGTTCGGATCGACCACCACATAGTGCCGCGGCGCGGCATAGGCGTTTTCATCGGCCGGCGCGATTTCGGAAAGATCCAGGTGCACGTCATCCTTGCGCACATAGCCGTATTCATCCTGATATTCCAACCAGAAATACAAGACGCCGTCCTCGTCAAATTCGCCGGTCAGCGTCAGCTCGGTCCCCTGCGGGATCGTGATGCCCTTCGGCTTGAGGAGCCACTCATCACCTGAGTCCTCGTAATCATACGAATAAATCGGGATCCCGCCTTCCTTTTCGACCGTGGCTTTGAGCGCGGTAAAGTGCGGGCCCTCGCCATCCGCAAACGCGACCGTCGGAATGCTCAGGCAGAGCAGCACGGCCAGCAGCAGGGCAAGCAGTTTGTTCAGTTTCATTTGGTATCCCCTCTTGTATTGGTATTGGCATTGGTATTTGTTTCATTTTCGGTTCCCACGGCCTGCAGGTTTCGGGCTTTCTTTTTGCGGCTGTGCCGGATCAGAAGAATCACGGCAACCGCAAGGATTACAGCGACAACGGCGCAGATCACAAAGGTCGCCGCCGGATCGTTCAGCAGCTGTCCGGGACTCATCGGGCCGACCGCGTCGGCAAAGGCCGTGACCGCCAGCTGCAGGCTGAGCATGAGCGCCGCAAGCGCGGCAAATACACGTTTCATTGCGCTTCCTCCTCTTAATGAATAATCGCATTGATCGCCAGGCCCGCCCCGTAGGACGCCGCGTTGCACAGCAGCGAAAGCAGAAACGGATGCGGCCGGCGTTTTTCCAGTGTTTTGTAATAGACGAACCCCTCGCTGCCAAAGGCGGCCAGCTCTGCGGCGATCAGCACCCACAGGCGCACGCGGGCGCCGCCGAAGAAGCCCGCGAGGAAACTGCTGACATTCACGAGCGGATTGGTCATGACGTTGGCCAGCGCCACATACAGCAGATCCCGCTTTCGCAGACCGAGCAGCGCTGCCAGACCGGTTTCAATCGCCACGGTCAGCAGCAGGTTGCGCACCATATAATACGGCAGCAGATTCAGCACGGCGCATCCTCCGTCGTCTGCGGCGTTTCCTCCTGCGCCGCCGAAGTCAGCCGCTGATTTTTCAGCGTCTGCGCAACCAGCACGGCCGTCACCGCAATGATCAGCAGGACCACGATTGCAAGAATCAGCAGCGGCGTGCGCACATGGGCCGCCAGCGCTGCGTCAAACAGCCAACGAAATTCAGACATACCGTTTCTCATCCTTTCTGATGATGATCGCCATGCCGATCAGGCAAAGCAGCGTGAGCGCGGCAATGATGATGCCGTTTGCGCGCACGGTGGTAAACTTGAAGAAGAAGATCGGCGCCGTGCCGAGAAACAGGCCGATCGTCGTCAGGCCGAAGGCCAGACCCGGCGCTTCCGGCAGCACGGAAACGAGCAGCGCGAGCGTGATGGACATCGTCATGCTGAAGAACATCACACCGATCAGCGAAATCAGCATCCGCTCATCTCCCAGCAGCAGGAACGGCAGCGCCGCAGCCGCGCTGAACAGCGCGATCCGCTTGACGCCGAAGCGATCGGCAAGCAAGCCGCCGGACGCCTTGCCCACGCCCATGGCCACATAGAGCAGCACTGTCTGCAGCACCGTCTTTTTCCACGCGGTCGGAATACCGTAGCCCATATAGCCGCGCACGATCACGATCAGCACCGCGACCAGGATCACCGCGACGGCCGGCACCTTTTCGGACGCATAGCGAAACGCCGCGCAGGGCCGCGCCGCTTTGTCCGCCGCGCGCCGGTCATATTCCGCCAGCAGCACGAACGGGATTGCCGTGAGCGCGAAAACGGCCATCACCCAGATCGGCAGAGCCGTTTTTGCCAGCAGCCGCCCGGTGATCACGCCGAAGGAGCCGCCGGACACAAAAATCGCGCTCGGCGCAAGCCGCCCTGCCGCGCTGCGCAGCGTCACCTCCGCGCCGTTGACGTGGGTGCAGGCGTTGCCGATGCACAGCACGATCAGCGCGATGAGCGCCGCCGTTTTGCCCTGCAGCAGAAACAGCAGTGAGGCGCCGGACAGCAGCGCCAGGCCGATCAGGCCGAAGCTGCAGCGCGGATGCCGGTCGCTCCATGCGCCGATCAGCGACTGCGGCACAAACGCCAGCGCGTCATAAATCAGCGGCATGATCCAAAGATAAGCGCTGTCCCCCGCCAGGCGGCCGAGTGCGAAAAAGCACACGACCTCGGTGACAAAGTGGACATAGAAATACAGCCAGCCCGCCGAAAGACGGGCGGTCGGTTCGGAACGTTCCATCAAAGATCCCCCCTTTGCATCTTTTCGTTCCAACCCCATTATATTTCGACAAAAAGCGAAAGTCAAATTACAAATGTTAAAGAAAGAATGACAATTCGGAAACAAAAACAGCGCGCATCTTGCTCTTTGATTACATTTTATCATTTTCTCCGCACACGCGCAACTGTTTTTGCCGATTCTTTCTTTTTTCTTGCACCGCGCAACGAAAAAACGGGCCTGCAAACCGATGCAGACCCGTTCTGGTTTGTGTGCTGTTTTCTCAGTCGCTGGTGTAGGGGATCAGCGCCACCTGACGCGCTCGCTTGATCGCGGTGGTCAGCGCGCGCTGATGCTTCGCGCAGGTACCGGTCACGCGGCGGGGCAGGATCTTGGAGCGCTCGGACGTAAACTTGCTCAGACGGTTCACATCCTTGTAATCGATCACGTCGATCTTATCCACGCAGAAGGAGCAAACCTTTCTGCGGCCCTTCTTGTTGGGGCGTCTGTCATTTCTTTCGTAAGCCATGGATTAACCTCCTTTTCAGTTTCATGCGGCGATCTCTCAGAACGGGAGATCGTCTTCGGGAATTTCCTTGAAGTCGCCTTCATCCGCCGTTGCAAAGGACGGCGCAGGCTGCGTGTTCATCGGGCTCTCGGCGCGATAGCCGCCGGTCGTGCCCGTCTCGCTCTTGGATCCGCAGAAGCTGGCGTTGTCCGCCACGATCTCAACGGCCTTGCGTTTGTTGCCGTTGCGATCCTCATAGTTTCTGGTCTGGATGGAGCCCTGGATGGCGATCATCGAGCCCTTGCCGAAAAACTTGCAGACAAACTCCGCGGTCTGTCTCCAGGCAATGACGTCGATAAAATCGGCCTGACGGTCCTCGTTGTTGCGCGAAAAACGACGCTCAACAGCGACCGTGAACGAGGTAACGGAAATTCCGCTGCCCGTTTTGCGAAGCTCGGGGTCTGCAACAAGTCTGCCCATAATGACGGCACAGTTCAACATGATGCGGCCTCCTTAGTCTTCTTTCCGGATGATGAGAGAACGAAGCACGCCGTCCGTGATCTTGAAGATACGGTCCAGCTCCGCGGGGAACTCCGCAGGGGCCTCGTAATTGAAGATTACGTAGTAGCCCTCCGGCTCATCGTTGATCGGATAAGCGAGCTTGCGCTTGCCCCAATCGTCGATGCTCTCAAGCGTCCCGTTGGCTTCGATCAGCGCCTTGAACTTTTCAAGGAGCGGCTGCGCCGCCTCATCACCGTTCGCAACTGAAAATACTGCCATGGTTTCGTACTTGTACATGCGTTTGGCACCTCCTTCTGGTCTTTGGCCGCGGCCTGACCCGCGGCAAGGAAAATATAGTTTCTTTCCGCTGCCTGACGACAGCCTATAAATTTTAACAGAGAAGCGCGGAAAAGTCAAGCATTTTTTTGATTTTTATTCACCCGGCCGGCCCGCCTCTGCTTTTCCCATTTTCTCTCAGGGCCGGCCTTTGCCGCCGCCCATCATCTGATTGGGGATGGACGTGGCCTCTTTTCCGTTGACGATGATCACGCCGCCGGAATAGTCCGCCGTGCCGTCATAGTCAAACGAGGAGTTTGCCGTCACGTCGATGGTTCCGCCTGTAATGATCAGATTGCCGTTGGAATCCACGCCGTCCGTATCGCCCGCGCCCATGACGATCGTCACCTCGCCGCCGTTGATCTCCACGGTCGGCACATAGGCGGAGGATTTGCGCCCGGCATTGATCCCGTCGTCCGAGGCGCTGATGAAAATGCTGCCCGCGTTGATGCGGATATAGGTGCCTTCCAGGCCTTCCGCCGCCGCAAGGTCGATGTTGCCGCCGTCAATCTGCAGGAGCGTATTGGCATGGATCGCGTCGTCCCCGCACCGAACGGTGATCTCGCCGTCAAGGATCCGGATGTTGCCGCGCGTTTCATCCTCGCTGTTCTCCGCGTGCAATCCGTCCTCGCCCGCCTGAAGTGACAGCGTTCCGGCCGCAACGGCGATCAGATCGTTCGCGCGGATCGCGTGCGCCGCGGCGGTCACGGTGTAAGCACCGCCCGCAATCTTCACGTCGTCCTTGCCGACGATGCCGTGCCCGGCCGACGCGTTGATCGTCAGCGTGCCCGTTCCGTTGAAGGTCAGGTCGTCTTTTGAAAAAACGACCGCATCCACATTGTTGTCGTCCCGCTGCGTGTAGGACCCGCCGTTTGAAAGCGCGTTCTCCGTGCCGTCCGCAAGCGTAATGAACACTTTATCCGCCTGTTTCACATAGATTGCCGCGTAGTCCGCGGAGGAAACGGTCACGCCGCTGAGCACCAGCTGCACCTTGTCCTGCTCGTCCGCGTCGACAAGGATGGTGCCGTTCGCAAGCGCGCCGGACAGAAGAAACGTGCCCGCGCCTGTGATCGTCACATCCGACCCGGAAACGCTGACCTTTTCGGATGCTGACTTCGCGCCGGTTCCGGTCAGCTCAACGGTATACGTTTCTTCATCGTAGGCGGCGCTGAGGTCCCTGTCGGTGAACAGATCGGACTGCCCGTCCGTCTCCGCCGCCTGCTGCGTCGCGGTTTCCCGCGTCGTTTCACCGGCCGCCGCCGTGCCGGAGGTTGTTTGCGTCTGCTTCCCGCCTGCCTGCTGCACCGCGCATCCCGTAAAAACGGATGCGACGCATAGCATCGAAATCAGGAACGCCGCGATCTTCTTTTTCATGATACGCTCTCCTTTTTTCCGGGTTCTTTCCCCGCTTGTTTTTCTGCTTTCGGTTCCGGATGATTTGCTGCGCATGGAATCGCCTCCTTTGACTCTTTCTGTGTTCCATTTTACGCATCATTCTTAATTCAACTTAAAAATCCGAAAAAAAGTGTGCGTCATTCGCCGCGCGGCGCCTATTATATTAATGTATCAGATTTGCGAAACGGTTTTCATCCGGATTCACCGGATCACCGGCGAAAAAAGCAACCGCCCGATCGGTCTTCCGATGGAGCGGTTGTCTGCGTTCCGGTTGAATGCGCTTATTCCTGCGCGGGCTGGCCGGCGTCCGCCTCCAGCTTGCCGGTGACGGCCTGGATGTTGCTGCGGGCATTCTGGATATCGGCCAGAGAGCGGGCAATCGCGTCGTTGGCCGTGCGCATGATGTCCTCCACAAACTCGCCGGCGGCCAGACGGATCTCGCCGGACCATTTGTTTGCGCTGTCCAGCGCGTTGTCGGCGCGGATCTGCGCGTCGTTGCGGATATTCTGCGCCTGCTCGTTCGCGGCGGCGAGGATCTGCTCGGCCTGCGCATTCGCGTTGGCCACAAGGGCCTCCGCCTCGCTCTGCGCATTGGCGGAAACCGATTCCGCCGTGGCACGCGCCTGAATGACGATCTCATCCGCTTCCACCATGCCGGCGGCCTCCGCCTGGGCATTCTCGCGGATGATGCGCGCATCCTCGGTCGCGGTCGCAACCAGCTGCTTGGCCTGCGCCTCCGCCTCGGCCACGCGGTTCTTGGCGTAGCTGTCGGTCTTGAGCACAAGGTCGCGGATCTTATCCTCCGATTCGGCGATCAGCGCGCGGGATTTTTCCTCAGCGCCGGTCACAACGGCAACCGCTTCATTCTTCGCCTTGCTCAGAATGTTGTTGCGGTCGGCCACGATCGTGCGCGCCTGCGCAAGCTCGTTGGGCATCGCCAGGCGGATGTTTTCAATGGCGGAATGGATGGCGTTCGCGTCCACGCCGGTCTTGTTGCTCAGCGGCACTTTCGAGCCTTTCTCGAGAATGTTTTCGATTTCTTCCAGATATTTTTCAATTCCTGCGCTCATGCAAATCGATTCCTTTCTTTGATTCTTTTCACGATATCTTCGCAAACCGGTTCCGGCACAAATTCGGTGATGTCACCGCCGAAACCGCCTACTTGCTTCACCACGCTGGAGGAGAGATACATGTGCTCCGTGCTCGCGCTGATAAAAACGGTTTCCAGCTCGGGGTTGAGCTTCTTGTTGGTCAGCGCCTGCTGGAATTCATATTCGAAATCCGACACCGCGCGCAGACCCTTGACAACGGCGCACGCGCCGATCTCGCGGCAATACTCCGCGAGCAGACCGCTGCTGGTTTCCACCGTGACGTTCTCAACCTCGGTCAGGCTGCGCCGCAGCAGCTCCACGCGCTCCTCCGCCGTAAAATAGCTGGAGGGCTTGTTGAAATTCGTCATCACGACGACCACCACGCGATCAAAAAGCTTCGCCGCACGCCGGATCACGTCCACATGGCCGATCGTGACCGGGTCAAAGCTGCCGGGGCAAACGGCGATTTTCATAGAACTCCTCCTTTTCGGAAAACGGTGACCGCTGTTTTGCCGTAGTGATATCGTCTGTCCGCGCGCAGCAGACCGACCGCATCCGGCAAAGCTTCATCGGCGGGATGCTCGCAGACGACCGCGCCGCCCTCGGCGATCAGCGGTTCCACGGCAGCCAGCGCCTTCTGCAGCAACCCCACGGCATACGGCGGATCCAGAAATGCCAGGTCGAACGCCTGCCCGCACATGCGCAGATAGGCGAACGCATCCGTCTGCATGACCGTCGCCTGCGGGGCAAAGCGTGTTTTTTGCAGATTCTCTTTGATGATGCGCACAGCGGTTTTATCCGCATCCACAAACACGGCGCTCACGGCGCCGCGGCTGAGCGCTTCGATTCCCATCTGCCCGGACCCCGCAAACAGATCCAGCACGCGCCGCCCTTCGATCTCGAACTGCAGGGCGCTGAACACCGCCTCCTTGACCTTTTCGGCGGTCGGGCGGGTGGACAGACCCTCGGGCGCCTTGAGCGTCATGCCCCTGGCGCTGCCCGTGATCACTCTCATGGCGTTCCTCCGAATCGTAGACTGATATTTTTATTATTATCGCATTTATTATAAACGATTGTCAAGGAAAATTGTGAACAAAAGAATAATTTTTTGCAAACTCAATTTCCATCCGCATCTGAAGCGGCGGTTTCCGGGTGAAATGCGGCGAAAACCGCTGCGGCCGCAGGCTTGCTCATGCCTTTGACGGCGGCCAGCTCCGCCTCGGAGGCGGCCGCGATGGCCTTGACGGTTTTAAACTGCCGCAGCAGCGCCTTTGCCCGGGCGGGGCCGACGCCGTCAATGCCGGTCAGCGTGGTGGAGAGGGCGGCTTTTTTGCTGCTGCTCCGGTGATAGCCGATCGCAAAGCGGTGCACCTCATCCTGAATCGAGGACACCAGCGTGAACGCCGCGCGGCGTGAGGTCAGCGCGATCTCCCCGCCGGAGCGGGCGATGGCGCGCGTGCGGTGGTGCGAATCCTTCACCATGCCGAACAACGGGATATCCAGCTGGTATTTTTCCAGCAGCGGCAGCACGGCGTTGACCTGCCCCTGCCCGCCGTCGAGCAGAATCAGATCCGGCAGGCGGCCGAAGCCCTCGCCGCTGTCTTTTTCTTCAAAATAGCGCAGGAACCGGCGCTCGAGCACCTCCGCCATGGAGCCGTAGTCATCCTGCCCGGCAAAGCCCTTGATCGCAAAATGCCGGTAGCTCTTGCGGTACGGCCGGCCGTCCTTGAAAACGACCATGCCCGCCACATTGTGGCTGCCCTGCGTGTGGGAGATATCGTAGGCCTCGATATACTGCGGAGGCGCCTTCAGCCCGAGCAGCGTGCCGAGCTCGTCGAGCGCGGCGGTGGAGCTGCCGCTGCGGCCGAGATAGAGCGCGAGCTTCTGCGCGGCGTTGCTGCGGCACATTTCCATCAGCTGGTGCTGTTCCCCGCGCTGCGGCACGGCAATGACGACCTTGCGGCCGGCCAGCGAGCCGAGCCATTCGGCCAGCAGCGCCGCATCCTCCACCGGGCCGTCCACGGCGACGCGCCGCGGCACAAACTCCCGCATCATATAATAGCTGCGCAGCAGTTCATGCCGCGCCTGCGGCAGATCCTCCGGCAGATCGAGGATAAAATGCTCGCTGTCGAACAGCCGGGAGTCCCGGAAGCGCAGCACCGACAGGCAGGCCTTCGGCGTTTCACCGTCCCCCGCGCTCACGAGCGCAAAGACGTCCTGCTCCTCCTTGGCGGCGGCCACGACCTTCTGCTTTTCGTTGACCTTGCGGATCGCCTGAATGCGGTCGCGCAGCTTTGCCGCTTTTTCAAATTCCAGCCGCTCCGCCGCTTCCTCCATGCGCGCGGTCAGCGCCTCGATCGCAGGACCCGAGCCGTTGACAATGAACGCCAGCGCCTGCTCGACGGCCTCCTCATGCTGCGCCTGGGTGCATTTGCCGGCGCAGGGCGCGCTGCACTGCCCGAGATAGAAATTCAGGCAGGGGCGGCTTTTGTTGTAATCCCGCGGGAATTTCTTGCCGCATTGCGGCAGGCGGAAGACCTTTTTCGCCGCGTCCACGGAATTCGTCACACCGTAGCTGCCGGTGTAGGGGCCGATGTAGTCCGCGCCGTCGTTCAGCTTCTGCTTGACCGCGCGGAAATCCCGCCAGCCGTCGTGTGTGATCTTGATATAATGATAGCCCTTGTCATCCTTGAGCAGGATGTTGTATTTCGGCGCGTGCTGCTTGATCAGCGAACACTCGAGCACGAGCGCCTCAAACTCGCTGTCGCAGAGGATATAATCGAAATCCTCCACGTTCTCCACCATGCGGCGCACCTTGACGCCGTGGTTGTTCTGCGAGCCGAAATACTGACTGACGCGGTTTTTGAGCGCCTTCGCCTTGCCGACGTAGATGATTTCGTTCTTTTTGTTTTTCATCAGATAGACGCCCGGCGTCAGCGGCAGCTGCATGGCCTTTTTGCGCAGGCGCGGCAGGTTTTCATACACGGCGCTCACTCCTTTCCCATATTTTCATCTTAATTTGTATTATAGCCGATTTCCGGGACGGACGCAAGAAAGAAACTGTGAACAAATCAGAAGCCGGCGGCGTGCCCGTCAGAAGGCACGCCGCCGGATGATTATTCTGTTCCGATCGCCGCAAGCTCCGCGGCAAACAGCGTCCACGGCGGGTCTGCCGAATCCGGCAGCGCGGTGAAAGTCATCTGTTCGCCGGTCACGGGATGCCGGAAGGACAGGCTGCAGGCGAAGAGCGCCGGCGCGCCCGGCCCGCCGCCGTATTTGCCGTCGCCCCAGAGCGGCAGCCCGCGGGAGGCAAACTGCACGCGGATCTGGTGCGTGCGGCCGGTCCCCAGACAAACCGAAACGAGCGAAAGCATTTCCCGCGCGGCAAGCAGCGTATACGTCAGCCTTGCCGGACGCACGCCCTTGCGCATGCGTTTGACCGGGTAGGTCTTGTTTCGCTGCCGGTCGTGGAAAAGAAGATCCTCCAGCACGCCCTGCGGCTGTGCGGGCGTTCCGCGCAGCACGGCAAGATAGCGCTTTTCCAGCCCGCCCGCCGCAATCTGCGCGGAGAGCGCGGCGGCCGCGGCCTGCGTTTTGGCAAAGACCATCAGCCCGGCCGTCTCCCGGTCGAGCCGATGCACGGGAAACAGCGTGCACGCCTCGCCCTGCGCGGCCAGCGCCGCCTCGAGCGCACCCGGCAGGTCGTTTCCGTTTGCCGTGCGCTGACTGATCAGCCCGGCCGGCTTGCAGCAGACAAGCAGCTGCGCGTCGTTATATCGGATCATCTTCCGAAAGCTCCAGGAAGCGCTGCTGACTGCGCTCGAGCGCGCGGCGGATGCTGCCGACCACCAGCCAGATCTGGCCGACATATTCCTCCGGCGTTTCCTGCATGCCCTGCCGGAACCAGTCGGTGATGATACCGGCGAACGCATGCTCATAGAAGGTCGCGATGAAATCGATATCCGCCTCCGGCACCTGCATCCCCTCGGCCTCGCTCGTGACGAAATCCACCAGGATATATTTGCAGGATTTGATCATATAGCTCAGCCAGTAATCATAGCTGCGCGAGGAGATGATGTTGCGGATCAGCTTCTTGTGGCCGTAAGCGACCGTCGCCATGCAGAGGAAGCCCTCCACCCAGGATTTGCCTGCGCGATGCTGCTCCACGACCAGATCCAGCTCTCTGCGGAAGATTTCCTCAAGCAGATCATAGATGTCGCTGTAATAATAATAAAACGTATTGCGGTTGATGCCGCAGGTTTCCACAATATCCTTCACCGTGATTTTATCAAAGGATTTGGATTCGAGCAGCGCAACAAAGGTGTCGGAGATCGCTTTTTTGGTATCCTTCTGCATGGTCAGTCCCCCTTTGCCGCCGGGCGGACGGCATTTCGGATCGGCGCAATCAGCATAACATTTTCATTCGATTTGTAACACAAAATATTATATCATGGATTTGGAAAAATAGCAAGCATGAGATTTGCCTGCATAAAACAGACCCCGAAGCGTGACTGCTTCGGGGCCATGGGATGGAGCTACTGGTCGGACTCGAACCGACGACCTGCGCATTACGAATGCGCTGCTCTACCAACTGAGCCACAGTAGCATATTAAATTGTAGTTGCCTCTGACGCCGGCACAGGGACTGAAACCCGCGCATTCTGAACATGCGCTGCGCGATGCTCCTTGTTTTTTCACCTCGACGTTTTGCCTGCTTCCGCCCCCGGCGGCTGCAAACCGTCTCGCCCAGCTGAGCCACAGCAGCATATTTTTTCGGCGCTTGCCTATTATATATGATTGCCGCCGATTTTGCAAGGGGTTTTGCTGGAAAAATGAAAAAAATTTTTTGCGGGCGGCGGATTGTTACAAATCGGAAACAATTTTTTTACATATTCGCTAATAATAATTCGCACTTTTCTCTTGATTTCAATCGGAAAATCGCTTATTCTATAAGCAGGGACGCCTGCCGTCCCTTATTTTTCCGAGATCGGAGGCAAACATCCATGAAAAAAAGCATTGTTGCGCTTGTTCTGGTGTTTTCCAGCCTGTTCAGCTTTGCCGCGTGCCGCAAAATCGAGGGCGACGGGAAATTCGTCATCGAATCCAAGGCTTATGTCGTTGACAGCGACGGCGTGACCCGCGACGTGCAGACCCGCGTGAATGAAAACGGCGAAACAGAATATTACTATACAGATGTGAACGGCGAAACCGTTCCCGTGCAAAAAAACAGCGTCAAGACCGCAACGACCCGCGTGGCCGTGACCGATCCGCGCGCCACAACCACCGGCCCGAACGGCGAGACCGAAGCGCCCTCCCTGCCCGAGCAGCTGCAGTCCATTGAGAACCTCCTGAACGGAACAGAGGATCCCGAGGCGGCGATGGAGCAGCTGGCCGACGAAAAGGTGGAATCGCTGGATATCGCAGCGGACGTGGTGCCCGAATCCGCCATCAAGGACGTGAACGTGCCGGTTTCGAGCGACGGCAAGCCGACCCACAACGCTTCGATCAAAGCCTATTCCGAAATCCTTTCCGGCGACACCTTCACGCTGAAAATGAAGATGCGCGCCACCATGCCGAAAGACGACGGCACGACGGAAGAGGTCACCATGCCGATCACCGTCATGCGCAGCGGCGACAAATACTATTATGAAATGGCGTATCCCGTCAACAAGCTGTATTCCATGACCATTGCCGCGCTCGTGGGCGACAACGCCTATTATATGATCATCCCGAAGATGCGCGCTTATATGAGCGTGCCGAAGGAGCAGGCCAACGAAATGCTGGAGGACGCCTCCGGCGACAGCCTGTTTGACGCCGAGATGTTCAACAATCCGGAGGGCACCTATGTCGGCTCCGGCGTTGTGACGCTCAACGGCAAATCCTACACCGTGGACACTTACGAAAACGACGGCGCCACCATCCGCTACTTCTTCGAGAACGATCAGCTCAAGCGCATCGAGACCATCGATGGCGACAACACCACCATCATGGAGCTGACCAGCCTGACCAAGACGGTGGACAACAGCAAATTCGTGCTGCCGTCCGGCTATATCGACCTGGCGACGATCGCAGGCGAGGATTACAATCCGATGTCCTTGCTGTAAGATTCAGATCATGACCGCGGCGCGGGGAGCATCGCTTCACCGCGCCGCATTTCTTCATAAGGAGGAATCAGTATGAGAGGCTGTGCGCTGATCACGGGCGCGTCCGGCGCCATCGGCGGCGCGACCGCGCTGCGGCTGGCCGCGGAGGGCTATGCCGTCGCCGCCTGCTACTGTCAGGATGCGGCGGGCATCGAACGCCTGGCCGCAAAGCTCGCTTCAGCCAACGCCGTGTTCCGCTGCTGCCGGCTGGATGTGACCGACGCCGCGGCGGTGAACGCCCTGTTTGAGGAGCTCGAAACACAGTTCGCGCCGATCGAGGTGCTGGTGAATAACGCCGGCGTCGCGCAGCAGGCGCTGCTGCAGGATACCACGAACGCCGATTACGACCGGCTGGCCGACGTCAACCTCAAGGGCGTCTTTCTCTGCTGCCGGGCCGCCGTGCCCGCCATGGTGCGGCGCAAGCACGGCGCGATCATCAACGTCGCCTCCATGTGGGGCCGCGCCGGCGCCTCCTGCGAGGCGGTGTATTCCGCGACCAAGGCCGGCGTCATCGGACTGACGCAGGCGCTCGCGCGGGAGCTGGCGCCCAGCGGCGTGCGTGTGAACTGCGTGGCGCCGGGCGCAATCGACACCAAAATGAACGATCATTTCAGCGCGCAGGAAAAAGCGGCGCTCGCCGCGGAGATCCCGCTCGGCCGCTTCGGCACCCCGGAGGAGGTCGCCGCCGCGATCGCGTTCCTGGCAAGCAAAGACGCAGGCTACATCACGGCGCAGACGCTCGGCGTGGACGGCGGCATGATCTGACCCGCGCGGAGCATTCGTCAAATTGCCGAATTTCGGTGCCGCTTTTTAGAGAGGCTGCACAATTGATTTCCCCCTGCCGCTATGATAGAATAAAGTATATATATTGAATGGGGAGGGACCCTCATGGCACATTGTCCGAAATGCGGCCGGAATCTGACGCTGCTGGATTGGAAACCGACGTGCCCGAATTGCGGCGTCAACCTTGTGTTTTTCGGCGCGGAGGAGCGTCTGCAGGATGAAGCGGATGTCGCGGAGGCGGAGCATGCCCGCGTGCAGCGCCGCATCGACCGGCTCAAGGCCTCCTTTGTCGGCTCGAAGTATTCGATCGTGCGTCTGATCCTGTCGCTGCTGCCGCTGGCTGCGCTGATGCTGCCGCTGTGCTCGGTCACGTTTCAGGGTCCGTTGATCGCGGAGCGCACATCCTCGGTCAACCTGATCACGCTCTACAATCTGGCTTCCTCGCTGAATTTTGACGCGCTGTTCACCATGGCCGGCGCGAAATCCGTCGGCACCGCCTTCACGGGCTATGCCGTGGCGCTCATCGGCGTGCTGCTGTCCGCCGTGCTCGTGCTGGTCAGCCTGATCCTGCTGATGATGGCGAGCGCGCCGCGCGGCAACCGCCGCAACCTGACCATGAACACCCTGACGATCCTCCTGGCCGTCGCGGCCGTCGTCGGCTTCACTGTCTTTGCCCGGCAGATCCACGCCGTGTTCCCCGACTATGTCAGCGGCTCGCTGAAGATCGGCGCGTTCGTCTATCTGCTGACCCTCGCTGCGCTGCTTGCGATCAACATCGTGATCACCGTCAAAAAGCCGCCCGTAAAGTATAAGCAGTGCTATGTCGGCGGCATTCCCGCCGAGGAATATGAAGCCATGGTCGCGCAAGGCGTTGACAAAGCGGAGATCCGCAAAATGATGGAAGAAGCTATGGTCAAGCGCTATGAAGAGAAGCTGCGGGCGGAGGCGGAGAAGGAAGCCGCCGCAAGCGACGAAGAATAGAATAATCAGCAAAAGATCCTGCGGCAAACCGGTTGCTGCAGGATCTCTTTTTTTCTGTTCTTTTTACCGCGCGACCTCACCGGTGATCGCGTTGATCACATTGCGGTAGACCGCGATATGGGAGTTGGAGATGAATTTATCCAGATGCATCGAGCCGAAGAACCAGCGGCGGAACTGGCAGATGGCGCTCATCTCCTCCAGATAAGTGTTCAGCCCGGTGACGCTGGCCGTTTCGCTGTCCTTGAGGGACAGGAAGCTCTTGATCTTCACCGGCGGCTCGTGCGTGATGATATAATCCACGCGGCAGTTGATCTTTTCCAGATTCTCCGCGCCCTCGAGCAGCTCCTCGCGGCTGGGGAATTCAAAGCGGGACCAGGCGTTCTCCTCAAACCGGATATCGATATCCGGGCTTTCGCCGCCGCCCATGGTGAAAAAGGTCAGGTTGTCCAGCCGGAAAATCTGCCCGCGCATCAGGTGATAGATATTGCCCTCGATGTGGTGCACCTTGCCGCCGTTCCACTCGGTGACCGGATAGGCATTGAGCAGCTCGAAATTCTCATGCGTGCCGTCAATGAAGCAGATGTTGTATTTCTTTTTGCCCAGGCGTTTGAGGATCTTGGCCTCCTCTCGGCTGCCGTCCCAAAGAAAGCCGAAATCGCCGCAGATGATCAGCGTGTCGTCCTTTTTCAGGCGGCTGAGCGCCGGGGATTCGAAGCGGGCGAGATCGCCGTGCATATCGCCGGTAACATAGACCATGAAGCTTCTCCTTTGTTATTATTCTGTCTTTTACTATACTCCCAAACGGCGGAAAAATCAAGCGCTTTCTGTTTTCAGCAAAAAATAATGGCGGAGGTATTTATTTTTTGCGCCGGATATGCTATAATCATTGGAAATCAATGATGCGTGGCAACGCCGCGGCGGCTGCCCGAACAGATCGAGAGGCTTTTATGAAACGAATCCTGTGCTTCCTGACGGCTGCGCTGATGCTCACGGCGGCTGCAAGCCTGCCTGCGCACGCGGCTTATAATGAATATGTCGATCGGGAAATCGAGCTGCATGCCGACTGCGTTTATCTCGCCGGCGCAGACAACGGCGAGGTGCTGTATGAAAAAAACGCCGGCAAGCAGACGCATCCGGCCAGCCTGACGAAGCTGGCGACGGCCATCGTGGTGCTCGACCACTGCGAGAACCTGAACGAACCGGTCACTGTGTCCGAATCCTGTATCACAGAGCTTTCCTACACCGGCAGCTCTCTCGGCGGCCTGAAAGCGGGTGAAACGCTGAGCGTCTACGACCTGCTCTGCTGCCTGCTGCTGCAAAGCGCCAACGAAGCCGCGACCGCGCTGGCCGACTACGTTACCGACGGCGACCGCGCGCAGTTTGTGCGCATGATGAACGAAACGGCGCAATCGCTCGGCTGCACGGACACCAACTTCGTCAATCCGCACGGACTGGACGACGACGACCAGTATATCACCGCGAAAGATACGGCGACCCTCCTGCTGCACGCCATGGGCTATCCCGCCTTTGCCGAGATCACGGCCATGCCGTCTTACAAGCTGCCGGCGACGAATCTGCAGAAGGAACGCACGATCATCAACACCAACCACATGCTTAAAAAGAATTATACCGATTATTATTCGCCGTATATCAACGGCGGAAAAACCGGCACCACCTCCATCGCCGGCCACTGCGTGGCCGTGACCGCCTCCAAAGGCGGCTACAACTACGTCTGCGTCGTGCTCAACGCGATCATGGAGGATCTGGACAACGACCATGTGGATGAAAACGGCGCTTTCATCGACGCCAAGGCGCTGCTCAACTGGGCCTTTGACAACCTCGAGCTCAAGCAGATCTGCGATCCCGATCAGATCGTGGCGCAGGTGCCGGTCGAATTCGGATCCGGGCGCGACACGGTCGGGCTCTCCCCCGCGGAAGCAATCTACAGTCTCGTGCCCAAGGGCGTGGGCGACGGCAGCCTGCTGATCGAGCCGCTGGCGGATTCTCTGCCGAAGTCCGTCAAGGCGCCGGTCAAAAAAGGAGATGCCGTGGCCGCGGCGCGCGTGCTGTACGCGCAGGAGGAGATCCACCGGATCGATCTGGTGGCGGCCGCAGATGTGAAACTGAGCGTGTTTGCCGTCGTCGGCAGCACCGCCCGCAAGCTGCTGTCCTCCTGGATCTTCCGCCTGTGCGCGCTGGCGGCGATCATTGCGCTGATCGTCCTGTTCCGCCGCGCACGCAAACGCGCGGCCGCCCGCAAAAACGCCGCGGGCTACCGTGTGCTGAATTACGACGATATTATGAAACTGAAATAGGAGAATTGCTATGGAGCTTTATCTGGGTCACGGCACCGCCGAGCAGCGTGAGACGCTGCTGGCCATGCTGGATGATGTGTTCTTTTCAGAGGACGACGCCGAAACGCAGCGCGACTTTCTCACACTTCTCCCCAAGCTTTACAAGGCGGAATACGCCCCGGCGGAGCACAACCTGATCGTTGCCGAGGACGGCGAGATCAAAGCGGCCGTCGGTCTGTATCCCTTTGACGTGGAGGTCGCCGGCGACACCCTGCGCGTGGGCGGCATCGGCAACGTCGCCGTTGCGAAGGATGCCCGCGGCAAGGGCTATATGATCCGGCTCATGCAGCAGGCGCTCGCGGAAATGGCGGCGGACGGCACCGTCTATTCCATCCTCGGCGGTCATCGCCAGCGCTACGGCTATTTCGGCTATGAGCCCGGCGGACAGAGCCTGAGCTTCGATCTCAGCCGCCGCAGCATCGCGCATATCAAGGGGCGCGACTATCAGACCGACGCGACCGCGCGGCTTGTCACGGCGCAGGATGCCGACGCGCTCGCGGGCATCGCGCTGCTGTATGATCGGCAGCCCATGCGCGCCGTCCGCGCGCCGGAGGCGCTGTATGACATCCTCTGCTCCTGGCGTTCCGTGCCGTATGTCGTCACGCGCGGCGAAACCTTCCTCGGCTACTTTGTCAAGCAGAAATTCGGCGGCATCCTGGAACTGATGGCGACCGATCCCGAGAATCTGATCGACGTGTGCCTGTGCGCAATGGACGTATCGGGCGCCGACAGCATCTCCTTTGACGTGCCGCCGTATGACATGCCGACGGCGGATTACATGGCCCGCCACTGCTGCGGCAGCGACATCTCGCACGCCGAGATGGTCTGCGTTCTCAACTTCCGCCGCTTTACGGAAGCGTTCCTGCGCCTGAAAGCGACCCATGCCGCGCTCTGCGACGGCAGCCTGGTGCTGCGCATTCGCGGCGACCGCGGCGACGAGCAGCTGCGCATCACGGTGCGGGACAATCAGGTCAGCGTCACGCAAACGCAGGATCCCCCGGCGCTCACGCTCGATCAGCACACGGCCACGCGGCTGATCACCTCGCCGATCTGCAAGGAAAAGGAGCTGCTGCCCGCTTTCGCGCAGCAATGGTTCCCCGCAGACTTCTTCTCTTATTCACAGGATAATGTATAATCATTTGTTCACAACGGCCCCCTTCGACGAAGGGGGCCGTTTGCGTCAGAAAATGCTTTCCATCCGGCGGCCGCACGCGGGCGGGGAATAGCGCCAGCGGTCGATGTGTCCCTGCCGGATAAAGTAGTGCGGCGGCGCGGGCGGATAGTCCGCGGCGAAGGCGTCCACGAGGATCAGCTTGATCTTCATTTTCTGCGGCAGCATGCTTTTGATATAAACGGCCGCATGATCGCCGGCACGCACGCCCTCCGCGCGCTCCGCAAGCCCCGCCAGATTCGGCGCGAGCTCCACGAAAATGCCGTAACTCTCCACCGAGCGCACGATGCCCGGCACGGTTTCGCCCACCTCCAGCTGCGCGGCGTTCTCCTCCCAGGTGCCAAGAAGCTCCTTGTGCGTGAGTGTGATCCGCCGGTCGGCGTCGATCTCCCGCACCACGGCAAGGATCGGCTGCCCCTGCGTGAAGCGCGCGCCGGGATGCGGGATGCGCGACACCGAAATGCTGTCGATCGGCAGCAGAGCGCTTACGCCCGCGCCGACGTCGCAGAATGCGCCGAAGCCCTCCAGATGCGTCACCGTCGCCGGAATCACGTCGCCGGGCGAGAGGGCGGCGATATAGGTCTGCAGGCAGGCCTCCTGCACCCGCCTGCGGCTGAGCAGCGCGAGCGGCTCGCCGTCTGCCGCCTGCGTAAAACCGGTGATGACGAACGCCACCGGCTTGTTGACCCGCGAGATCAGCGCGATATCCCGCACCCGGCCCTCGGCAATGCCGACGGCGCCTTCCGCGCGCGGGATCACGCCGCGCATGCAGCCGAGATCCACATGCAGGTCATGCGCCGCATCGCAGCGCAGCGCCCGCCCCTCCAGCACCGCGCCGTCTGCGAAGGCCTCGCGCAATGCGGCAGGTCCGGCGCAGCGCCGCTGGTTTTCCGCCGTATGAAGCAGCCGTCCCTCCGGCTGATAAACGATTTGATCCATATCCGCGTTCCTTCCGGGTTGAAATTGTTCGGGTTTTTCCGTTTGTTTCAGTATATGCACGCCGCCGCGGAAAAAATTCATTGCTTTGCGGTATACTTTTTCAATCTTTTATGGTATAGTAGTAGTATCTGAACCCGGAAGGAGGCGCGCGCATGGATGTGCGTGTCGGCGATACGCTGCTGATGAAAAAGCCGCACCCCTGCGGCAGCAACCGGTTTGCCGTGCTGCGCATCGGCGCGGATTTCCGCATTCGCTGCGTCGGCTGCGGGCACGAGGTCATGGCGCCGCGTGTGAAAATCGAGAAGAATATCAAAAAAATCCTGCGGGAGGAAGCGGAGTAACCCATGCTGGAGAAGCTGGAACAAGTGGAAGCGCGGTTTGAAACCGTCAACACGCTGCTGTGTCAGAGCGACACGGCGGCGGATCCTGCGCGTTACCGCGACCTGATGCGGGAATACAAAACGCTCACGCCGATCATCGAGACCTTCCGCGCATACAAAGCCGCGCTCGCCCGGACGGCCGAGGCGCAGGCGATGCTGGAAAACGAAAGCGAGGACGCCGAGCTGCGCGCGCTCGCGCAGGAAGAGCTGAACGCCGCGCGTGCGGATGCGGACGCTCTGCTGGAAACGCTCAAGCGTCAGCTGCTCCCGCGCGATCCGAATGACGAGCGCAACGTGATCGTTGAGATCCGCGCCGGCACCGGCGGCGAGGAGGCCGCGCTGTTCGCGGGCGTCCTGTTCCGCATGTATTCCATGTATGCCGAGCGCAAGGGCTGGCGGCTCGAGGTGCTCAATGAGAATCCCACGGAGCTTGGCGGCTGGAAGGAGATCAGCTTCACCGTTGCCGGCGAGGGCGCCTATTCCCGCTTCAAATTTGAAAGCGGCGTCCACCGTGTGCAGCGCGTGCCGGAAACGGAGAGTCAGGGCCGCATCCAGACCTCCGCCGCCACCGTGGCCGTCCTGCCCGAGGCCGAGGACGTGGATGTGCAGATCAACCCGGCCGACCTGCAGATCGACACCTTCCGCTCCGGCGGCGCCGGCGGGCAGCATGTCAACAAAACCGAAAGCGCCATCCGCATCACGCACCTGCCCACGGGCACGGTGGTGGAATGTCAGGACGAGCGCAGCCAATATAAAAACAAGGACCGCGCCATGAAAATTCTGCGCGCGAAAATTCTGGAGGCGGAGCGGCAGAAGCAGCAGGACGCCATTGCCGGCGAGCGCCGCGCGCAGGTCGGCTCCGGCGACCGGAGCGAACGCATCCGCACCTATAATTTCCCCCAAAGCCGCGTGACGGATCACCGCATCGGGCTTACGCTCTATAAGCTGGACGCCGTAATCAACGGCGATCTCGATGAGATCATTGACGCGCTGGTGACCGCCGACACGGCGGAAAAGCTGAAAAGTGAGGCATAATACAGTATGAAGACCCGTCTTTTGCGCGCCGCCCGGGCGGAGGATCTGGCGGCTGCCGCCGCGCTGCTCCGGGACGGCGGGCTGGTCGCCATCCCGACCGAAACGGTCTACGGGCTGGCCGCCAACGCGCTGGATCCCGCCGCAGTCGCCCGCATTTTCGAAGCCAAGGGCCGGCCGCAGGATAATCCCCTGATCGTGCATGTGGCCTGCATGGAGGAGATCCCGCCGCTGGTCACGCAGGTCGATCCCCGGCTCGCCGCGCTGGCCGACGCCTTCTGGCCCGGTCCGCTGACCGTCGTTATGAAAAAATCCGACCGCATCCCCGCCGTTGTCAGCGCGGGGCTCGATACGGTCGCCATCCGCATGCCGTCGCATCCGACGGCGCACGCGGTCATCGCCGCGGCGGGCGTTCCGCTTGCTGCGCCGAGCGCCAACACCTCCGGCCGGCCGAGTCCCACCCGCGCCTCGCATGTGCTGGAGGATCTGAACGGCAGGATCGACGCGGTGCTGGCGGGCGGCGAGAGCGAGGTCGGCGTGGAATCCACGGTGATCACGCTGACAACGAACCCGCCGACGCTTCTGCGTCCCGGCGGCGTCACACCGGCACAGCTGGAAGCGGTGCTGGGCCGGATTCAGATCTCCCCCGCCGTGTTTGCGCAGCTGCGCAGCAACGAAACCGCGCAATCCCCCGGCATGAAATACAAGCATTACGCGCCGAAGACTGCGGTCACGCTGGTCAAGGGCAGTTTTGAACAATACAAACGCTTCGTCGACGCGCAGAAAACGCCGGTCTGTGCCGTTTGCTTCCGGGGCGAAGGGCAGTATTTCGATCACGCGATCGAATACGGCGTCGCCGGTGACGGCAGCGCGCAGGCCCATGACGTGTTTGACGCGCTGCGCCGCATCGACGGCGCCGGCTGCGCGCGCGCACTGGTGCGCTGCCCCGATCCGGACGGCGTCGGGCTGGCGGTCTACAACCGGCTGCTGCGCGCGGCGGCCTTCCGCGTAATTGATCTGCGGATCCGCATCCCCGTCCTCGGTCTGACCGGGCAGACGGGCGCGGGCAAATCCACCGTTTCCGCCCTGCTGGCCGCCCGCGGCTGCGCGATCATCGACTGCGACCGGATCGCCCGCACCGCGACGGATCTGCCGGCGGTGCAGGCAGCGCTCTGCGCGGCCTTCGGCGACGACATCCTGCAGGACGGCATGCTCAACCGCAGGCTGCTCGCGCGCCGCGCCTTTGCGGATGCGGAAAAAACCGCGCTGCTCAACGCGATCACCCATCCAGAAATCACGCGTCTGGCCGTGGAAGCGATCCATCAGGCCGAAGCAGACGGCGCCCGCGCCGTCGTCATTGACGCGGCTCTGCTGCTCGACAGCGACCTGACCGCGCTTTGCGGCCGCATCATTTCCGTGCTCGCGCCGGACGACGTGCGTCTGGCACGCATCTGCGCGCGCGACGGCATCAGCGAGGCCGACGCCCGCCTGCGCATGGCCGCGCAGCCGCCGGCAGACTACTACGCGTCGCATGCCGATCTGGTGCTGCAAAACGACGGCGATCTGTCCGCGCTGCGGCAGGCCGTCGACGCCGTCCTGCCGGAATAACGCCGCACTCCGATTCTGAAAGGGATTCCGCTATGAAGCATCGTCCTCCCCGCCGCACGATCGGCGCCGCTCTGATCGCGGCCGTGCTGCTGTTCGCGCTCGCCGCCGGTCTTGCCGCCGTCGGCCTGCGGCTGGTCTATCCGCAAAAATACCGCGCGCTCGTGCTGCAGGCCAGCGCGGATTATCAGGTGCCGCCGGCGCTGCTGTTCGCCGTGATCCGCACGGAAAGCTCCTTCCGGCCGGACGCTGTTTCCTCCGCCGGCGCGCAGGGGCTCACGCAGATCACGCCGGAGACCTTCGAATGGCTTTGCTACAAAACCGGCGAGGATCCCGCCGCGCACAGCCTGTTCGACCCGGAAACCTCCATTCGCTACGGCGCTTATTTCCTGCACCTGCTGCTCACGGAATTCGGCGAACCGGCAACGGCGCTTGCCGCCTATCATGCCGGGCGCGGCCGGGTCAACGGCTGGCTGACGGATCCCGCCTGCTCCGACGACGGCGTGCATCTGCAGACGATCCCCGTGCGGGAAACCGCCCATTATGTCCGAAAGGTGGAGCACGCGCAGCGTGTTTACGCCAATTTATATCATTTCTGACTGGAGAAAGGATGACCTGACATGGAAGAAAAAAGCAAAGCAGAGGCGCTGCGGGAAGCTTTGAGCTATCAGCCCAGGCACACCGCCTACGTCATCGACGCGCAGGAAACAGCCGTTTCCGACGCGTTCTGCGCCGACTATATTGCGTTTCTGAACGCCTGCAAGACCGAGCGGGAAACCGCCGCGTTTGTCAAAGACCTTGCCGCGCAGGCCGGCTTCACGCCGTATGACGCGAAAGCGCAGTATGCGCCGGGCGACCGCGTCTATGCCGATATTCACGGCAAGGCGCTGATTCTCTGCACCTTCGGCACGCAGCCGCTTTCGGCAGGCGCGCGCATCGTCGCCTCTCACATCGATTCTCCGCGTCTGGATCTCAAGCCCAATCCGCTCTATGAGGATGCGGAGCTCGCCTTTTTCAAAACACATTATTACGGCGGCATCAAAAAATATCAGTGGACCGCCATTCCGCTCGCGCTCCACGGCGTGGTCTTCCGCAAGGACGGCAGCTGCGTGCAGGTGCGCGTCGGCGAAGAACCGGGCGACCCGCAGTTTGTTGTCACCGATCTGCTGCCCCACCTGGACCGCAAGCAGGGCAAGAAATCGCTTGAGGACGCCGTCCTCGGCGAAAACCTCAATCTGCTCATCGGCAGTCTGCCCTTCGGCGACAAGCCGGAGAGCGACGCGGTCAAGCTGAATATCCTGCGTCTGCTCCATGAGAAATACGGCATCGTCGAGTCGGACTTTCTCTCCGCCGAGCTGGAAATCGTGCCCGCCTTCCGCGCCACGGAAATCGGCTTCGACCGCAGCCTGATCGGCGCCTACGGCCATGACGACAAGGTCTGCGCCTACCCGTCCATCCGCGCCGCGCTGGCCGTCACGGCCCCGCGCCTGACGAGCATCACGGTCATCACCGACAAGGAGGAAACCGGTTCCGACGGCAACACCGGCCTGCATTCCGCGTATCTCGCGCAGTTCATCGAGGACATCGCCGCCGCACAGGGTCTGGCCGGACGCGACGTGCTGCGCGCATCGGAATGCCTCTCCGCCGACGTGAACGCCGGCTTTGATCCGATCTTCCCCGAGGTGCACGACAAACGCAACGCCGCCTATCTCAACCGCGGCATCGTCGTGACGAAATACACCGGCAGCGGCGGCAAGGGCAGCACGAACGACGCGAACGCCGAATTTGTCTTCCAGGTGCGCACGCTGCTCGACGGCGCAGACGTCGCCTGGCAGATCGGCGAGCTGGGCAAGGTGGATGAAGGCGGCGGCGGAACGGTCGCCAAGTATATCGCCAATCTCGGCGTGGACGTGGTCGACGTCGGCGTGCCCGTGCTCTCGATGCACGCGCCGTTTGAAATCGTTGCAAAGCTGGACGTCTATATGGCGTTCAAGGGCTTCACCGCCTTTTTGGAGAAATAAACCGGCTGTGCAGGCAGCTTCGATGGGATTTGGCGGCTTGAGCGCGCGGCTTGGCTGACGCCATGCAAGCGCGAAAACGGCAAAGGCCGCGAAAATGACGCGTTTTGCGCGTGTTCGAGTTATACTGCTCTGGCTAAGCGCGCAGTGCCCATTCAATTCATGATTTGTTTACGGTTTGTTCATAATTTGTTCACCACCGGAAAGCAATCATGCAATATCATACAGGTAGCGGATGATTTGTTGGATTTTTGCCAAATCCATTTCAATTTGTTCCGCCCTTATGGTTCACCATCTTCTTTTTTCATTTTTATTTTCTCTTTCCCCAACGCACTGTCGAATGCTGCACACATTCGGCAGTGCACCCTTTTATACGGGTTTTTTGATGACAAACCGGGGAAATTGTGCTATACTGTTCCTATCCCACTCTCCGGAGGCATCCTATGAATCTCAAAGCACTTCAGCAGCAATGCGCGGCGGGCGAGGCCTGTCTGGTCTGGTCGCCGGAGAACCGGCGCTATCTGACCGGCTTCCCCTCCTCGGACGGCGTGCTGCTTTTCACAAAAGACACGGCGCTGTTCTTCACGGACAGCCGCTATATCGAAGCGGCGCAGAACACGGTGACCGACTGCGATGACGTCGTGCTGCTCACGCGTCTGCGCGATCAGCTGCCCGAGGCGCTGCGGCGGCTCGGCGCGGCCCGGCTGCTGACCGAAGCGGAGCGGCTGACCGTGCGGGATTTCCGTTCCATCTCCGACTGGGCCGGCGTCCCTTGCGCGGCGGAGGCGCTCGATGAACGCATCAACGCGCTGCGGCGCAGAAAAAGCGCGCGGGAAAAAGAAAAAATCTGCGCGGCGCAGCGGATCGCGGAAGCCGCGTTTGAAGAAATCTGCCGCTTCCTGCGTCCCGGCGTCACCGAACGGGAAACGGCACTCACGCTCGACCAGTACATGCTGCGCGCCGGCGCGGAAGCGCTCTCCTTTGAGACGATCGTCGTCAGCGGCGCCAACGGTTCGATGCCCCACGGCGTGCCGGGCGACAAAAAAATCGAACCCGGCGACTTTGTCACGCTGGATTTCGGCGCGGTCGTGGACGGCTATCACAGCGATATGACGCGCACGGTCGCCGTCGGCACGGTGTCCGACGCGGCGGCGCAGGTTTATGAAACCGTGCTGCGCGCGCAGGAGGCGGGCCTGGCCGCGCTTGCGCCGGGCGTCGCCTGCAAGGCGGCGGACGCCGCTGCCAGAGACGTCATCACGGCCGCCGGCTACGGCGATTGCTTCGGCCACGGCACCGGCCACGGCGTCGGCGTGGAGATCCACGAGCAGCCGACGCTCAACCCCCGCAGCACCCAGACGCTCGCGCCCGGTGACGTCGTGACCGTGGAGCCCGGCATTTATCTCCCGGGGCGGTTCGGCGTGCGGATCGAGGACATGGCGTTCCTCACGGAAAC
>JAFZNN010000269.1 GCA_017550895.1 Clostridia bacterium
CGCGCCACCGAGACAAAGCTGCTCTCTCCGGCTCAGCTGTCCCAGCTGATCGCCGCCGCGGACGCTGCCGAGGTGCGCCGTCTGCTGGCCGATCGCGGCTGGCGCATGCCCGAAGCCGGCGAGCCGATCGACCCGGCGGAGGCTGCGATGGCGGACGCCTGGGCGCTGATCGAAGCCTGCGCGCCGGATCCCGCGCTGCCCGCCGCGCTGGCCGTGGGCAACGATTTCACCAATCTGAAGGCCGCGATCAAATGCGTCTTTTCGGATCTGGATCCCGCCGGTTACTATGTGGCGCCGGCGCTGACCGATCCCAACGTGCTGACCAAAGCGATCACGGAAGCGGAGTTTCAGCTTCTGCCCGCCCATCTGCAGACGCCCGCGCAGGAAGCCTACCGCGCGGTCGCGGAGCTGCACAGCGGCCAGAAGGCGGAGCTGGTGCTGGATAAAGCCGCGCTCGAAACGCGCGCGGCCTTTGCCGCAAAGAGCGGGAGCGCGCTGCTGCAGAAAATCACGGCGCTTTCCGTGCTGCTCGCGAACCTGAAGATCGCCTTGCGCTGCCGCCGGATGGGCAAATCCGACGACTTCGCGCTGGACGCGATGGCAGCGGGCGATCCCGATCCCGCGGCGCTCTATGCCGCCTGCCGCGATCCGAAATCCGCGGCGGAGTATCTTTCGTCCACGCCCTATGCGTATCTCGCGGATGCGGCGGGAGAGAGCTTCACCGCGCTGGAAAAGGCCGGCGACAACGCGATCGTCGCCATGCTGCGGGATGTGAAATACGAAATCTTCGGCCCCGACCCGCTGGTGGCATATTTCTACGCCAAGGTCGCGGAAACCAAGAACGCGCGGATCATCCTCTCCGCCAAGGCGGCGGGGGTGCCGGCGCAGAGCATTGCCGAGAGAGTGAGGGAGATCTATGTTTAAGCTTGCCGCCGTGGGCGATAAAGACAGCGTCTACGGCTACGCATCCCTGGGCGTGAGCATTTTCCCTGTGGAGACGCCCGCCGAGGCGATCCCTCTGCTGCGGCATCTTGCGGAAAACGGCTACGGCGTGATCTATATCACCGAGCAGCTCGCCGAAGAGATGCAGGAGGAGCTCGAGCGCTATGCTTCGCTGCCGCTGCCCGCGATTGTGCCCGTGCCCGGCGTGCGGGGCAACACGGGGCTCGGCCTCGCGAATGTGAGCCGGTTTGTGGAAAAGGCCGTCGGCTCCGATATTTTATCATGAAAGGCTTGATTGACCTATGAGTACAGGTGTGATTACCAAAATCTCCGGCCCGCTTGTGGTTGCATCGGGCATGCGGGATGCAAATATGTTCGACGTTGTGCGCGTGAGCAACAGCCGCCTGATCGGTGAGATCATCGAGATGCGCGGCGACCGCGCCAGCATTCAGGTGTATGAGGAAACCTCCGGCATCGGCACGGGCGAGCCCGTGGAATCGACCGAGGAGCCCTTGAGCGTGGAGCTCGGCCCCGGCCTGATCCAGGGCATCTTCGACGGCATTCAGCGCCCGCTGAACGTCATCCGCGACATGGTCGGCAACAACCTCACGCGCGGCATCGAGGTGCCCGCCCTGAGCCGCGACGCCGTGTGGCATTTCACGCCCTGCGTCGAAATCGGCACGCATGTGACCGGTGGCGACATCCTCGGCACGGTGGAGGAAACCGACATCGTGACCCACAAGATCATGGTGCCTCCGCAGCTGAGCGGCACGGTGCGTTCGCTCTATGAAGGCGATTACAAGGTCACCGATAAAATCGGCGAGCTGGTCACCGACAAGGGCGAGGAATACCCGATCAAACTCATGCAGAAGTGGCCCGTGCGCAAGGGCCGCCCCTATGCCAACAAGCTCTCGCCCGACGTGCCGCTGGTCACCGGCCAGCGCGTGGTCGACGCCCTGTTCCCGATCGCCAAGGGCGGCGTGGCGGCGATCCCCGGCCCCTTCGGCAGCGGCAAGACCGTGACGCAGCATCAGCTGGCCAAGTGGGCGGAGGCGGATATCGTCGTCTACATCGGCTGCGGCGAGCGCGGCAACGAAATGACCGACGTTCTGAACGAATTCCCGGAGCTGATCGACCCGCACACCGGCAAATCCCTGATGGAACGCACGGTGCTGATCGCCAACACCTCCGATATGCCCGTGGCGGCGCGTGAGGCGTCGATCTACACCGGCATCACGATTGCGGAGTATTTCCGCGATATGGGCTATTCCGTCGCCCTGATGGCGGATTCCACCTCCCGCTGGGCCGAGGCGCTGCGCGAAATGTCCGGCCGTCTGGAGGAAATGCCCGGCGAGGAAGGCTACCCGGCCTATCTTGCCAGCCGTCTGGCGCAGTTCTATGAGCGCGCCGGCCGCGTGATCTCCCTGGGCTCCGACAAACGCGAGGGCGCCTTGTCCGTCATCGGCGCCGTGTCGCCTCCGGGCGGCGATATTTCAGAGCCGGTGTCGCAGGCAACGCTGCGCATCGTCAAGGTCTTCTGGGGTCTGGATTCCGCGCTGGCTTACAAGCGCCACTTCCCGGCCATCAACTGGCTGACCAGTTATTCGCTCTATGCCGATTCCCTGGGCAAATGGTTCAACGCGAACGCCGGGGCCGACTGGACGAAGCTGCGCGGCGAAATGATGAAGCTCCTCTCCGAGGAAGCCGCGCTCGATGAAATCGTCAAGCTCGTCGGTATGGATGCGCTCTCCGCGCCCGACCGTCTGAAGATGGAGGCCGCCCGCTCGATCCGTGAGGACTTCCTGCATCAGCTCGCGTTCCATGAGATCGACACCTATTCCTCGCTGAATAAACAGCTTTGCATGATGCGCCTGGTCACGCAGTATTATGACGACGCGCTCGCCGCGCTCGAGCAGGGCGCCGCGATCGACGATATCGTCAAGCTCCCCGTGCGCGAGGCCATCGGCCGATTCAAGTATATCAAAGAAGAGAACGTCAATGCCGAATATACGGCCATCTCCGCCGAGCTTAAAAAGCAGCTCGCGGACGCCGTTGACAGAAAGGAGGCGTTCTGATGCCGAAAGAATACAGAACCATTCAGGAGGTCGCCGGCCCGCTGATGCTTGTGCGTGAAGTGGAAGGCGTCGCCTATAACGAGCTGGGTGAAATCGAGCTGTCCAACGGCGAAAAGCGCCGCTGCCGCGTGCTTGAGGTGGACGGCACCAACGCCCTGGTGCAGCTGTTTGAAAGCTCCACCGGCATCAACCTTGCCAACAGCAAGGTGCGCTTCCTCGGCCGGCAGATGGAGCTGGGCCTCTCGCCCGACATGCTCGGCCGCGTGTTTGACGGCCTGGGCCGCCCGATCGACGGTGGTCCCGAAATCATCCCCGAGAAGCGCGCGGACGTCAACGGCGTGCCGATGAATCCCGCCGCCCGCAGCTATCCGCAGGAGTTCATCCAGACGGGCGTGTCCGCGATCGACGGTCTGAATACGCTCGTGCGCGGCCAGAAGCTGCCGATTTTCTCCGCCTCCGGTCTGCCGCACGCGGAGCTCGCGGCGCAGATCGCGCGTCAGTCGAAGGTGCGCGGCGCGCATGAGCAGTTCGCCGTCGTCTTTGCCGCGATGGGCATCACCTTTGAGGAATCCAACTTCTTCGTTGAGAGCTTCCGCTCCACCGGCGCGCTCGACCGCACGGTCATGTTCTCGAACCTGGCCAACGACCCGGCCATCGAGCGTATCGCGACGCCCAAGATGGCGCTGACCGCCGCCGAATACCTGGC
>JAFZNN010000270.1 GCA_017550895.1 Clostridia bacterium
ACAGCTGCGCGAGCGGCGTATACCGACGGCCGAGCGCCTTGCACAGCGAGCAGTAAACGCCGCGATAAATCTCATACTCCCGCACTTTCAGCTCGGGCTTGAACGCCCTGACATAGCCGAGCACAGCAAGCCCTCCTTTCAGCACAGCCGCAAAGATATATAGACACTTTTATTTTATATGATTCCGCGCGAAAATCCGTTAACATATTGTAAATTTTCGACGGCGCGGCAGGTTTTTTTGTCGTTGACTTCCCGATGAAAATGTGGTTAAATAGAGGCGAATCCAATTTGCCGACCGGAGGGATCTTTATGGAAAAAGCCGCGCAGGAAGCCGTAACGCTTGCGGCCGCAAAACAGAAGCTCGCCGCAGACGGCACGCTGCAAAAGCTGCCGCCCGCGTTCACGGTGACCTATCACGCCGGTGCGCTCGGCACGCAGGAAAACAGTCTGGAATCCATCCGCACCGCCGTTGACCGCGGGGCGCAGATCGTGGAATTCGACGTTTCCTTCCGGCCGGACGGCACGCCCGTGATCATGCACGCGCTGCATCCCGGCGCAGACGAAGGCGTTCTGCTCGCCGACGCGCTGGCGATCGTCGCGGAAAGCGCGGACTGCCGCATCAATCTCGATCTGAAATCCACGGCCAACCTGCCCGCCGTCGACCGGCTTGTCAAAGAAGCCGGCCTGCTTGAGCGCGTCTTCTATACCGGCGTATCCATGCTCTGGGCGCACACCGTGCGGCGGCAATCCGTGATCCCCTACTACCTGAATTTTACCAATCTGCGCACCCGCGCAGGCATTGCCGCGCTGATCGGTCTGCTGAAACTCACCGGCGCGCTCGGGCTCAACGCGAACCACGGCGGCGCCAGCGCGGCAGAGGTCGCGGCGCTGCACCGTCACGGCCTGCAGGCCTCTTTCTGGACGATCAACAACCTGCCGGATATGCTGCGCATCCTCGACACCGCGCCGGACAATATCACCACCCGCCGTCCGGACCTGCTTGAAGCGCTGCTCGGCCGCTGAGCAGGCGGTAATCAACCAATGAACAGACACAAACAACGCCCCCGAGAAGGGGGCGTTGTTTCGTTCTGAACTCATTTTCTTGACCAGGTGGACGGGGTGAAGAGGATCAGCATCGGGATCAGCTCCAGGCGGCCGGCCAGCATATCGAAGCAGAGCACGAGCTTGCTCAGCACGGAAAAATCCGCGTAATTCCCCGCGGGGCCGACCATGCCGAGGCCGGGGCCGACGTTGCCGATGCAGGCGATGACCGAAGTGGCCGTTGTGACGGAATCCCGCCCGTCGATGGCAACAATCAGCATCGAGGCCGCCGTTACCAGCATATACATCGCGAAAAACACGACCACGCTGTGCACGACGGATTCGTCGACCTTCCGCCGGTCCAGCTTGACGGTTTCCACACTGCGCGGATTGATCGCCTTGCGGATTTCCCGCATGGCGCTTTTGAACAGGATCATGACGCGCGAAACCTTGATGCCGCCGCCCGTTGATCCGGCGCAGGCGCCGATGAACATCAGCATCACCAGCACAAAGCGCGCGACGGTCGGCCAGGTGTTGAAATCCGCGGTCGAAAAGCCGGTCGTCGTGATGATCGAGGAAACCTGAAAGAAGGCGTAGCGAAACGCGTCACCCACGGTATACTTGTTCAGCAGGCTCACGCCCGTCACAACGACGGACACGGCGACAATCGCCAGATAGCAGTGCATCTCCTTGCTCTTGAGCACCTGCTTCCCCTGCTTGATCAGGATCATATAATACAGGTTGAAGTTCATGCCGAACAGCAGCATGAACACGCCGATCACCATCTCCGAATAGAGGCTGTGGTAGCCCTCGATGCTCGCGTTGAGTACGCTGTAGCCGCCGGTGCCGGCAGTCGCGAAGGTCGTCACGATGCTGTCATACAGCGGCATGCCGCCCGCAAACAGCAGAAGGATCTGCGTCAGGCTCATCACGCAGTAGATGCCGTAAAGGATCCGCGCCGAGGCGCGCAGCTTCGTGACCAGCTTGCCGACCGTCGGGCCGGGCACCTCCGCGCGCATGACGTGCATGGAGGAGCTTTCGGTTTTCGGCAGAATGGCGATCACAAACACCAGAATGCCCATGCCGCCGATCCAATGCGTAAAGCTGCGCCAGAACAGCAGGCTTTTCGGCAGACCCTCGATATTGCGCAGGATCGTGCTGCCGGTGGTGGTAAAACCGGAGACCGTTTCAAAATAAGCGTCGACAAAATGCGGGATAAAGCCGCTGAAAACGAACGGCATCGCACCGAAGAGCGACATCAGGATCCAGCTCAGCGCGACGATCACATAGCCGTCCTTGGCATAGATGCGCGCATCCGCCGGCTTCTTTGAAGTCGCGGGGACGCCGACGAGGGCCAGCAGCACAATCGTGATCACAAAGGACAGCAGCGTCGGATCGCCGTAGATCAGCGCCCCGATGACAGGCAGCGACATCAGTGCCGCCTCGACCAGCAGAATCCTGCCGACCGTATAAACAATCATTCTGTAATTCATAGCGCCTGCCTGCTCACACAAAGATATCGTGCAGATCCTCGAGGATCCTGCCGGCGGTGACCACGATCACGCTGTCATTCGCCTGCATCACATCCTCGCCGCGCGGGAAAATGATGCGTCCGCCGCGGATGATGCAGCCGATCAGCAGGTTCGGCAGGAGCCGAAGATCGCGGAACGGGATGTTCAGATAGCCGGCGTCCTCCGGCACGGTGAATTCCACGGCCTCCACGCGGCCGCCGACCAGCTTGTAAAGCGTCTGGATGCGGGAATTGCCGGAGGAATTATCCAGCGCGCGCACATAGCGCGTGACCAGGCTGCCGGCCACGATCTGCGGCGAAACCACGGTTTCCAGGCCGATATCGTTGAGGATCGAATAGGAATGCCGGTTGACCTTGGTAATCACCTTCGGCACGCCGCGCGAATCGGCATACATGGAAACGATGATATTCTCCTCGTCGATGCCGGTCAGCGCCACAAGCGCATCCTGATCCTGCATGCGCTGCTCATCGAGCAGATCCTGATCCGTGCCGTCGCCGTGGATCACCGTCACGTCCGAAAGCATATCCGAGAGATGCAGACAGCGCTCCTCCGACTGCTCGATGATCTTGATGTTGCGGCCGGTATCCTCCAGCAGGTGGGCCAGATAATAGCCGATCCGCCCGCCGCCGACGATGATGACGTCCTTGATTTTCTGCTTGTAGACCTTCGTCTGGCGCATGAAGCCGGAAATCTGGGAGCGGCTGCCGGTGATGCTGATGGCGTCGTCGCAGCGCAGCACGAAATCGCCGGAGGGAATGAAGATCTGATCGTCGCGCTGCACGGCGCAGATCAGCACCTTCGCCTTGCATTTTTTATGAATATCGCAGACCGCCACGTCGCACAGCGGATTGTCCGCATGGATGCGCACGCGGGCGATCTCGATCTTGCCCCCGGCGAATACATCCAGATTCGCCGCCGAGGGGAAGCGGATGATGCGCGAAATCTCGTTGGCCGTTTCAAACTCGGGGTTGACGATCAGACCGATGCCGAGCTCTTCCCGCAGGAAGGGCAGCTGATCGGAATACTCCGGATTGCGCACGCGGGCGATCGTATTCTCCACGCCCTTGCGGCTGGCAATCATGCAGGAGAGGATATTCAGTTCATCCGATCCGGTCGCAGCAATCAGCAGCTTCGCTTTGGAAAGCCCGGCCTCCTCCAGCACGGAAAGCGCCGCGCCGTTGCCGCAAACGCCCATCACGTCATAGGCGTCCACGGTTTCGGTGATGCGGTTCTCGCGCAGATCGACCACAGCCACATCATGCCCCTCGTTGACCAGCTGTTTCGTCAGATTGACGCCCAGCTTGCCCAGGCCGACGATGATGATATACATACAGTCATCTCATTTCTATAAAGTCGCAATTGCAAATTATAGCATATTTGCCGGGAAAGTCAAGCACCTCAGGCCTTCTTCTCCGCCTTCTTCCACTCCTTGAACAGGAAGACCAGCACAAGCAGGATCGGCAGAGCGGTGATCGCCGCGGCGACATAGATATGCGGCGGCGGCACGTTGACGATTTCGTTGTAATCGTTCGTGTAGGTCAGCACGGCGAATTTCTCCGTTACGGCGGAGCCGATCGCAGGGCCGATCAGCATCGGCAGCATGACGACGAAGATCATGCGCACGCCCTGGAACTGACCGACCTTATCCTCGGGCGTGAAGTCGCGGATCGCCGCGTTGAGCATGATCATCAGCAGCCCGTAGCCTGCGAAGGCGACCACGGCAAACACCGCGAACCAGAGCAGATCCTTTGCGAAATACACCAGCGCGAGGCCGATGATGAAAAGCGCGGTTGCGGGGAAGGAGAAATACGATTTGCCGACCTTGTCCATCAGCGCGCCGATGGCGATGCAGCCGGCGATGACGCCGGCGACTGCCGCAACCGCGATCACGATCGCCACGGGCGTCAGATTCAGGTTGCCCAGATCCAGCCCGATCTGGTGCTGCACATAGATGAACAGATACGGGAAGAACACCTGGCTGGCAATGGCGAAAATGCCCATGCTCAGCAGGGAAAGATACAGCGCCTTGTGCGCACGGATCACGGACGGACGGAAGCCGTAGATCAGGTCCGCCCAGAAGTTGCTCTCCGTCTTGATGCCGCTGCGGGAATCCTTGATCGTGAACAGACCGATGATACCGCAGAGCGCAACCAGCACGCCCAGGCCGATGAAACCTTTGGAATAGCCGTTTTCCGGGTCGCCGCCGACAATCGCGCCGAACGCGACCGTCACAATGACCATGGCAAGCACGGGGAGCGTGGCCAGCAGGCCCTCGGTTCTCGCGCGGTTCTCTGTGGAGGTGATGTCAGTGATCCAGGCGTTGAACGCGGCGTCGTTGCTCGTGGAGCCGAAGAAGGTCATCAGACAGTCCATGATGATCACAACGGCAACCGTCGCCGGAAGCACCTGCGACACGTCGATGCCGAAAAGCTTCGCAACGTTTTCACGGGAGATCCAGGCGAAGACCATCACGGTGAAGCCCCAGATGAGATAGCCGCCGCAGATGAAAACCTTGCGCCGGTTCACCTTGTCGCTGAGCGTGCCCATAAAGATCGTCGTGAGCACGGCCACCACGGCGCTCGCGGCCACCATGTGGGAAATATCCCGGCTCGTGCCGCCGATTTTATTGAACAGGAACAGATTGAAAAAGTTGTTTTCAACCGCCCAGGCGACCTGCCCCATGAAGCCGAACAGGACGATGTTGAACAGGGTCAGCCCGCCGAGCTTTGCATTCTTATTTGACATTGCGATGCACCTCCGTCAATTTTTGAATTGCCGCACCCGCGCCGGCCAGAGCGGCGACGCCGCCGAGGATCGCGCAGGTGATTTTTGTGTTGATGCTCTGCCGGTCCGTGAATGTGCGCAGGATCGGACCGAGACTTTCGCTTCGAAGGCCGAAGTCCTTGAAGCGCCGCAGCTCCTGCGTGAAGGTCGTCAGATTCCGCTGATCGAGCGTCAGCAGCCGCACGCAGCTGCGGCAGCCGTCGGTATAGGCGCGGAAGCCGGCTGTTTTGTGCTGCGCAAGAAAAATGCCGTCCGCATAGCCGCTGAAATCATTCAGATGATCGTGGCCGAAGAAGGCGCCGAGCACGCCGCCGACCCGCTGCCAGCTTTCAAACTGCCCGTCATCGAGATCCGGCGCGCAGGGACCCTCGCCGAGATAGCCCTCACAGCCCTTGCGCAGCATGTAGCGCGTGTGGCTGCGCGTGTTGTAGCCCTTGACCGACACCGGTCGTTCCCACCATTTTGCCTTGCGCAGCAGGCGGTATTCCTCCGGCACGGGGGTGTGCTGAAACACAAAGGAGGGCATTGTGCGCCCGCCGTTCATTTCACGCAGTTTGCCGCTTTCCCGCTCGAACCACGCGATCTGATCGGGATAGACGATGTCATAATGCGAAAGCGCGCGGTCGGGGTAGAGATTGTTGCTGTCAAGGAACCAGAGGCAGAACAGCGGCGTTTTGCCGTCGGCGTCATAGATCAGCTCTTTGTAATTGGCAGCGCCCGTGATCTCCGGCGCGTCGTCGCGCATCAGGCAGCCCGGCACCTGCATATAGGTTTCCACCACCGCCGCGTCGCAGCCGGGATCATGCTCGTGGTTGCCCATGACGGCGGCGATCGGAATGCCGCGCGCCGTCATCGGCGCGCAGAGCGCGCGCACCATCGCCGCAAAGCCGGCGGGATCTTCTTTCCACGTCACGGAGCAGTTGTCGCCGAGCAGGACGCAAAGATCCGGCTTGTAATGATCCAGCGCGGCGTTCATCAGCTTCTGCATATCGCGAAACGCCGGATTCTCGGTATAATCTGCATGCTCGTGCAGATCGCCGAACAGCAGAATGCGGAATGTGCCGTCCGAACGGAAACGCAGCATCGGGCTCCCCCTCTCTCCGGCAGCGCGGTCGGCCGTGGGCCGCCGCAAACCGGTCAGGATTCTGTATATCTTTATTATTCTAGCATTATTTTGTAGATTTTTCAACCTAAACCGCGAATATCGACCGTTTTCGGGGAAAAATATAGCGCATCGTCATTTTTACCCGAAAGGAGCTGAGCTTCTGCGATCCGCTCTGCGCCGTGCCGCCCGACGCGCGCTGCACCGGCGGCGGCTCTGTGCGGCCGTCATTCAGCTGCTGCCGCGCCTGCTGACCGTCGTCAGCCTGCTGCTCCCGCCGCTGCTGCGCGGAACGCCCGCCGCCCTGCCGGCGGCGGGGCTTTTGCTGGCCGGCGTCTGTTTCCTGCTCCCGCTGCTCGAGGCGGCCCGCTGCCGCTGGCTCTGCGGGCGTCTGAACGGCTGCGCGCTGCGTCTGAAACGCAGGCAGTTCGCCTGTGTTTACGGCACGGCGGTTTGTCTGTTCTGGCTGCGCGCCGGCACGCGCCTTGCGGCCGTCCTGCCGGCCGGGGTGCTGTTCGCCGCCATCCGGCTGCGTCAGCAGCGCGGCGGCGCGAGTCAGCTCTCCCTCTGGATCGACGGCTGCGGGCTGGCCGTGCTCGCGCTCTCCGGTCTGGTTTTTTCTTTGCTTGAAACGCAGCGCTGCGCCGCTGCCCTCCCGCTTGCGCTGACCCGGCCCGGGCTCTCGCCGCGGCAGGCAATCGCGCTCAGTCGCCGACGAACGTCAGGTGCGCCCGGCGAGCTGCTGCGCGCGGCGCTGCTGCGCCTGCATCCGCCGCTCGGCGAGGCGCAGTATCTGCTGCTGCTCCTGACAGCCTATGCCGGAGATGCATAAAATGAAAAAGCCTGCGTCTGCAGGTTTTTTTCATTGCGCTCGGATTCAGTTGACACGCCAGACGCTCGCGGTGATGCGTCCATCCTTCAGCACGGCTTCGATCCGCATACCGCTTGCAAGCGTGGCCGCGTAATAGCCTGTGCCGCTGGTGATTTTTTCTTTGTAACCGGCCTTTTCCAGCGCCTTCACGTATTTCTGGAAGGTTTTTTCGCTGCAGGGCGCGGAAAAGGTATAGCGCAGCCCCTCGTTATATTGCTCGGACACTTCGCCGTCAAAGGAGAACTTCGGCAGCGTTTCCTTGAAGCTGTTCGCAATGCGGGTGCCGGCAACGGCGCCGGACGACGCGGATGCATCGGGCAGCTGCGACTTTTTATCTTTTACGCTGCAGCCGGCTGCAGACGCGGCCATGAACAGAACCAGCAGAAAAACAAGCAAGCGTTTCATACAAAGCCCTCCGATCGACATACGGAAAAAGGATTCGCCCCCCGGCGCGGAAACGTCGAGGGGCGCATGGTGGAGACGATGCGGCTCGAACGCATGACCTCCTGCGTGTGAAGCAGGCACTCTGACCAGCTGAGCTACGCCTCCGTTGAATGTGAAGCTATTATAGCACAAGGATCTGCCGCTGTCAATGAAAAAATGAGCGGGAATCTGAAAAATTTTTGAATATTTCCGAATTGGAAATTTATTTGCCGGCAGTTCCGTTATAATACAGACGTGATGAAAAAGGAGGGTCTGCGATGGAAGAACTGTATGCCGAACTCTGCCTGACCTCGGTCTGCGCCTCGGTGCTGCAGGCCATGCATCTGCCGCTGCCGGCGCAGATCGCGCCGCCGAATCCCCTGCTTGCCGCGCTGCAGGCAAAGAAGCTCGGCGACCGGCCCGCGGACCGCGTTTTGCTTTATAATCCGGACGCCGTGGCCCTCTGGCTGTATCAGAAATACACCGCCGCCTTTGCGCCCGCCGCGCTCTGCTCGGATCTTGCGCTGCCGCTGCGTTCGGTCATGCCGACGGTCACACCGGTCTGCTTCGCCTCAATGTATACCGGCGTGCTGCCGGAGATCCACGGCATCCGCAAATACACAAAGCCGGTGCTGCAGACAAAGACGCTGTTTGATTATCTGCCCGCCTGCGGCAAGCGCTGCGCGATCGTTTCCACCGAAGGCGACAGCATTTCCAAGATCTTCCTCGAGCGTGAGATCGATTATTACATCTATGATTCCGTGGAAGCGGTCAACGAAAAGGCGCTCGCGCTGCTTGCCGCGGACGAGTACGACCTGATCACGATCTACAACGGCGATTACGACAGCGCGATGCACCGCCACGGCCCGGAGGGCGCGGAATCGCTCGCCGCGCTGGATCGCAACGTCGCGTTTTACGCGCAGCTGGTTTCCGCGGTGCTGCGGCATTGGCGCGGGCATAATGTGCTCTACGGCTTCTGCCCGGATCACGGCTGCCACGAAATCGACGGCGGCTGCGGCTCCCACGGGCTGGATATGACGGAGGATATGAACGTCATTCATTTTTACGGCATGCAGGCGGCCGAATAACGCGCGCGTGATGCTCCATAAACAGCAAAAGGTGACCGGTATTGGTCACCTTTTTTGCGTTTTGCTTATGTCTGTCTTATTTGAACGCGAACTGATAGACTTTTGCCCAGGAGAGCACGCGGTCGCGGTTCCATTTCTTGGGCATCATCGCGCAGGCCGCGGAGGCCTTGCCCATGCGCACGGCGGCGGCGGCAAATTTCTTGAGCAGCGTCGGATCGGAGATCGCGCCCTTGGCCTTGGTGATCAGCTCCTTCGGATCGAGCTTCACGGCGGCGAAGAGATTGGTGAAATCCGCGCCCATGGTGATGTCCTCCTCGGTCACCATGCCGCTTTCAAAGATGTAATCGATCTCCTCCGGCGTCAGCTCCGAAACGGTCGTCTTGGCGGCCGCGAGCGTAGCGAAACCGGAGCCGAGCAGCTTATAGTAGCCGACCTGATAGGGCCAGAGCGTGCTGCTGTCAAACGCGCCGTTCATGTCGGCGATCACGGTATCCGCAAGGATGCGCGCGGCCTTGAAGCAGTTCGCCATGCCGGAGCCGATCAGCGGCACGGTCATGAACGCGCTGTCGCCGATGGCCGCATAGCCGTCCGCCACGAGGATCGACAGCGGCTGCCGCACGGGGATCTGCGCAAACTGGCCGCCGCGCAGGCGCTCGCGCCCGATGCGGGGATTGGTCTCGCGCAGCACTTCGGTGAAGCGCTCGGCCTCCGCCAGATCAAACGGCGCAAAGCGTCCGACCAGCACGTCGGTGTACTCCTCCTCATCCGCGACCCAGCTGATGCCCTGCTTGCCGTCGGCAAAGAGCATGACCTTGTATTTCGCTTCGGCCGGCGCGCCTTCGCCTTTATTATAGAAAGCGCGGTAGATATAGATCTTGCCCATCTCGCCGGTTTCCTTTTCGATGCCCAGGCTGTCCGGCAGCTGGGTGCGCAGCGGCGAATCCACGCCGCAGGCGTCGATGACCAGATCGCCGTAGAAATCGCCTTCGGACGTCTTGATGCCGACCACGCGGCTGCCGAAGAGGATCGGCGCCTCGACCGCGCAGCCGTATTTGATTTTCACGCCCTGCGCAAGCGCATGACCGATCAGGTGGTCATAGATGTCCGCGCGCTCCATCTTGATCTCACGGTTGTCCAGCGGCACATGCTGCTGCAGACCGACCTTGAAGGAGGGCCCGAAGAAGGTCATATCCACCTTGTATTCAAACTTCGAGAGGGGCGGCATCGGAATGCCCGCGATCCCCAGCGCGCCGGGCGCGAAAATATCCGTCCAGTCGTAGCCGAGTTTGCCCTCTGCCTTCTGCTCATAGACCGTCACATCAAAGCCGGCCTGCGCCAGCAGCGCAGCAGCGGCAATACCGCCGTGCCCCATGCCGGCCACAATGACTCTTTTACCCATGATCAAAGCCTCCTAAATTCATTATGAAAAACTGCAAACGGCATCCACGGGGAATGCGCCGTCCGCATACTTTGCCGCACAGGATTCAAACACGCCGACCGTCTGCCCGTTGACCGCTGCGATCCCTTCGAGCATCGGCGGCAGCTCTGCACGCGCGGTGCAGGCTTTCTGATAAAGATAATAGATCGGCACGCGCTCGTCGCCGTAGAGCACGGAGCCGTCCGGATCCCAGGCCGTCACATCCGTATAAGTCAGCAGATACGACGGATTGTTTCTGCCGTAGGAAACGCTCAGGCGCAGACTGCCGTCCGGCATGCGGGCAAGGCCCTGCACACAGCGCGGGAGCGTGAGCACATATTCGGGCGTCGTGACCGTTCCCGCCTCACACGCGGCGTCGAGCGACGCGAGCGGATACGCGCAGCAGCGGGCATAATACCGCTCAAAGAAGCTCACCCGCCGCCAGTGATCGGGATCGGTATCGAAGCTGCCGTCGAACGTGAAATTATAGAATTCGCCCGCATAGAGATAAGCGCCGTCGCAGCTGAGAAAGCTGCAGCGCAGATCCGTCAGGAACGATTCCGTCAGCGGCAGCGTTTCGCCGTCCGCCGCCTGCAGCACGGCGGAAACCGCCAGACGCTGCACTTTTGCCTCGTCGGTGAGATAGAGCCAGTCGCCGTCCGTCGCAACCCCGCCGAGATGGCCGGTGAAGGGCTGCCCGTCCGCCTGCGCGAGCGCGAGCGTTTTCAGGCGCGTGCCTGCCGCGGCATCCGTGAGAATAAGAACGGAGGGCTGCGTTTCGTGATAGGCGGACAGCACATAAACCTGCGCTTTTTCCAGATAGCACAGGCCCTGCGGCACATAGCCGTTTTCGACCTCCGGGGTCGGAAACAGCGGGGTATACGGCGCAAACGCCTGCGTGCGCACGGGCGAAAACTTCGTGCGCTGCAGCTCCTGCGCCATGCCGCTGACAACGCGGAATCCGGCATTCGGGATGCAGACCGCCAGCGCCAGGATCAACACTGCCGCCGGGATCAGCCAAAGCTTTTTCTTCAACTCAATCGTCCTCTTCCGCCAGACTGCGCCCCATGAGCACGCCCATGACGGACGCCATCATCAGGCCGCGCGTCCAGCCGCTGGAATCGCCGAGGCAGTGCAGGCCTGCCACGTTGGTATTGAACTTCTGATCCATCTTGATCCGGTTGCTGTAGAACTTCAGCTCCGGCGAATAGAGCAGCGTTTCGCGCGCGGCAAAGCCCGGC
>JAFZNN010000271.1 GCA_017550895.1 Clostridia bacterium
GCCTTGCCGTCTCCCCTTCCCTCAAGCAGCTCGGCATTCCCGGCCGCCCGCGTCTGTTCGAGGCAAAGCAGAGCATCCGCGAGGCGAACAGCGCAAGGCGCGCGCTGGCGCCCGGGCACGCGTTTCGCGGCAAATCCATCTCCGGCGCGGCGCTCGCGGCCGATCCCTCGCTGGAGATCGATCTCGTGATCGCGCCCCCGCGCATGGCATATTATATGGATTACAGCCGCAGGATCGTTGAGATCTATCTGCGGTATGTTTCGCCGGAGGATCTGCTGGTGTATTCCGTCGACGAGGTGTTCATCGACGTGACGCATTATCTGCGCACTTATAAAATGGATGCGCATGCCCTCGCCGTGAAAATGATCCGCGAGGTGCTGCGGGAAACGCGCATCACCGCCACGGCCGGCATCGGCACGAATCTGTATCTCGCGAAGGTCGCCATGGATATCGTGGCCAAGCACATGCCCGCGGATCAGGACGGCGTGCGCATCGCGGAGCTGGATGAGCGCACCTTCCGCGAGCGGCTCTGGTGCCACACGCCGCTGACGGATTTCTGGCGCATCGGGCCCGGCATCGCGCGCAAGCTCGAGCGCAACGGGCTGATGACGATGGGCGATATCGCGCGCTGCTCGGTCGGCAAGCCCTCCGATTTTTATAATGAGGAATTCCTTTATCATCTGTTCGGCGTCAATGCCGAGCTGCTGATCGATCATGCCTGGGGCTATGAGCCCACGGAGATCGCGGACTGCAAGGCCTACACGCCGGAAACCAGGAGCCTCAGCTCCGGTCAGGTGCTCTCAAAGCCCTACTCCGCCGCGCAGGGAAAGCTGATCGTCAAGGAAATGACGGATCTGCTGGCGACGGATCTTGTGCGCAAGCGGCTGATGACCGACCAGCTGGTGCTGGATATCTGCTATGACATTGAAAACCTGCGGCAGGCGGACACGGCGGCGGCCTATCGCGGCGAAATTCAGGCGGATCGTTACGGCCGCCTCGCGCCGAAAAGCGCGCACGGCTGCGTCAATCTCGGCCGGTACACATGCGCGTCGTCCGTCCTCCTCTCCGCGATCGAGGCGCTGTATGACCGGATCGTGAATCCCGCGCTGACCGTGCGCCGGTTCAATATCACGGCAGCGCGTCTGATGACGGTCGAGCAGGTGCGGGACGCGGCGCCGCAATATGAACAGCTGAATTTCTTCACCGATGATCAGGCGCAGGCGCGCGAACGTCAGACGGAGCGGGAGGAAAAGGAGCGCCGGATGCAGGCGGCGATCATCGGCATTCGCGATAAATACGGCAAAAACGCGATCCTCAGAGGCATGAATCTGATGGAGGGCGCCACGACCGTGGAGCGCAACCGGCAGGTCGGCGGCCACAAAGCATAAAAATATACCGGATGTGAGGCGGTTCAGCGCCACGCATCCGGTATTTCTGTAATTCAAATCAGCGCAGATCGAAGGAGATCGTATCGTCGTCTCCGGTGCGATTGTTGTAAAGAAACGCTTCCACGATTTCGGCAAGCGAGGAGCCCGGCGGGATGATATCCTGGACCTTTTTGATGTGGAATTTGTCGACGATGTGATCCAGCCGCGCGGTCACGCCCTTCACAACGCGGTATTCCGGCGTTTCCGGCGGGAACGGCGCGTTGCCGGGGTAGATGTGCTTTAAGATTTCATAAATCGTATCCATCGCCGGACGGTCGCGCAGCGCCTTGCGCTCGTCGCGCGTCATGCCGTTATATTTCCTGCCGAAATTCGCGGCTGTGGAGAGCTTCATCTTCAGCACGCGGCGAAGCACGGGCTTTGCGATCAGACGGTATTTCTCCAGCTGCTCGGTCGGCAAGACGCCGCGCGATGCTTGCAGGAACGCGTTGAAATCCGTTTCAGCAAGCGGCAGAATGCGCTGAAGGATGCCGGGGAAATTCAGCCCGTAATAATACTCAAAAGGAGTTTTGCCCTGCAGATCGATGCCCGGCACGCGGTCAATGCCCACGCTGGTCACATCGCAGCGGCCGGCGTCGGGGTCCACGACGACGCGGCGCATCTTGCCCGCGGCGTTGGCCATCGCGATCGTCGAAATATCCAGGAACCATTCGCCGTTTTTATCCGTGTATTTCTGAATGTTCTGCACATGCGTGTGGCCGGTGAAAACGACGCGCACATGCTCTTTGCACATCAGCGCCCAGAGGTCGCGGTAGCCGCCGTAGAGCTCGAAATCGACAAGGTGACGATAAACCTCCCAGGGCGCGATCACGGGATGATGAACGGCAAGCAGCACGAAATCGCCGGCTTCCTTGGCCTGCGCGATCTGCGCTTCTAGCCAGGCGACGCCGTCCGCAAACAGACCGCAGTGGCTGCGGCCGTTGCCGTTGTCATTGATCAGGATCATGCGCACCCCTTCGCCGAGCTGCACGCAGTAGCTCCCGCTTTCACGGTGAACGCTGAGCGCCTGACGCGGGCCGTAATTATAATAGAAATCAAACAGGCCGCTCTTGCGCATGCAGGGCGTCGGCTCAGTGCCGTCTTTCGTGTAACGCACGGCGTGGAAGAAGTTTTCGTCGTCCCCTTCGCCGCAGTAATCATGCGTGGCCGTAGTGACGCAGACCTTCTTGCCCGCCGCGACAAGACGATCCAGCCGCGTGCGGAAATCCTCATGCGAGGCAAGGTCGCCGCCGTTGATATTATCGCCGGTGAAAACGACGGTCTCTGCCTCCGGATCAGCGAGAATCTTTTCGATGAAGCCGTCCAGAATCTTCGGCGTATCGATCAGCACGATCTGATCGCCGCGCTCGCGGTTGGAAATCGAGCTCCCCTCTTCCCAGATGCGTTCGGAAACCAGATGCGAATCGGTCAACAGATAAAAGGCAGTTTTTTTCATAGCTGCGCTCCTTTGACTGCGATTATTTTTTATCATTATACTATATCCGGCATTCTGACGCAAGTACATTCTGCAAAATCAGAGAAAAAGCGCATTATTTTTCATTTTCCTGTTTCTTTTTTTATGCGCTTATGTTAGAATACAGTCAATGAAACTGAAAGGAATCCGATGGAATGAGCGAAGGTTCTTTTGACGGCTCCATGCCGAGAAAGGTGCTGGAATATTATCTCTCCCATGCTGCGAGCGCGCAGTGGATCTCGCTGAGCGACACGCTCGACGACGATATCCGCGTGATATTGAAGACGGGGCTGAAATTCCTCGGCCGCGCCGCGGGCATCTGGAAAGGCGCCATGCCGGAGGAACAGCATTTTGAAACCGTGAAAAACGCTGCCGCGCGCATTCACGCAGCCGATCCTGAAATCATCCTGCAGGCCTGCATTTTTGAAGCGGTCTATCGCGAGGATCTTGAATCCGTGCCGGTGCCCGCCTGGGTGTTCGAGGCCTTTTGTCTGCCCGTCGAGCAGCGCAATTTCAGCTTTGACGCCTGCGTGTTTCCGCCAGAAGCCGGCACCTGGCGCAATATGCCGGATATCTCGCAGCTCGAAACGCAGATGTGGTTTTATTATCGCGGCGTGCGCTATATCGACAGCGGCTATGAAGCGTTCCATATGGGTCAGATCCATCTGTATACCGGGCACGACCGCGGGTATCGTTGCATCGCAAAAGTGCTTGAAATGCTGCGCGCATACGGCAAAGTGCACGCGCGGCGGCACAAGGTGATCTTTGACGCGCATTCGCATTCGCTGGTCGTCAACGGCAAAAGCCTGCTGGATTACAACGCGATGCCCCTCACGCGTTTTCCGATTCTGGACAGGCCCGGCGAAAAGCTGGTGCTCGTGCGCGAAGGCAAATCCGGCGGCGGCATTTCCCCGGAGGGCGTTTATGAGCAAGCGCTGCCGTTTCTTTATGAATATGACAACTGGGGTGGGCGCGATCGCTGGGCGCGTGAACATCTGCCCTATGAAGAGCTCGCCTGGAGCCAGTGGTGGGGCGGCGACCAGATCTCCTGGTTTGCAAATCAGCCGCAGGCCGACCGCGACGCGTTTCTGGATTACACCTTCAAATGGACGGCGATCAACAATCCCGACGGCTTCTTCGCGTTTTCGCTCATGCGCGGCCTCGGCGAAGGCGGCGACGGGCAGGATCACACCTACAAAATGAACAACCGCTCCGACGCCTGCCCCGACGGTTTTTCGCAGGAGGACGCCGTTGCCGCGCTGCTCGCAAAGGGATATGACGCGTACCGCGCGCTGGCGAATCCCTCCATGCTCGATTACGGCGGCAAAAACGAAGCCGATCCGGATACCGGCGTGCAGTTCCCGGAGAAGGTCGTGCTTTACGGCAGCTTCCAGCCCTATGTCGGCGCGGTCAAATATGATTCCAACAGCGAGATCACGCGCATGTATTCTACGGGCGGCGGCAATTACACCTTGAGCTTTGTGATGCCTTACGCGGGCGAATACGATTTTGCCGTTTCCACCTGGGGCACGCTCTCCGCGTGCGTGAGCACGGCGCATCCCTTCCCCTTCTCCGGCACGGGCAATCTCGGCAAACTTGTGATCCCGGAGGACAACACAGTCGTGAAAGTCACATTCAATTATATGACGAACGCAATCAACGTCGTCATGAAATCATAAATCGTTCAGGATTACGGAGGGTCTATTATGGCACAGCTGAAAATGTACTGGTTTCCCGGCACGCCGATCGACGACGCGCCGCTGCCCGCGGGCTACGCGTTTTCAAATTATCAAAGTGAAGCGGACAAAGCGGCCTGGGTGGAGATCTGCAAAAACGGACTGATCGCCGACGACGCGGATACGGCGGCGTTTGACAGCGCCATCATCGAGCACGACGACGTCGATCTGCAGCGGGACGTATTCTTTCTGGATTATCAGGGCGAGCATATCGGCACCTTCGCCGCCATCCTGCACCCGGCGGAGCAGATCGGCGAATTCCACATGGTTGCGATCCGCACGGATTTCCGCGGCCGCGGGCTCAGCCGCTATATGACGGCCGTCGCCTGCAGGAAGCTGGAGGCCGCGGGCTGCCGCTACATTTATCTGACGACGGATGAATGGCGCAAGGGCGCTGTGAAATCCTATCTGACCGCCGGTTTCCTGCCGGTGGAGTATGACCTGAATATGGAAAACCGCTGGAACGCGGTGCTCGAGGACTACGGGATCGACAGCGTGCAGATGGTTTATGAAGACGCCACGCCATACAAAGTCATCCGTCGCAAGGGCCTGACGCGGAAGATCCGCTTCGGCGTTTTCGGCGGCGCGCGCGGCAAGACCTTCATGCAATACTGCAAGACGTTCGACGACGCCGAGCTTGTGGCCGTCTGCGACAAAAATGAAGCGCGGTTTGATGAGATCCGCGCGGCCTTCGACTGCTCCGGCGTGACGTTTTATAAGGATTTCGACGCGTTTCTGGCGCATGATATGGATGCGGTCTGCCTTGCGAATTTCGCCAATGAGCACGCGCCTTACGCGATCCGCGCCATGCTCGCTGGCAAGCACGTTCTCTCCGAAGTGCTGCCGGTGCAGACGATGAAGGAAGCGGTCGAGCTGATTGAAACCGTGGAAGAAACCGGCATGACCTATGCCTACGCCGAGAACTATTGCTTCATGGCGGCGCCCAAGGCCATGCGCAGCCTTTATCGTGAAGGCGCGCTGGGCAGCTTTGAATACGGCGAGGGCGAATATATGCACAACTGCGAAAACGGCTGGCCGGGCTGGTCCTGCTGCGATCCGCTGCACTGGCGCAATACGATGAGCGCGTTTTATTACTGCACGCATTCGCTCGGCCCGCTCGTGCATATCAGCGGTCTGCGGCCGGTAAAGGTCGTCGGCTTTGAGGCGCCGTTCAACACCCGCATGGCGCGCATGGGCGCGAAAGCCGGTCCCTTTGCGCTGGAGATCGTGACGCTCGAAAACGGCGCGATCCTCAAGAGCCTGCACGGCGTCGGGCCCTCCAAGGATTCCGTGTGGTACACGGTTTACGGCTCCAAGGGACGGCTGGAAAGCGCGCGTGAGGATGCGCTCGCCGGCGGCGTTAACACGCTCTACGCCAATCTCGACGCGCAGGAAGGCTCCAACGAAGGCAAAGCGGCGCCGGAGGATACCGCCGACGGGCTGACCGCGTTTTCGGAATCCGCCGGTCACGGCGGCAGCGACACCTATGTGATGTTCCATTTCGTGCAGCGTCTGCGCGGCAACCGCAACGCGGAAATCATCGATGTGTATGAAGCGCTGAATATGTTCCTGCCCGGCATGTTCGCCTATCAATCCGTACTGGACGGCGGCGTGCCAAAGGAGATTCCGGATCTGCGCAGCAAGGAGGAACGCGATAAATGGCGCGACGACACGACCTGCACCGATCCGAAGAATCCGGAGAATCACGTCATTCCCAGTTATTCCAAAGGAAATCCGGAGATCCCGCCCGAAACCTATGAAAAACTCAGGCAAAGATGGAATCAGAAGTAAGCAGGAAGGAGAAAATAACAATGTTGACTTTGGAGAAAGCGCGGGCTCTGATTGCCGATACGGTCACAGAGGAGCATCTGCGCATTCACGCGCTGAATGTTTCCTATGCCATGGGCGCGATGGCCGAGTACTTCGGCGAATCCGTTGAATACTGGCAGGCCATCGGTTTGCTGCATGACTATGATTATGAAGCCTATCCCGAGGAGCATCTGCAGCATACGGAAGCGCCGCTGCTCGCCGCCGGCGTCGCGCCGGAGGATGTGCGCGCGATCCTCAGCCACGGCTACGGCATTCTCAATGACGTCAAACCCGAAACGCCGATGGAAAAGAGCCTGTTCACCGTGGACGAGCTGACCGGCATCATTCAGGCGTGCGCCCGCATGCGCCCGCGCGGGATTCGCGATCTGGAGGTCAAGAGTTTCATGAAGAAATTCAAGGATAAGAAATTCGCCGCGAAATGCGACCGCGCGCTGATCCTGCAGGGCTGCGAGATGCTCGGCATGGAGCTGCAGCAGGTCGCCGCGATCTGCATCGAGGGCATGCGCGCGCATGCGGCGGAGATCGGCCTTTACTGCACGGATGAATGATCTGAAATAAAGGAAGGATCGTATGAAACGTAACAGAAAAAACACGCGGCGCGGATTGCTCGCCGCATTCGCCGCTTTGATCCTGCTGATTGTCGTGATCGCGATCGGGCGCGGCGGTTCGGGCCTGAAGGTCAAGGATCTGACGATCGGCGATGTGACCGATTCGACGATCGGCCTGTCCTGGCAGCCGGTCAAACACGCGGACGGCTACAGAATCCTGCTGCGCAGCGCTTCCGAGGACGCTTTTTCCGAAGCGCAGAAGCTGGACGGCGCGCAGGCATCCTGCACGCTGACGAATCTGACGCAGGCGACGCCATATGAAATCAGCGTGGTCGCGCTCAAAGACAGCAGGGAAACGAAGCATCCCGCCGTGCTGCAGGCCATGACGCCGCCCATGCAGGGCAAGCTGGACGCCATTTCACAGGCAATGGACGGTACGGATCAGCTGCGCGTCGCCTTCACGCCGAATCCGAAGGCGGCAAGCTACGAGCTGCAGTATATGATCGGCGAGCAGGCGAATTTCGACCAGGCGCAGACGCTGACCGTGCAGCCCGATACCGATGCGTTCACCGTTTCGCCCGTGCAGTATAATCAGCAGTATTATTTCCGGGTGCGCGCCATTGCGGGCGAAGGCAAAAACGCCGTCGCCGGCGCGTGGAGCGAGCCGCAGGCGTATTTCGCGCTGGAGGGCGTCGATCTGACCGGCATCGATCTGAACAAACCCATGATCGCGCTGACCTTTGACGACGGTCCCGGCTACAACGAAGCGTCCGACCGGATCCTCGACGTGCTCGAACAATACGGCGTGACCGCGACCTTCTTCATGATCGGCGAAAACGTGCTCGATCATCCGGAGAATGTTAAGCGCAAGGCGGCCCTGCACTGCGAAATCGGCAACCACACGATGCGGCACGATCACATCGGATCGCGCGTGACGCAGAAGGATATCATCGACTGCTCGGACGCGATTTATCAGACGGCCGGCGTGCGGCCCACGTGCTTCCGCTCCCCCGGCGGCAACACAACGGAGCTCATACGGCAGGAATGCGCGAAGGAAAACATGCCGCTCTATTACTGGTCCGTTGACACGCAGGACTGGAAATACCGCAACGCCGATCATGTTTATAACGCCGTGATGAACAACGTGGCGGACGGCGATATCATCCTGATGCATGAAATCTACGTTTCCACCGCCGACGCGGTGGCGCGCATGATCCCCGCCCTGCTCGATCAGGGCTATCAGCTGGTCACCTGCCGGCAGCTGATCGCAGCGAAATCCGGCAAAGCGCCGGAAAGCGGCACGCAGTATCTGGACGCGGAAACGATTAAGAACGAAACGACGTAAGAGAGAAAAAATCCTGCAGCTTCAATAAAAGCCGCAGGATTTTTGCTTTACTCGTTTTTTATTTCGTTGAATTCAGCGCGATCTGGCCGAGGAGCTTGGAGGCCGGCATGGTCTGCAGAACGACCTTGCCCGGGCCGTTGACGACCGTGTTGAACAGCCCCTCGCCGCCGACGAGCACATTCTTGACGCCGCCGACGGACTTGATATCCATCGAGCAGGTCGCGTCCATCATGGCAAGGTAGCCGGTGTCGACGATGATCTGCTCGCCCTGCTGCAGGAATTTGGTTTCCACTGAGCCGTCGAGCTCGAGGAACGCAAGGCCCGTGCCGGACAGACGCTGCATGATGAAGCCTTCGCCGCCGAAGAAGCCCGCGCCGAGCTTGCGCTGGAAGAAGATGGAGATATCCACGCCCGTCGTGGAGGCGAGGAACGCGGATTTCTGGCAGATCACTTCCTTGCCGGGCGCGATCTCAACGGCGATGATGTTGCCGGGGAAGGTTGCGGCAAACGCGATCTGCCCCCTGCCGCCCTCCGCGGTGTAAATATTCTGAAACAGCTTTTCCCCGCTGAGCGCCTTGGAGAACATTTTGCCGATCCCGCCGCCGCTGGTCTGCATTTTCATATTCGCGGTCATCCAGCTCATGGAGCCGCCTTCGCATTTCAGGCTTTCGCCCGCCTCAAGCGTGCATTCCACGACCGGCATCGGCGCGCCTTTGATCTCATATTGCATAACGGATCCTCCCTTTCATATGTTGATTTCAATATAGCACTTTTTCAGTAAATATTCAAGAGAAAGAATCTGAATAAAGTGTGAAATCATACAAGCCGCAAAGCATAGAATGCATCCGGGAGGGATCGATATGACCTTTGATGCATTCATCAAGAAGTATTACGCAACGACGATCGACTACGACGGCGCCGCCGGCGTGCAGTGCGTGGATCTGGCAAAGCTTTATCTGCAGACCGTGTTTGACATTCCGCCGTTTTCCGTGGGCAGCGCAAAGAATTACTATCTGAAATTTGAGCAGTATCCGACGTTCTCCGCGAAATTCCATAAGCTCGGGAATACGCCGGAGCTCGTGCCGCTCAAGGGTGATCTCTGCGTGTGGAGCGGCGTCTACGGCGGCGGCAACGGGCACGTTGCGATTGCGTCCGGCGAGGGCGACACGCGGCGGTTCAGCAGCTATGACGTCAACTGGAACGGCAAAGCCATGAAGCTTGTGGAGCACAATTACAGCGGCTTTCTCGGCGTGCTGCGTGCGGACGACCGCGCGCCGATCACCGAGGGCGGCGCGTGCTATCCGGCCTGCGACGCGGATTATTACAGCATCGCCGATGCGCTGATCTCCGTGGGCACGGACGGGAGCTACGCGCATCGCCGGCGGATCGCCGCGGCGAACGGCATCCGCGATTACAGCGGAACGGCGGAGCAGAACACGCTGCTGCTCGAGCTGCTGAAGGAAGGCGTTTTGCGCAAGCCGTAAAAAAAAGATCAGCCTGCGGGTCTGCCTGCAGGCTGAAATTGATTACTCATATTGCGCGCGAACGCCGCCGATGAATTTCGGCCTTGTGCGCGCGGCGTTCACCTGCGCCGCACCGATCTGATGATGCTGCAGCCGCAGCGGCACGGCGACGTGTTTTAAATGCATGCCGATCAGCGTATTGCCGATATCCAGGCCTGCTTCCGCGCGGATCTCCTCGACCGCGACCGGATCCTGCATCGTGTGATACACCGTTGTCGCAAACGAGCCGCCGGCATGCGGATGCGGCACGACGGAGACGATTTCCAGCCCGCGTTTTTCCGCCTGCGCGCGTTCGAGGATCAGCGCGCGGTTCAGATGCTCGCAGCACTGCGCCGCGAGTTGAATGCCCGCAGGCGCAAAGACGTCCAGCAGCGCGCGCACGATCTCGCCCGCCGTATCCGTGCTCCCGTCGGAGCCGATGCGCTCGCCCTTGACCTCGCTCGTCGAGCAGCCGACGACGACAAGCGCGCCGGGTTTCAGATTGGAAAGCGCGAGCAGCTCCTCAGCTGCCGCTCTGGTTTCTTCATAAATACTCATACTTCATTCTCCTTTGAAGAAAAAGTCAGCCAGTCTTTGATTTTTCGTGATCGCCGTGAGCAGGATGCAAGCGATGAGAATGCCCGCCGCGCCCTGCGCAAGATTCGGCATGAGCGATGCGATCGCCGCTTTGCCGAAGCCGAGCGCCAGCGCTTCAAACGCAAAATAGCCGAGCACCATGAGCGCCTCGGCGCAGACGGACGCGAGCAGGTATGCGAACCATCGCTTTCCGACGCGGCGCACAAGCAGATAAGCGATCACAGCCATGCATGCTTTGATCAGAAAGGTCGCGGGAATATAGACCGCGTAGCCGGTGATCAGATCGGTCAGCATCGCGCCGATGCCGGCGGCAAGCCCGCCGTAAAGCGGGCCGAGCAGCACGCCGCAGAGAATGACAAAGCCGTCGCCGAAATTGACGTAGCCGCCGGTCGCGGGGATCGGGATCTGAATCAGCAGCGTTGCGACAAACACCAGCGCCGCCATCAGCGCCGCTGTGACCAGACGCTGAATTTGTTTCAATTTCATCCGTTTTCCCCCTTGCCTTTTCGGTCTACTTCAAGTATAATCAAATGTGGCATGAAAAAAAGCGCCAGAATTCGATTATCTTTTCAGGCCAGATGGAGGAAACCATGCTGACTTATACGTTGGAAAAACAGCAGCACGCGCCGCTGTATTCGCAATTATACCAGAAGATCCGCGACGATATTCGCAGCGGTGCGCTCCCCTGCGGGGCAAAGCTGCCGTCCAAACGGTCGTTCGCGGAGCACCTGGGCGTGAGCAAGGTGACGGTCGAAACCGCCTACGCGCAGCTGATCGACGAAGGCTACGTTGTGTCTTATGAAAAACGCGGGTATTATGTGGCGCGCGTCGCATCGCCGCCCGCCGCGCCGGTCAGAAATTCAACGGCTTCTACGGCGATAAATGAGAAGTATGACGTCGATCTTTGCAGCAACAGCGTCGATCCGGAGCGTTTCCCCTTTTCCGTCTGGTCCAGACTGATGCGCGAGACCGTGCTCACCTATGCGCGCGAGCTGCTCGCGCCGCTGCCGAATCAGGGCGCAGTCTGCCTGCGGGAAGCGATCTGCGATTATCTGGCGCAGAACCGCGGGCTGTATGCGGATCCGTCGCAGGTCGTCATCGGCGCGGGCACGGAATATCTTTACGGCATGATCCTGCAGCTGCTCGGGACGGATCTGCGCTTTGCGCTCGAGGATCCCTCCTACAGCAAGATCCCCCAGGTCTATCGCGCGCACGGCGCGGACTGCCTCTATCTGCCGATGGACGCGCAGGGCGTGCGCATGGACAGACTGACGCAATCCGACGTGCAGGTGCTGCATATTTCGCCGGCGCATCATTTCCCGACCGGCACCGTGACGACACAGGCCCGCCGACTGGAGCTGCTCTCCTGGGCGGCCGCGCGGCCGGAGCGCTATATCATCGAGGATGAATATGACAGCGAATTCCGTTTTCACGGCAAACCGATCCCGCCGATGATCGCGACGGACGGTTCGGAATCCGTCATCTATATTAATACATTTTCAAAAACGATAGCGCCGTCCGTGCGCATCAGCTATCTGATTCTGCCGCCGCATCTGGCCGAGCGCTGGCAGCAGAAGCTCGGCTTCTATGCCTGCACCGTGCCGGCATTCGAGCAGTATACGCTCGCGACCTTTATCGAAAGCGGCCATTTTGAGCGGCATATCAACCGCATGAAGCGCTATTACCGCGATCTGCGGGACGCTGTGATCAAGGAGATCCAGGCAAGCGCGCTCGCGCCGTATCTGACCATTCAGGAGCTGGACGCGGGGTTGCACTTTTCGCTCGGCATGCAGACGGAAAAAACGGATGCGCAGATCAAGCGCATCTGCGCCGCCTGCGGCATCCGGATTTCCTGTTTATCCGATTATTATCGCCTGCCGGAGAACGCGCCGGCACATCAGGCGCTGGTCAATTATTCCGGCGTTTCGCTGCAGCTTTTCCGCGCGGCGCTGCAAAGACTCGAAGCGGAATTCGGGATGACCTAAGCCTGCGCCGTCCGGCTCTGATAGAGCTGCGCGTAAAAGCCGCCGGTCGCCATGAGCTGCGCGTGGTTCCCCTGCTCGATCACCTTGCCGTCCTGCATCACGAGGATCAGATCGGCGTCCTTGATCGTCGTCGGGCGGTGCGCGACGATGAATACCGTGCGCCCCAGCATCATGCGGGAAAACGCGTGCTGGATCTGCTGCTCCGTGCGCGTATCGATGGAAGACGTCGCCTCGTCGAGAATCAGCATCGGCGGCAGAGAGAGCATCACGCGCGCGATGCAGAGCAGCTGTTTCTGCCCGACCGAAAGAACGCCCGCGTCATCGGTCAGCGGCGTGTCGTAGCCCTGCGGCAGGCTGCGGATAAAGCCGTCCGCATGCGCCGCTCTGGCAGCCGCGATGATCTCCTGCTCCGTCGCCGCGGGATTGCCCAGCGCGATATTTTCGCGCACGGTAGCGGCCTTCAGCCAGGTATCCTGCAGCACCATGCCGAAGTTCGCCCGCAGGCTTTCTTTTGTGATTTGTTGTATGGATTTGCCGTCGACAGAGATGGAACCGCTTTGGATTTCGTAAAACCGCATCAACAGGTTGACGAGCGTCGTTTTACCGCAGCCGGTCGGCCCGACAATCGCAATGCGGCTGCCCGGCGTCACATGGAGATTCAGGTTTTCGATCAGCGGACGCGCGGGGTCATAGGAGAAGCAGACGCTTTCGAGATCGACGCGGCCTTCCGCTTGCTGCAGCGCTTCGGCGTTTTCAGCGTCCGGCGTTTCCTCCGGCGCGTCGATCAACGAGAAGATCCGCTCGGCGCAGGCCAGCGCGTTCTGCAGCTCGGCGATCACGCCGGAAATCTCGTTGAAGGGCTTGGTGTATTGATTCGCGTAGCTCAGGAAGCAGGTCAGGATGCCGACGGTCAGACTGCCGCCGACCACCGCCAGCGCGCCGACCAGCGCGACCGCGGCGTAAACCAGCGCATTGACAAAGCGTGTCGTCGGATTCGTCAGCGAGGAAAAGAAGATCGCCCGCAGCGAAAAATGCGCATAGTCCCGGTTGATTGCATCAAAGCTTTCTTTTGCAGCGTTCTCCTGTGTGAACGCGTTCACCACGCGCTTGCTGCCGATGATTTCTTCGATATAGCCCGTCAGCCGACCGCGCGTTTCGGATTGCTTCTGAAACATGGCGAAGGTCCGCCGCGCGATGAAGCGGGCAACGAACAGCGACAGCGGGGTGAGGAGCATCACGGTCAGCGCGATTTTATAATTGATCGCGAACATCAGCACGAGCGTGCCGAGAATCGTCAGCAC
>JAFZNN010000272.1 GCA_017550895.1 Clostridia bacterium
TCGGAGCAAAGGCTCCGAAGGGACAGGAGCTGGACGACCATTACTTCGGAACAATAAAATCGAGAGTTGCGGCATTTATGCAGGAACTTAATGAGGAGCTCTGGAAGCTGGGCATCCTGGCGAAGACGGAGCACAACGAGGTCGCTCCCGCGCAGCATGAGCTGGCGCCGATCTACACCACGACGAACGTGGCCACCGACCACAACCAGCTGACCATGGAGATCATGCAGAAGGTCGCCGCCAGACACGGCCTGGTCTGCCTGCTCCACGAGAAGCCCTTCGCCGGCGTGAACGGCAGCGGCAAGCACAACAACTGGTCGATCGCGACGGACGGCGGGCAGAACCTGCTGTCTCCCGGCGACACGCCCTACGAGAACGCCCAGTTCCTGCTGTTCCTCTGCGCGGTGATCAAGGCCGTGGACGATTACCAGGATCTGCTGCGCATCTCCGTGGCGACCGCGGGCAACGACCACCGGCTCGGCGCGAACGAAGCGCCTCCGGCCGTGATCTCGATCTTCCTCGGCGACGAGCTGAACGCCGTGCTCGAGGCCATCGAGAACGATAAGCCTTATGAGGGCGCGCAGAAGACGCAGATGAAGCTCGGCGTGGACGTGCTGCCGAAGTTCAACCGCGACACCACGGACCGCAACCGGACGTCCCCCTTCGCCTTCACGGGCAACAAATTCGAATTCCGCATGCTCGGCTCGGCCAATTCGATCGCAAGCGCGAATATCGTGCTGAACACCGCAATCGCGGAATCGCTGAAATCCTATGCCGACCGACTGGAAAACGTGGAGGATTTCGAGGAAGCGCTGCACGCCCTGATCAAAAAGACGATCAAGGATCACAAGCGCATCATCTTCAACGGCAACGGCTACGACGACGCCTGGATCAACGAGGCGCAGGCGCGCGGCCTGCTGAATCTGCGCACAACGCCGGACTGCCTGCCCTGCCTGCTGAGCGAAAAGAACGTGCGGCTCTTTGAGAATCACAAGGTCTTCAGCCGCGGCGAGCTGGAAGCGCGGTATGAGATCTATCTGGAGAACTACTGCAAAACCGTCAATATCGAGGCGGTCACGGCGCTCATGATGCTCAACAAGGAGATCCTGCCGGCGATTTCCGCCTTCGTCAAGCAGCTGACGGAGACCGCCGCGGCCAAGACCGCCGTGCTCGGCCCCGCCTGCTGCGAATACGAGCTGAGCACCGCCGCCACGCTGGCGAACCTCTGCAACGAGATTTACGCGGGGCAGAACGAGCTGGAGGCGCTGCTGGAAACCGCGCACACAAGCGAAAACAAGGAGCAGGAGGCGGCGCTGTTCAAGGATCGCATCCTGCCGCTGATGGAATCCGTCCGCGCAAAGGCGGATACCGCCGAAACGCTGACGCCCGCCGACCGCTGGCCCTATCCGTCCTATGCGGATCTGCTGTTCAGCGTGCAGTAACCCGAACCCGCAATTGCATACAGAAAACAGCCCGCGGCGCATGCGCCGCGGGCTGTTTTTCTCTGTCAGATAGATTCCGTCGGCTTATGTATCTTCCTCGTCTGTCCCGTCCGTATCATATGCGTCGTCTTCGTCGTTCCCCGCGTCTTCCTCTTCATCGTAGTCCGCTTCTTCCTCGTCCGCTTCGTCCGCATCTTCCCGCGCGTCGTCCGGTTCCGTCTCTTCGACGTTCTCCTTGGGCTGCACGGCAGGCAGATACGGCGCGAGCTCCGGCATCTCCGCGATCTTCATCGGCCGGAAATAGGCGCGCCCGGGGACGGTCAGATTCAGCGTGCCGCCGTGAGTGGTGTCAATGGCGTCTTCCTTTTCCATGGAGTTGACGCAAAGCTGCAGCTTTTCCTCCAGCTGCGTCGCGCCGCCGAGCTTGACAAGCACGCGTCCGTCATAGATCAGATAAAGATTCTGCAGATCGGTCACATTGATCTCATCGATGTTTTCCGCGCCGCTCTCCGAGATGGCGGCAGCGATCCCGAGCATCGCCTGCAGCGTTTCATCCGTGCTGCTCGGATCGTTGACGAAGGAGAGCACCGTGCCCTCCCGCGCAGCGAGCGGCGGCATGCCCGTGACGACCAGCACCGTGCCCTCCGGCTGCGCATTCATATGGGAAAGCACTTTGAAACCGCTGTTGGTCACGGCAAAGGCGTTTTCGCCGGTCTGCACGGCATAGGCCATCGTGGTTTCATCGTAGGCGATGACCAGGGTATTCGGCAGCTTGCGGCGTATCTCAACGTCCACCAGGTTCGGCAGCGTTTCCTCGATCTGCCGCGCCGTCTGCTGCAGGTTGAGAAAGAGCAGATTGCTCCCCTGCGTCACGCCGGAGGCTTGCTCGATCTCCGCGTGGGAATAGGTGCTGCTGCCTTCAAATTCAAAGGTTTTTACACGAAAAACAAAAAACGCCGTCACGGTGCCGACAAGCAGCAGAATGCCGATCACAAACGCCAGCGCCACGAGCACCGCGCGTATGATTTTTCTGATTTTGGAACGCTCCCGTGTTTTTTCGGCCGCCATCGCCGCACCTCATTCCTGTTCTCTTTCTATTTCCGCGCCGAGGCCGCGCAGCACCTGCGCAAAGCGCTCGCAGCCGCGGTCGATATGCGCGATCCGCGCAACGGTCGTTTCCCCTTCTGCGCCGAGCGCCGCCGCCACAAGCGCGCTGCCGCCGCGCAGATCGCCGGCGGTCACGGCCGCGCCGTGCAGACGCGGCACCCCTTCGATCACGGCCACGCCGCAATCCGCGGTGCGGATATCCGCGCCCATTTTCCGCAGCTCGGGGATATGATGAAATCGGTTTTCAAATACTTTTTCGGTGATTACGCTTGTACCCTGCGCGGTTGCAAGCATCGCCATCACGACCGCCTGCGCATCCGTCGGAAACCCGGGATAGGGCATCGTCTGCACGGAACGCACGCGCATCAGCCGTGCCGGCGCTGCCATGCAAAGCGTCTGCCCCTGCAGGCGCACGTCGCAGCCGGCCTCCCGGAATACGGGCAGCACGGGCGAAAGATGCTCCGGGATCACAGGCGCGATTTCGATGCTGCCGCCGGTGCAGGCGGCGCAGGCCATATAAGTCGCCGCGGCGATGCGGTCGGGCATGATCGTGAATTCCGCGTCATGCAGCGCCCGCCCGCCCTGAATGCGCACGGTGCTCTCGCCGTCGCCGGTGATCTCGGCGCCGCAGACGCGCAGAAACGACGCAAGGTCGCCGATTTCCGGCTCTCGCGCCGCATTGCGGATCACGGTCTCCCCCTGCGCGCACAGCGCGGCAAGGAGGATGTTTTCCGTTGCGCCGACGCTCGGCAGCGCCAGCGGCAACTCCGCCGCCCGCACACCCGCGGGCGCACTGCAGCGGATCTGACCGCCGCTTTCCTCCACATGCACGCCCATGGCCTGCAGCGCGGAAAGATGCAGATTGATCGGGCGCAGGCCGATGTCACAGCCGCCCGGCTGCGTGACGGTCGCGCGGCCGAAGCGGGCGATCAGCGCGCCGAGAAAAATGATCGACGAGCGCATTTCGCGCATGAGATGCTCGGGGATTTCCCAGCTGTCCGCGGCGGATGCATCCACGGTCACGGTTTCGCCGTCCTGCGTCACGCGGCAGCCGATGTGCCGCAGCATTGCGACCGTGGCGTCAATATCGGTCAGCTGCGGGCAGTGATGCAGCACGCTTGTGCCGCCGGCGGCCACGGTTGCGGCCAGGATCGGCAGCGCGCTGTTTTTGGCGCCCTGTAAACGGACGGCGCCCTGCAGACGCCGCCCGCCCTGAATGCGGTAAAACTCCATACCTCCACGCTCCTTGTTATGTTCCATCCTATTCAGAGCGCGGGGAATCGGTTACTTCTGCGGCACGATCTCGCAGAGCGTGTCATAAATGCGCTGCGTCGCATCCAGCACGGCCATCGCGCGGGCATTCTGCCCGAGGGTCAGCAGCCGTTCCGGCGCCTGCAGCAGTCCGTTGACCGCCTGCGTGAGCGATTCCGGCGTCAGATCCTTTTCTTCCAGGATCAGCGCGGCGTCTTTTTCCACCAGCGCCATCGCGTTGTGATATTGGTGATTCTCCGTCACATAGGGCGAGGGAATCAGGATGGAGGGCACGCCGAGCGCCTGCAGCTCACTGAGGGTGCTCGCGCCGGAACGCGCGATCACGAGATCGGCCGCCGGCAGGCACTGCGGGATGTCGATGTATTCGGTGATGCGGATATCCGGGCGCTGCGCAGGATCGACGCCCTGCGCTTCGAGCGCGCTGCGAAAGGCTTCCGCGCCGCCCTTGCCCGTCGCGTGCAGAAACACGCAGTCATGATCCGCCTGCTTTTGCAGGATCAGACCGAGCACGGCGTCGTTGACGGGCTTTGCGCCCAGGCTGCCGCCCATGGAAAGAATCAGGGGCTTGCCGTCGAGCTGCAGCGCCGCCTTCGCCTGCGCGCGGTCGGTGCGCAGCAGATCGCCGCGGATGGGCAGCCCCGTAACGACGCAGGGATGCTTCGGCTTCATATATTGCTCCGCCTGCGGGGCGGTGAGCATCACGCGGTCCACCCGGCCGGCCAGCGCCTTGTTCGTCACGCCGGGATAGGCGTTCTGCTCATGGATGGCCGTCGGGATGCCGAGCTTCGCCGCCTCGCGCAGCACCGGCCCGCTGACATAGCCGCCGAAGCCGATCACCAGATCGGGCCGGAAGTCCAGCAGGATCTTTCTTGCCTGCGCGGAGGATTTCAGGAGCTTGGAAAGCGTGCTGAGGTTATGCCGGATCGCTTCGCCCGAAAAGCTGCGATAGAAGCCGCTGATCTCGATCGTGCGCAGCGGATAGCCCGCCTGCGGCACCAGACGCGCCTCCATTTTATCCGCCGTTCCGACGAATTCGATTTCGACCTCCGGCTGCCGTTCTTTTATAAAACCCGCCGTTCCCAGCGCGGGATTGATGTGGCCGCCCGTGCCGCCGGCGGCAATGAGAATCCGTTCAGCGCAAAGCATGACTGCTCCTCCTTCCGTTGTCGCGCGCCACCGCGAGGATGACGCCCAGTTCCACCAGCTGCATGACCAGCGCCGTGCCGCCGTAGCTGAACAGCGGCAGACTGATGCCCGTGTTGGGGATCAGCGAGGTAACAACGGCGAAATTCAGCGCCGCCTGCAGACCGATCTTGAAGCTCAGACCGATGGCGGCCAGCTGGCCGAACCGGTTTTTGCACTGCATGCCGATAAAGATGCCGACGCCGACGAGCACGAGAAAGGCCAGGATGATCAGCGCGGAGCGCACAAAGCCCAGCTCCTCGCAGACGATGGCAAACACAAAGTCATTCTGCGGCTCGGGCAGATACAGATGCTTCTGCTTGGACTGGCCGAAGCCCAGCCCGAACAGGCCGCCCGAACCGACGGCGTAGAGCGACTGCAGGCTCTGCCAGGCGTCGCCCTGCATATCCTCGCGGGAAAGCTCCGCGCCGGTCAGAAGCTTGATCCAGACCGCGACGCGCTTGTAGGCGTAGTCGCCGTCCTGCGTGATCGCCGTCAGCCGGTCGAGATTACTGAAGAACCAGATAGCGGCGATGACGGCGAACAGGGCCAGCAAAAGGAACCAGCCGCGTTTGGCCCCGCCGCAGAAGAACATCACCAGCACCAGCGTGGCAACGATGATCAGCGCGGAATTATGGTTTTCAAAATAGATCAGCACCATGAAGATCATCACCGGCAGGACATAGGGAAAAATCGCCGTCGCTTGGGTGCGGATCGCGCGCTGATTGCGTTCGAGCGCGGACGCCAGATACAGGATCAGCGCAAATTTCGCGATTTCCGACGGCTGGAAGGTAATGTCCGTGCCGGGCACCTCCAGCCAGCGCTTGAATTTTTCCTTGCCCGGGATGATGTGCGGATGAATCAGCACGATCACGAGCAGCACGAGCGCGATCACATAAAAGATGCCGTTATATTTGCTGAGAAATTCCAGGCGCACATGGGAAACGATCCACATGGCGACCAGTCCGATCGCGGCAAAGATCAGCTGCCGCACCAAGAAGTGCCAGGGGTTGCCTTCTTTTTTCTGCGCGCTGACATAACTGGCGGAGAACATCATCACAATGCCGATCGCCAGCAGCGCGATCAGCAGAAGGAAAAACGTCCAGTTCATCGGGCCGCTCTGCAACAGCCGTTCCCGCGGTTCGGCCTCCCGGGCCTCCTTTTTGCGAAAAGGATCCCTGAGCAGTCTGCCGAACCAGACCAGAACGCCGAGGGCGCTCTGCAGGATCCAGCGCGGCTCCTCCCAGAAGAGCCAGCGCAGGAGTCTGACGACGGCGGATCCGTCCATGCCGGCATACCCGTCCGCCGTTCCCGAAGCGTTGTTCATCTCTCCGCCCCTTTCCGTTTATCTTATCGAAAATATCCGCTCAAATACAAAATCAGACAGGCGGCAAAGCCGCCGGCCGCCTGCAGCAGCGCAAACAGCACCGTCATGCGGCGCGCAGACAGGCCGCAGGCCGCAAGATGCGCGTGCAGCGGCGCCGCCTTCAGCAGCCGCCGCCCGGTCAGCCGGTAATGCACCGTCTGCAGCACTTTTGCCGCGCCGTCCGCGGTCCAGGCCAGACCGATCAGCGGCAGCAGCAGCGGGCAGTGGATCGCATAGGCCAGCCCGGCGAGCATCCCGCCGTAAAACAGCGCGCCCGTTTCCCCGAGCCGCATGCGCGGCGACCAGAGCGCAGCGCCGAGCGCCGCGCCGCCGAGCGCGGCCGCGCAGGCCGCAAAGCCGGAGAGTCCTTTTCTGCCCGCGATCACGGCCACCGTAACAGCCGCAATCGCCGCCGTGACGCTGCAAAGGCTGCCGTCCGACGACGCATAGCGCATGGCATTGGCCGTCCCGTACAGCAGAAGCAGGCCAAGGATCCAATGAAAAAAGCCGATTTCGAGCATGCCGAAAAACGGCAGATAAAAATACGGCGCGCCACGCATCGCCATATAAAGGCTGGTACAATACGCCAGCGCCGCAAACAGCTGCAGCGCCGAGCGCTGCCGCAGCGTCAGCCCGGCCGCCGGTCCCTTCAGGAGCCGCGTGCCGTCCTCCATGCCGCCGATCAGCGCAAACATCAGCGCGAGCAGCACGCCGCACGCGAGCTTGGAATACAGCTCCTGCGGCACCAGACTGCCGGCGGCAAGCAGATCGCCGCCCCGCAGCCGGTCTGTCAGGCAGGTCACGAGCAGTGCCGCGCAGCAGCCGATCACCGGCAGCAACCCGCCGAGCGTGACTTTTTCCGTGGTTGCTCCGCCTTTCGCGAACAGCGGCTGCACGCGGCCGAACTGCATCATCTGCAGGCGCGGCAGCAGCGGCAGACCGATGAGCACGGTCACCGCAAATCCGAGCGAAGCGGCCAGCACCCAGGCGGAAAAGGCGGTCATACCGGCAGTTCCTTCCCGCCGATTGCCGCGTCCACTGCAAAAATCACATCCTCGAGCTTCATGCCCCGGCTGGCCTTGAACAGCACGGCGTCCCCCTGCCGCAATTCCGCCGCAAGGTCGGCGGCAAGCTGCTGCTTGTCGTCATAGGCCCGCACATCCAGCAGGCCGGCTTCCCGCGCCGCCTGCGCCGTCGCCGCCGAGCGTTCGCCGTAGGTCATCAGGATCGAAACGCCGCGCTGCGCCGCCAGTTTGCCGCTGGCCGCGTGCGCCGCCTCGCTCACTGCGCCGAGCTCGAGCATATCCCCCAGCACGGCAATGCGCCGCGCCGCTTTCATCTCCGCGAGCACGGCAAGGGCCGCCGCCACGGAATCGGGGCTCGCGTTGTAGCAATCCTCGATGAAGGTTGCGCCGCCGGTTTTCCGGATGCGCTGCCGCATGCCCGCAGGCACATAGCCGCGCAGCGCCTCCATCGCCGCCTGCGGCTCCACGCCGGCAAACACGCCGACCGCAAACGCGGCCAGCGCGTTGTAGACGTTGTGGCGGCCCGGGCAGGGCAGGCTGACCCTGCCCGTGCCGCCGGGGAACTGCAGTGCGAAATCAGTTCCCGTTTCTTCGGAGGCCAAATGCAGCGCTCGCACGCTGCAACGATCTTGCTCAATTCCGTAAAAGGTGACGGGATGCGCGCCGGGCCGCACGGCGGCCAGCAGCGGATCATCCCCGTTGAGGAACAGCGGCGCCGTCGGCGCCATGCCGTCCAGAATCTCCAGCTTGGCGCGCAGGATACCCGCCTGCGAGCCGAGCTTTTCGATATGCGAAACGCCGATGTTGCTGATGATCGCGGCGTCCGGCCGCACGGCCTGCGTCATCCGCGAAATCTCGCCGAAGCCGCTCATGCCCATCTCGATCACCGCCGCTTCATGCGTCTTTTCCAGCCGGAACAGCGTAAGCGGCACACCGATCTCATTATTCAGATTGCCTTCATTTTTCAGCGTATTGTATTTTGCGGAAAGCACCGCGTGCACCATTTCCTTCGTGGTCGTCTTGCCCACGCTGCCGGTCACGCCGATCACGGGGATCTGAAACAGGCTGCGGTAGTAGCCCGCCAGCGCGAGCAGCGCCCGGTGCGTATCCGCCACCAGCAGCTGCCGCTCCCCGAGGCCGAGATCCCGCTCGGTCACGACCGCCGCCGCGCCCTGCGCGAGCGCCTGCGACGCGAAATCATGGCCGTCAAACCGGTCGCCCTTGAGCGCGATGAACAGGCCGTCCTGCGCGATGGCGCGGGTATCCGTTGTGACCGCCGCAAAGCTGCCGGGCAGCTCCGTCTGCGTTCCCATCGCAGCGGCAGCTTCCCGAAATGTCATAGCTTTCATTCGGCATCCCCCGTTTTGGACTGCAGGATCTCCGCGACCACTTCCCGCTCGTCGAAATGGATCTTTCCGGTCTTCAGAATCTGATAGGTTTCCTGCCCCTTGCCCGCAAGCACGACGATATCGCCGGGCTTCGCGGCGGAGAGCGCGCGGCGGATCGCATGCCGCCGGTCACTGTCCACAAGGATGCGCGCCATGCCGGTGTGCAGGCCCTTGCGGATATCCTCGATGATCGCGTCCGGGTCTTCCGTGCGCGGATTGTCGGAGGTCACAACCGCAAGATCCGCAAGCCTTGAGGCGATCTCCCCCATCAGCGGGCGCTTGGTGCTGTCGCGGTCGCCGCCGCAGCCGAACACACAGATCACGCGTCCCGTCGCGACCTCGCGCACGCACTTGAGCACATTTTCCAGCCCGTCGGGCGTGTGGGCGTAATCGATCAGCACGGTATAAGGCGTACCGGTCGGCACGATCTCCATGCGGCCGGGCACGCCGCCGCATTCCGCGAGCGCCTGCAGCACGTCGCGGAACGGGAAGCCCAGCTCGATCAGGCAGACCGCGGCGCCCATGGAGTTATAAACGGAGAACCGGCCGGGCACGACGAAGGACGCTCTGCCGATCGTATCATTGCTCACAAGCTCGTATTTTATACCGTCCGTGGTCATACGGATATTTTTCGCGGAATAGTCGCAGGCGTCCCGGTCGATCGAGAAGGTCACCTTGCGCCCCGCAGCGGCGGCGAGCATTTCGCGCGACGCCGGGTCGTCGATATTCACCACGGCAAGGTCGCAGTGCGCAAACAGCTGCGTCTTGGCCGCACGATAGTTTTCAAAGCTGCCGTGATAATCCAGATGATCCTGCGTCAGATTCGTGAAGATCGCGGCGTCGAACTGCACGCCGTCCACACGGTGCTGATCCAGCGCCTGCGAGGAGACCTCCATCACGCAGTATTCGCATTCGGCCTGCACCATCTTCGCAAAGAGCGAAAACAGCTCAAAGCAATCCGGGGTTGTGAGCACGGCGGGGTATTCCTCCTCGCCGACCATATTCTTGACCGTGCCGATCAGGCCGGTTTTGCAGCCGAGCGCGGTCAGGATCGAACGGAGAATAAAGCAGGAGGTCGTTTTTCCGTTGGTGCCGGTCACGCCGATGAGCCGGAGCTTCTGCTCGGGATGGTCGAAAAAGGCAGCCGCCATATACGCATAAGCGCTGCGGGTATTCTCCACAAGAATCTGCCGCTCCAGGCCGAGATCCCGGCTGACCACCACGGCCGCCGCGCCGTTTTCCAGCGCCTCCGCCGCCTTGGTGTGGCCGTCGAAATGCCGCCCCTCAATACAAATAAACACACAGTCCGGCGCAACCTTTGCGGAGTTGTCGGTCAGAAACGTGACCTCCGGGTCCGCCCCCGTCCACTGCACGCCGACTGCGGCAGCAAGCACACTGAGCTTCATTTTATCTCCTCCTGTCAATCCACAAAATCGTCCACGCCGGTGTTCGATTTGAAATAAACGGTGACGACCTCTCCGTATTCGACCTCCGAACCGGCTTCGCTGCTCTGGCTGTAGGAAACCAGCTCGCTCTTTTCCAGCGAGTTGCCGGAGATCCGGATATTCAGTCCGGCGGCAAGCGCGGCTTTCGTTGCCTGCGACAGCGTCATTTCCGTCAGTTCGGGCACCTTGACCATCAGGCGCTCCGCATCCTCTTCCGTGTAAAGCACCACAACGCCGCCCTTGGGCACCGTCTGGTTATAACCGGGCATCTGTCTGACGACGGTGTCGCCCTCGCCGATGACCTTGGCTTCAAAGCCGCGCGCCTCCAGCAGCGCCTTGGCGTCCTCCAGCGAACGGTTGACAAGGTTCGGGGTGTTCTCATCCAGATGCGCGAGCTCGTCATCGTTGTATTGCCGCTCCACGCCGAGATATTCCAGCGTTTTCTCCGCCACCTGCGCCGCCACGGGCGTGCAGATCTGGCCGCCGTTGATCTGGCCGACCGGCTCGTCGATGATGAGAATCATGGAGATCTCCGGATCATCCGCCGGCGCAAAGCAGACGAAGGAAGCGATGTAGTTTTTCTTGTCGGCGGAGTTGTTGTATTTCTGCGACGTGCCGGTTTTGCCGGCCAGACGGTAGCCGGGCACATAAGCGTTTTTGCCCGTGCCGCTGATCACGACGCCTTCCATCATATCCGCCACGGTCGCCGCGGTTTCCCGCGAGAACACCTGCCGTTTGACCGTCGGCTCGGTTTCGGCGACCACGTTGCCGTTTTCATCCAGCTCCTGCGCCACCAGATAGGGCGTCATCAGATAGCCGCCGCTGGCGATGCAGTTGATCGCGTTGAGCATCTGAATGGGCGTGATCTGGAAGGACTGGCCGAAGGAGCAGCTGGCAAGCTCCACCTTGCCGAGCCGGTCCTGCGTGTAATAGTTGACGCCCGGCGCCGGACGGGTTTCATCCGGCAGGTCGATGCCCGTTTTCTCCGTAAATCCGTAAGCCTCGAAGTATTCGTAGTATTTCTCACTGCCGAGCTTCTGCCCGACCGTGATGAAGAAGGGGTTGCAGGAATTCATCAGGCCCTGCTTGAGATTCTGGGGACCGTGGCCGCTTTCATTGTGGCAGTGGAAGGTTTCGCCGGCGATCGTGATCGCGCCGCCGCAGGAATAGTTGAAATCCTCAAGCGAAACAGCGCCTTCCTCGATCGCGGCAGCCGCAAGCAGCGGTTTGAAGCAGGAGCCGGGATAGTAAATATCCGTCACGATCGGCACGCGCCACTTTTCAAGCAGGAGCTTGCTCTGGATCGCGCGCCGCCGGGCGGCCGCCTGCGCCTCCACGTCATCCGGGAATTCCTCGAGGATGCTCTTGCGCTGGTTTTCGTCCAGCTCCTCCGTATCCTCCTTCTCGCCTTCCGCCGCGATATATTCATACACGGATGCATCCAGATGCTGCGGATCATTCAGATCATAGCTCTCGATGCAGGCCATGGCAAGGATCGCGCCGGTCTTGCTGTTCATGATCGCGCCGTACGCGCCCTTTGCCTGCGCATTGATGTAGGCCTGCGTCAGGCTGCTCTCCAGATAGCGCTGGATCACCTCGTCGATGGTGAGCACCAGACTGTGCCCCTGCTGCGCCTCAAAGATCGTTTCGTATTCATCGTCCAGCGTGCCGCTGCGTCCGTCGAGCGCGGAAATGATCCGCCCGGGTGTGCCGGACAGCACAGTGTTGTAATAGCTCTCGATGCCGGAACGCCCGACATAGTCTTCATCCCGGAACTGCACGAAGCCCAGCACGTTGGCTGCGAGCGTGGAATAGGGATAATACCGCTTGACGTCGGTTTTCAGGCCGACGCCCTTTTTGAAAGCGACCTTGACGGTCTTTTCCGTGATGCCGTCGCGGGTCTGCACCCGCCGGACGCCCTCGTAGGTGGAGGACATCAGTTCCGCGATGCGGTCGCGCTCCTCGAGCTCGATCTGCCGTTTGATTGTCAGATCGGAATAGCTGCTGCGCTCCGCCTTCTCCAGAATTTCCTCATAGGCAACGCCCGTAATATCCGCCAGCCGCTGGCAGAGCGCCTCGCGAAAGCCGATCGACGCCGGCTCGTCGGTGGCCGGATCGGTGTAGCTGTCCTCATCCGCTATGCTGCGGGGGTTGATATAGACAAGCCAGACGCTCGCGCTTTCGGCAAGGATGGTTTTTTTCGCGTCGTAGATCACGCCGCGGGCGGCCTCGATCTCCGTATCCTGCATCTGATTTTTCTTTGCAAGCCCGCTGTAGTATTCGTTCTGAACGATCTGCACGCGGCCGAGATTCACGATATTGGCCAGCATAATCAGCGCCAGCGCCGCAAAGGCGATCCCCGCGCGGCGGCGCACAAGCACGGTTGACGACGTGCGCTCCCGCTTCTTTTTCTGATTCGTTTTTTCTGTGGATCGCCGATCCATTCCGATCGCCCCCGTTTCTGAATTGCGATCCGTCGCCCGCCTGCACGCTGCGGGGACGCCATTATTTTAATAATAATAAGAAAAGCGAAAAAATATGCCGTCTCCGAACATGTGAGCGAACGCCGCAGTTGCAGCGCACGTTCGCAGCCCCGCCCGACGCGGGAAACGCTTCCATGCAGAAGACAGCCGGATCCGCCTGTGCGGCAGCGCCGCAAAAGCGGAAAAAGAGAGGGGGCTGCCGCCGAAACGGCAGCCGCACTGAAACATATAGATCCGCGCATCCCCCACCTATCACGGGAAACGCGGAGATATTTTACTGAACGGTCTTGCCGCCGGAAATGACGACGCGGTCGCCGCTCTCATCCGCAAAATAGTGGATCTGATACCGCTCGATCGGACGCATGCCAAGCGTTCCCACCGCATACTCGTCGATCTTTTCGCGGGAGATCACGGTATCCAGCGCCCGGTTCAGACGGACACCCTCGCTCTTTGCATAGCTGATCCGCGTCTGCAGCGCAGCCGCGTCCTGCTCCAGGTGCATCACATAAATGCGCATGAACAGAATCGAAAGGAAGAGCGAAAACGTGACAGCAATCACCGCGATCACGCGCGCCGCCTGACGCCCGTCGATCAGCGGACGGACCGCTTGTCCGGTCTTCTTTTTTTCTGTTTTCGGCTGTGAAACAGGCAGTTCCTGCGGGACGGCAACGGTGTTGCCCGCCACCAGCGTGCTGAAATCCAGCCGTTCGATGTTGGTTGCCTGCGGCATTGCGCTTCCTCCTTTCTCTATGTTATGAATCATTATAATTAAATGACGGAAATCTGTTTCGGCGCCAGCCGTTCCGCCGTACGCAGTTTCGCGCTGCGGCTGCGCGGATTGTCGGCAAGCTCCTCTGCCGAGGGCGTCACGGGTTTAAGCAGTCTGGCGCGCGGCTGTTTGCCGCAGACGCAGACCGGAAAATTCCGCGGGCAGGTGCAGCCGACCGCCAGCGGCGCAAAGGCACGCTTGACCGCCCGGTCCTCCAGCGAATGGAAGGTGATCACGCTCACGCGGCCGCCGACCTTCAGGCATTCAAACAGGTCCGTGACCGCTTCCGTCAGCCCGTCCAGCTCGCCGTTGACGTAGATGCGCAGCGCCTGAAAGGTTTTTCTGGCCGGATGGCCGTCTCTGCGCGCATAGGCCGGCACGGCGTCCGACACGATCTGCGCAAGCGCCAGCGTCGTTTCAATCGGCGCCGCGTCCCGCGCTCTGACGATCGCGCGTGCGATGGCGGGCGCAAATTTTTCTTCTCCGTATTCAGACAGGATCCGCTGCAGCTCGGCTTGTCCGAGGCTGTTGACCGCTTCCGCGGCCGTGCGTCCGGACATGCTCATGCGCATATCCAGCGGCGCGTCTTTATGGAAGGAAAACCCGCGCTCCGGCGCATCCAGCTGATGGGAACTGACGCCCAGATCCGCCAGAATGCCGTCTGGCGCGTCGATCCCCTGCGCGGGAAGAATGGATTTCAGATGAAAAAAGTTCTCCTGCACCACCGTGACCTGCGGCTGATCCGCAAACCGCGCGTTCAGCGCCGCGATCGCTTCCGGATCCCGGTCGATGCAGAGCAGGCGTCCGTCGGTCAGGCGGCTTGCAATCGCGGCGGAGTGACCGCCGCCGCCGCCCGTGCAGTCCACATAGACGCCGTGCGGGTCGATCCGCAGCGAATCCACGGCCGCTTCAAACAGGACCGGCACATGGCGGAACGAACGGTTCATTCCGCAGGCGCCGGCTGCGGGACCGGCGAATAGCTCGCGTTGCTCAGATCGATGTCGTCTTCGTTGTCCTCGGCGTTGTAGGCTTCCCATTCCGCCTGGTTCCAAAGCTCGATTCTGCCGGCGACGCCGACCACGAGCACTTCCCGCTCCAGCTTGGCAAACGCCTTGAAATCCTCTTTCAGCATGATGCGCCCGGCGCTGTCGAGATTGATGCGCTCGCTGCGGTCCGCCAGCTTGCGCTCCGCGCGCGCCTGCATCTTGCCGGTGTAGGAGGCGGTCACGCTTGCGCTGAAGCGCTCCCAGTCCGCCAGCGGGAAGATGACAAGGCACGGATCATCGTGAATCGATTTCACCAGAACCGCGCCCTTCCTGAGATGCTCACGGAATTGCGGCGGAATCGCCATCCTGTTCACTTGATCGAAACAACGAGTCTCTTTGCAGATTTCCAGCACAGCGTCCGCCTCCTTCCATGCGTGCTCTCCGGAATGGTTCGGATTTGGTTTTGCTGAACAAAACTCAACATAACTCAACATCCGTCCCCATCATTATAATGGATCATCTCCAAAAATGCAAGCCCTTTTTTGTCAAATTTTTGACTTTTTTCTCTCCGATTCCGACACCGGACGGCAAAACAGCCGGCCGGATCATTCGGACCCGGCCGGCTGAAGCAATCATAGGTTGTGGCCGCCCTGCGCATGCGGCACAAGATATGGCACATCCGCTTATTCTGCGTCGACGGGCGGCTTGGAAAGACACAAAAACGCGCGCAGGAAATTTTGTATATCTGCACAAAAACAGGGGAAGAATCTTTTGCAATTTGCCGAACTTATGCCGTTAAAATCAGCATATCCTCCGGCGAAATCTCCGGCTGCAGGGCGCAGTTGAGCGCCAGCGCGGTCAGCTTTGCCGCACGCTCGATCAGCAGATCGATCTCCCGCGGGGTCACCATCATGGCCGCCGTCGCCGTATCCGTTTCTCCCCGCGCCTGCGCCAGCAGCGCTGCGGCGTCCACCACGGTCGGCACCCCGACGGCGATCACCGGCACGCCGACCGTCGCCGCGCTGATTTCCCGCCGAGCGTTGCCAACGCCCGAGCCGGGCACAATCCCCGTGTCGCACAGCTGCACGGTGGTGCCCAGCCGGTCCGCGCTGCGGGCGGCGAGCGCATCCAGGGCGACCACCGCCGCCGGATGCAGCATCTGCACCGCGCCGCGGATCCACTCGCTCGCCTCCGCGCCGGTTTCCCCGAGCACGCCGGTCGCCAGCACGCTCACGGGGCGCAGCGCCTGCAGCCCGGTCTGCTCCAGCAGCTCCCCCGTGATATGCCGCGTCGCAAACATCATGGCCGCGCAGCGCGGCCCGAACGCATCCGGCGTGATACGCGGATTCCCGAGCCCCGCCACCAGGATCTCCCCCTGCTGCGGAAGCATCCGCGCAAGCTCCGCGCGCAGAGTCGGAAAGCTGCCGTCGATATACTGCGCATGCGTGGCAAACGGCGCGACCTCCACAGTGACGTATCGGCCGACCGGTTTGCCTGCGGCCGCGGCGCCCTGCGCGTCGAGCACATCGATCCGGGTCACCTTCGCCTGCGGCGTTTCCTCCGTTTCAACGCGCAGCCCGGGCGTCTGCGGCGCGAGCGTTTCGCAGCTTTCGAGCGCCAAATCCGTCCGAATCGTCATAAAAAGCCGTTCCCCCTCTTGATTTTTTTCGGATTTGCGTGTATAATCATCGCGCACACGGCTGTTTTGACGGCATTTTTCGTGCGCAGCGCATATTTTTTTCAAAAATTCCTTGCAATTGAAGAAAAAGTGTGTTAAGATAATTTCCTGTATGAAGAAGGAGGTGTCGTGATGCCCAATATTAAGTCGGCGAAAAAAAGAGTGATCGTCAATAAGACCAGAGCCGCCAGAAACAAATCCCGCAATACTGCGCTCAAAACTGCGATCAAAAAGGCAAATGCCGCTGCGAAGGCGCAGTCTCCCGAGACGGAAGCGCTTGTCAAAGCAGCGATCAAAAAGGTCGACCAGGCTGCTGCGAAGGGCCTGATCCACAAGAACAATGCCGCGCACAAGAAATCTGCGCTCGCACAGCTTGTGAAATAAGACTGCCATCAAAAGACTGCGAACATAAATTTTATGGCCGCAGTCTTTTAAATTTTATTGACATTTCCCCCGCCATTCGTTATAATAGAGCTATAAAAATGAAAAACGGAGGTTCATACCATGGAGTTATTCAAAAAGATTCTGAAGATCACTGCCATCGTCATCGCTGTTGCAGCCGCAATCGCCGGCATTTGCTTCGCGGTCAAAAAGCTGCTTGAGAAGAAGAATGCCAAGGCCGACCAGGAAGAGAACTATGTCTCCTGCTCCTGCATGGAACAGCCGGAGATCGCTGCTCCCGCACAATAATACAAGTTCCCGATCTGCCGGGCGTGGAAACACGCCCGGCTTTTCTTTTTGCTCATTTTTCTTTGGGCCTTGTCAGAAACGCCGCCGCCAGCGCGCAGAGCACGGCCGCCGTGATCCCGCCCGCGCCGGCCGTCAGCGCGCCGGTCAGAATGCCCGCCGCGCCCTGCGTCTCCACCGCCTTGCGCACGCCCTCCGCCATCGCGAAGCCGAAGCCGGTCAGCGGCACGGTCGCGCCCGCGCCCGCCCA
>JAFZNN010000273.1 GCA_017550895.1 Clostridia bacterium
AACCACACAAATCTGACCCACACTGCGGCGAAAGCGGCGACCTGTACCACAGCAGGTAATTATGAATACTGGTATTGCTCCGGCTGTCAGAAGTATTTCAGCAACGCCGCAGGTACAACGGAGATCACGCAGGCCTCGACGGTGATCCTCGCCACCGACCACAACTGGGGCGCGTGGACCTATCTGAATGAGAATCAGCATCAGCGCGTGTGCGAAAATGATGAAAGCCACACGCAGACGGAGAACCACAGCTACGGCGCGTGGGTCGGTCAGAATGACGGCTCGAAGATCTGCACCTGCGCGGGCTGCGGCCATCAGAAGACGATGTACATTGCCTACGTCGTGTCCTTCAACGGCAACGGCGCGACGACCGGCAGCATGAGCAATCAGGCCTTCACCTACGGCACGGCGCAGAACCTGACCGCGAACGCCTACGGCCGCGCCTACACGGTGACGTATGTGTATGACAACGGCAGCGCGAACGGTTCGGATACCGCGACCGCAAGCTTTGACGGCTGGGCGACCGCCGCGGACGGCGCAAAGGTCTATGACGACGAAGAGAGCGTCAACAATCTGACAACGGTCGAAAACGGCGAAGTGCCGCTGTACGCGGTCTGGACGCTCGGCAGCGTGACGCTCCCGACCCCGACCAAAACGGGCTACGCCTTCGCGGGCTGGTATCAGGACGATGCGTTTACGTCGCAGGTCAGCGGCAGCACCTACACCCCGACGGCGAATACCACGCTCTACGCGAAGTGGACGCAGGTGGCGCGGGATGATACGTTCATCCTCTCCGGCAACCGGGCAACGAAGCTGAACGTGCTGGGCAATGATATTTCCGACGCGACGCTGGATGCAGTGACCGGCGGCACGGGCTTCACAACGTCGATCAGTGACGGCAAGGTCGTCTTCACCCCGAGCGCGCAGCTCAACAGCGCCGTGACCTTCACCTACACGGCAAGCAAGGACGGCGCAACCGGCTCCGCGACCGTGACGGTCGTGCCCGCCTCAAGCGTCTACTATGAGGAAACCGGCTTCATCACCTTTAAGGACGGCAAAGTTGCCTGGCAGGATGCCGGCACGGAGTATTCCGGCGTGTTTGAGGAAGGCCTGCGTCCCGGCGAGAGCGGCTCCCCGATGAGCGCGTATGAAACGTCGAATGAAACGACCTATTCGATGGGCAACGCGAAATATGTGACCGTGAAGAAGGGCGACACCGGCGCGACCGCGACGTTTACCTTCACGGGCACGGGCTTCGATTTCTACGCGGCCACGACGAATAAGGCGGGCCTCGCGTTTGTGGATATCTACAAGGTCGAAAATGAAACGGAAACGAATATCGAATCCACGCTGATCAATACCTATTTCGGTTATGAATACGGTCCGCTTTATCTGGATGCGAACAATACCGTGACGCTGACCGCAGAAGGCAATGATCCGATCTACTTCACGAATGACACCGGCAGCGGCACGTTCTTCATCAACGGCACGCGCCGCGGCACGACGACGCCGTCTGACGGTGCAGTGCAGGCCACCGGCTGGGTCGCGACAAAGGCGAACGGTGAGGAAGGCCTGTATCAGGTGCCGATCATCAGCTACACCGATCTGACGTACGGCACGTACAAGGTCGTCATCGAGCCGCGGTATTCCGCGCGGCAGGATCTGACCGGCGACGGGCAGTATAAGTTCTACGTGGATGCGGTGCGCATCTATGATCCGGTCGCTCCGGAAAATATCACCTCCGGCACGCCCGTCTATGACGCCTACGCGCTGGATCGCGAGCTGAACGCAACGTATCAGAGCGTGCGCGCCCTGCTGATCGATCCCGACAACGGCGGTCAGGCGACGAACGGCGTGGCCTTCCTCGATCTCGGCGCGGCTTCGGAGACGATCGACCTGGCGAAATATGCGGACGTCGGCCCGAAGAACGAGGTCTATCTCAACCCGGGCCAGGCAATCGCGTTCAATATGGAAACGGCGACGGCCGCGCAGCCCGCGAAGCTTTGCATCGGTCTGAAGATGGTACGCGGCGGCAGCGGCACGGTGCGGATCGATTCGGCCGGCACGCAGACAGTGAATATCACGGGCGCGACGGATATCTATCATGAGATCACCGGCGCGGTGCAGTGGACGACGACAAACAAGGATACCTGCACGACGACGAGCGCGATCATCGTGACGAATACGTCGGGCGAAGGCAAAGTGATTTCGATCACGAAGCTGAAGTGGTCCTACGGCACGGCGACGGTCGCGGGCGCGAATCAGATGAGCTTCAGCTTTACGCCGCAGGATCTGGTGACGGCGAAGGCCGTGGCAAGGACGATTCATATTGAGCAGACGACGGCGGATGCGACCGGCGTGGTGCTCAGATGGAATAAAGCGAGCTACAACGTGGGCGACGCGGCAACGCTGACGATCACGGCGCCGGCGAATTTCACGAAGGCGTATGTGGACGGCGCGGAGCTTGCGGGCTATACGGAAACGGCGGAAGGTCTGCGGCAGTGGACCTACACGTTCGTGGCGAAGACGAGCGGCACAAGCAGCTATGACGTGACGCTGGAGGACGGCGCGACGGCGAAGCTGACGCAGGTGCTGCCCACGAGCGTCACAGTGGCGGCAGGGCAGAACGGCGGGAACGCGAACGACGGCCGCCGGACGCTGACGCTGCAGGCGCTGCTGCAGAAGCTGGCAGAACGGCTGCTGCAGGTGTTCAGACTGAGCTTTATGAAAGGAACGGTGAAATAAGATGGCAAAACTGGCCTACATGAAACCGGCATTTCAATTTCATCAGATTCCGCTGGTGACCGGCGCCGGCACGGGTTGCTATTACCAGGCAATACATGATGATTATGTCTGCCCGGTGGAAGATGAGGACCTGGGCTGCACGATCTTCTCGAGCAGACCGCCCTGCGACAGAACCTCCGGCGGCAACGTCTGCTACAACGTCCCCGTCGCGGACTATAACGTCTACAACTCATAATCATAGGCGGTCCTGCCCTGCAGCCACGGGGCAGGTCTGCCTCGGCAAAGGAATCGATGACGATGAAAAAGAAACCGATGCTGATTGTGATTCTCGCCGCCGCGCTGATCCTCGTGATCGGCGCAGTGGCGGTTATCATTCTGCATGGAAAAACGGCCAAAACGCCGCCGCAGGAGGCGGAAACAACGCAGCCGCAGCTGCAGCTGACGAAGGATCTGGCCATCGCGGAGCTGATTTCCTACAGCGGCAAGTTCATTGAGGACGGCAGCGATGAACAGGTGGAGAACATTGCGGCCGTGCGCCTGCTCAACACCGGAGAGACAGATTATCAGTATCTGGAGTTCACCGTGACGGCGGGCGAAACGGATTACACATTCGTTGCCAGCGCCGTGCATGCGGGCGCGCGCGTGACCGTGCTCAGCCGGGACCGTCAGCCTTATTCGGACGCTGCGATCACGGGCGGCGCGGTGACGACGCAGGCGGAGTATCTCACGCCGCCGAGCCTGCAGGAGGATCTGCTGGAGGTCTATGTTTCCCCCGGCACGATCAATCTCAAAAACAAGACGGACCGCGATCTGCCCGGCACGTTCACGGTCTACTATAAAAACGTCGATGAAAACGGGCTGCTCGGCGGTATTACCTACCGCGCCTCGGTCACCGGCATCAAGGCCGGCGAGATTCGCCAGCAGGTGTCTGCGCATCTCGGCCAAGTGATGGATATCACCTATGAAGAATAAATACTATGCGCTGGCCGGTCTGCGCATCGGCGTGGAGAGTCAGCGCCCGGTGGCGGACAGCCGGTTCTACGGCGCGTTTTATGCCCCCGCAGGCGCATGCGATCTGACGGTTTCCGTCACGGACGGTGCGCTCCCGCCCCGGACGGGCGATCTGGTCGACCGCAAGCCGGATCGCGCGTTTTATCGCGACGGCGCGCAGCTGCGCCTGTTTACGACCTATCCCAAACCTGGCCGCGCGGTTCCGTTTGCCTGCCGCGAAACGCAGGGCGATCGGGTGCTGCTGACCGTGGATTATCCGGACGGCCTGTGGGATTCGATGCTCTTTTTCGCGCTGAATCTGCCGGAGCTTCTCGCGGAGCGGGACTGCTTTCTCTGCCACAGCTCCTTCATTCTGTATCGCGAGGAAGCGGTACTGTTTGTCGCTGACAAAGGCGCCGGAAAGTCCACGCAGGCGGCGCTCTGGGCGGCGGAACGCGGCGCGGAGATCGTCAACGGCGACCGCTCGATCCTGCGCATGGCAAACGGCAGGCTGACCGCGTTCGGCACGCCTTACTGCGGTTCCTCACAGATCGCGCTGAACCGGTCTGCGCCGGTGAAGGCGATCGTCCTGCTGGGGAAGGGAGAAGAAAACCGCATTGCGCCGCGCACGGGCATGCAGGCGATGCTGCCGCTGCTGGCGCAGCTGAGTTATGAAACCTATCAGAACGCGCGGGCAACGGAGTTTGCGCTGCAGGTCTGTCAGAATGTGCCGGTTTATGCGCTGACATGCCGGCCGGAGGCCGCAGCGGTTGCCCTGCTGGAGAAGACGTTATGGCAAAGGTAAGAGAATCCGCGGAGCCCTTTATCGTGAAGTATCTGCATCAGCGGGCGTCGCAGAATAAAATACCGCTGGATGTGACGCTGGAGCTGACGGCGCGCTGCAATTTCAGCTGCAAAATGTGTTATGTCCACAATACCGACTGCAACCGGTTTCAGCCGGAGGAACTGACGGCGGCGCAGTGGCTTTCGATCGCTGAGCAGGCGAAAGCGGCCGGGGCGATGTTTCTGCTGCTCACGGGCGGCGAGCCGCTCGTGCGGGCGGATTTCTGCGAAATCTATGAAGCGCTCGCGCATATGGGATTCATCGTGTCGCTGAATACGAATCTTTCGCTGCTGTCAGATGCGCATCTGGCGCTGTTTGACCGCTTTCCGCCGAACCGGATCAACGTGTCTCTCTACGGCACGCGCAACGAAGTTTACGCCGACCTTTGCGGCGTGCCCGCCTTTGAAACCGTCGCGGCCAATATTGAACGGCTGCAGGCGAAGGGCATCCCCGTGAAGGTCAATTCCAGCATCACGCCGCAGAATGCGGACGATCTGGAAAATATCATGCGTTTTTGCGATGCGCATGCGCTGGTCTTCAAGGGCACGGCCTATATGTTCCCCTCGGCGCGGCTCGGCACGACGGGCGACCGCCTGCCTGCGGCGCAGGTGGCTGCGCTGCGCGCGGCGACGGATCGGCATCTGCTTTCGGCGGAGGAATTTGCCGACCGGACGCGGCGCATCCTCGCGGGCGTTGCCTATGAGCGGGATCGGGACTGCCCGGAGCATCTGGAGTGCGACGGCATTCGCTGCCGGGCGGGCTCCACTTCTGCCTGGATCGACTGGCGCGGCAATATGAGCTTCTGCGGCATGGTGCCCGCACCGGCGGAAAACAACGTGTGCGCGCGGGGCTTTGACGCCTGCTGGGAGGAAACCAAGCGGCAGGCTGCCGCCGTGCGTATGCCGCTGCAGTGCAAGAAGTGTGAATACCAGCATCTTTGCAACCTCTGCGCGGCGTCGCAGCTGTGCGAGACCGGCGGCTTTGACGCGCCCCCGCTCTATATCTGCGAGATTTCCGCCCATGTGCCGGCGGTGTATCAGAAGAACTGTGAGGAAATGGAAAAGGAGAATGCGCATGAAGATCAATTATGAGTTTGTCAAGCGTGAGATTGCCGGAGAATTCTTTCTCGTGCCCATCGGGGAAGCGGCCAAGGTGTTTGACGGGATCATCGCGATCAACGAGCTCGGCGCATTCATATTTGACTGCGTGCCGGAATGCGCCGACGCCGAGGCGGTGACGGACCGCATCCTCGAGCGGTATGACACCGATCGCGAAACGGCGCTGCAGGATGTGCGCGCGTTTTTTGACGCACTGCGCGCAGCCGGCAT
>JAFZNN010000021.1 GCA_017550895.1 Clostridia bacterium
ATCATGATGGTGGTGTTCGTGCTCATCGTCATCATCATCATGATGGTGATGGTGGTGCTCATGCTCGTCGTCGTCATCATCGTCGTCATGATGATGGTGGTGATGCGCGTGCTCGTCGTCATCATCGTCACACTCGGCAAGCAGGTGCTCGATCGCGGCGTTGAGCGTATCCTTGCGCTCGATCGCCTCGAGCAGCGTCGCGCCGTCCAGCTGCGCGATCGGCGTAGTCACAATGACCGCCGTCGGATTCTTCTCACGCACCAGCGCGACCGCCGCGGCCAGCTTTTCCGCGCTGACGACGTCGGCGTGGCTCATGACCACCGTGCCGGCGTGCTCCACCTGATCGTTGAAAAACTCGCCGAAATTCTTCATATACATCTTGCATTTGCCCGCGTCCACGACGGTGGCAAAGGCGTTGAGCACGATTTCGTCGCTGTGCAGATTCTGCACGGCCTTGATCACGTCGGAAAGCTTGCCGACACCCGACGGCTCAATCAGAATGCGGTCCGGCGCATACTCCGCGAGCACTTGTCTGAGCGCCTGGGCGAAGTCGCCGACCAGCGAGCAGCAGATGCAGCCGCTGCTCATCTCGTTGATTCTGATGCCTGCGTCCTGCAGGAAGCCGCCGTCGATGCCGATCTCGCCGAATTCATTTTCGATCAGCACCAGGGATTCGCCCTTGTAGCTGTCGGCGATCAGCTTTTTGATCAGCGTCGTTTTCCCCGCGCCGAGAAAGCCGGAGAAAATATCGATTTTTGTCATTGCGCATCATCCTTTTCTGTCAGGTTCGGAATCATCCTTAATATAATTACCCTATATTATAGCACAGTCCTGCGGCGTTTGCAACCGCCGCGCGCTGTGGATTCCTCCAAAAAAAGCGGGCGGCAGCGCCGATTTTTCTGCCTTTTTTGCCCGCGAAAGCCTTGACTTTCCGGCATAATTCAAGTATCATTATAAAAAATATATCATGGGGAACTGTGGGTGTGAGGAATCGCAACAGTTCCCGTGAGGGAGATTCTGCTATGAACAACACCGAAAAAACCATGGAAAAAATCGTTGCGCTCTGCAAAAACAGAGGCTTCATTTTCGCCGGCAGCGAGATCTACGGCGGCCTTGCCAACACCTGGGATTACGGCCCGCTCGGCGCCCGGCTGAAGAATAATGTGAAGGATACCTGGCGCAAGCGCTTCATTCAGGAGCGCAAAAACAGCTACGAAGTGGACGCCGATATCCTGATGCATCCCCGCGTCTGGGAAGCGAGCGGCCACGTGGCAAGCTTTTCCGACCCGCTGCTGGACTGCAAGGAATGCAAAATGCGTCACCGCGCCGACAACCTGATCGACGATTTCGATCCCGACGCGCATGCCGACGGCATGACCAAGCAGGAAATGTTTGAATATATCAAGGCGCATTCCATCCCCTGCCCCCACTGCGGCAAGCACAACTTCACGGAGATCCGCGAATTCAACCTGATGTTCCAGACCTTCCGCGGCGTGACCAACAACAGCAAGAGCGTGATCTATCTGCGCCCGGAGAACGCGCAGGGCGAATACGTCAACTATCTCAACGTGCAGCGCTCCATGCGCGCGAAGCTCCCGTTCAGCATCGGCCAGATCGGCAAAGCCTTCCGCAACGAGATCACGCCCGGCAACTTCACCTTCCGCACGATCGAATTCGAGCAGATGGAGTTTCAGACCTTCTGCAAGGAGGGCACGGACACCGAGCTCTACGACTATTTCAAGGCTTACGGCAAAAAGTACTATGAGGATCTGGGCATCGCGCCGGAGCATCTGCGCTATCACGACCATGAGAAGCTCGCGCATTATGCCAAGGCCGCCTGCGACATCGAATTCCTTTTCCCCTTCGGCTGGGGCGAAATCA
>JAFZNN010000274.1 GCA_017550895.1 Clostridia bacterium
ATGTAGCTGCGGGGCGTGAATTCCAGCCACACGGTCTGCCAGATGCCGGTCGTACGGGTATACATGCAGCCGTAGGACGCCAGGCGGTCGCTCTGCTTGCCGCTCGGGATGCGGCGGGAGCGCGTGTCGTCCTGCGCGTTGACGATGATCACATTCTCGCCTGCGCGCAGCAGTGCGGTGATATCAAAGCGGAAAGAGGTGTAGCCGCCGAAATGGACGCCGGCCTCCTTGCCGTTGACATAGACGTGTGTTTCATAATCCACGGCGCCGAAGCAGAGAAAGACGCGGCCTTCCAGCTGTGCATCGGTGATCTGCACGGTGCGGCGGTACCAGACCGCCGGGATAAAATCGGTGTAGCCGACGCCGGAAAGCCGGCTCTCCGGGCAGAAGGGGACGGTGATCTGCCGGTCCCAGTCGCTTTTTTCAAGCATGCCGCCGGCCAGGCCGCTGTTGCCGAAGTCGAAGGCGAAATCCCACACGCCGTTGAGATTCTGCCACTGCTTGCGTTCAAATTGGGGATTCGGGAATTCCGGACGCGGGATGGTCATAGCAATCAACCTCTCATCTATTTTTGTTTTGACGCCCTGCGCTGCAGCTCCTCGAAGGGCAGCTCCGTCAGGACGCCTTTTTTTGCGTAAAAACAGTGTTCGCCCAGGGCGAAAATATGGATATCGCTCGGGATGTCGTCCGAAAACACGTTGACAAACTGCGCGTCGGGCAGCGCTTCCCGCAGGCGCAGGGGCTTCTGCACATCCTTGCAGTTGCGCCCGCGGATGCGGCCGGTTTTCGGATCCATCGGCGTTGCGATCAGATGCGACACCTCGTATTTTTCACAGATCGGCCGCAGAAAGAATTCCGGCGAGGCCGAGCAGACGACGATCGGGCGCGCGCGGTTTTCCGGGCGGAAGATCGGATAGATGCGTTTCTCCTCCGCCTGCCAGAATTGCCCGGCCAGCCGTTCGCCGTCGACGAAGCGCAGGAAGGAGAAGCAGCGCCCCTTGAAGCTGTCGCCGAAGCCGAGGAAAAAGAGGATCAGATTCAGCAGCAGCCACGGCCCCATCAGCAGCAGATAAGGGCGGCGCAGCAGGCAGTAAAAGATGAAAACCGTTTCGGAATCGAAGGGATAGACGGTTTTGTCGAAATCGTAAAGATCGTACTTCATGGCTTGATTGTCAGCGGTTCGCCCGTGAGGCCGACCGCGGTTTCCCTGCCGCCGCAGACAACGGTGAATGCGCCCTTGCCGGTCAGCGTGCAGGCGCGGACTTTGCCGTTTTTCCAGGCGATGTCCACGGTGACGCCGCCGCGGGCGCAAAGCCCCGTGACCCGCCCTTCGGTCCAGTCTGACGGCAGCGCGGGCAGCAGATAGATGCGTCCGTCGCGGCTTTGCAGCAGCATTTCCGTCACGCCGCTGACGAAGCCGAAATTGCCGTCGATCTGGAACGGGGGATGCGCGTCAAACAGATTCTCGTAGGTGCCGCCGCCGCGGTGATAGCGCACGCCGGTGCTTTTGACCGGACGCAGCTGCATCTCGATGAGCTTTTTCGCGTGATCGCCGTCCCACAGCCGCGCCCAGAAGTTGATCTTCCAGCCGAGACTCCAGCCCGTGCCGTTGTCGCCGCGCAGTGCCAGCGTCTGCCGGCAGGCGTCCGCGAGCGCGGGCGTGCCGTCGGGCGTGATCAGGTCGGCCGGATGCAGGGCGTAAAGATGGGAGCAGTGGCGGTGATGCGGCTCGGTTTCGGGGTAATCCTCGTCATATTCGAGCAGCTGCCCGCGCGAACCTAGCTTGAAATCGGGGAAGCGCGCCATGGCGTCCGCGAGCGTTTTTGCAAAGTCGGCGTCGATCCCGAGCAGCGCCGCGCTGCGGATACAGTTGCGGAACAGCTCGCGCGCGATCGACATCGACATCGTGCTGTAGCGCCCGACGTTGCATTCCTTCCCCTCATAAAGGAAGCCGTTTTCCGGCGAGGTGCCGGGCGCGAGCACCAGGCAGCCGTCGTATTCCGTGAGCAGCTCCAGATAGAACCGCGCGGCCTCCTTCATGACCGGATAGGCGGTCTCGCGCAGGAACGCGGGGTCGTTCGTGAATTCATAATGCGCAAACAGATGCTCGCACAGCCAGCCGGAGGCGCCGTGCCAGAAGGCCCAGCAGGCGCAGCCCTCCACGGGCGTGGCCATGCGCCAGAGATCGACGTTGTGGTGCGCCGTCCAGCCGTCGACGCCGTATTGCTTCTCTGCGGCGGCCTTGCCGCTCTCGGCCAGCTCGCAGGCCATTTTGACCAGCGGCAGATTCGCTTCCGCCAGATTCGTGATCAGCGCGGGCCAATAATTCATTTCCGTGTTAATATTGACCGTATAGTTTGACCGCCAGGGCGGGAGCAGATGGTCGTTCCAGATGCCCTGCAGATTCATCGGCTGCGTGCCGGGGCGGGAGGCGGAGATCATCAGATAGCGGCCGAAATGATAAACCAGCTCGATCAGCCGGCGGTCGGCCGGATCCTTCTTGAAAGCGGCCAGCCGGCGGTCGGTGGGCAGGTCGCTGCCTGCGCCGCCGAGATCGAGCGTCACGCGATGAAACAGCGCCTGGTAGTCGGCGATGTGCGCGGCCCGGAGCGCTTCATAGTCTGCGGCGGCGGCCAGCCGTTCCTCCACGGGCGCGCGGAAGGGCTTGCCGTCCAGATAGGGGTGACGGTTCCAGCCGTTGAAGGAGGTTTCCGCCGCAAAATACAGCACGGCCTGCGTCGCATCCTCCACGCGCACGCCGTCGTCGGCGCGGCGGCAGCGGCCGTCGCTCTCCACGCGCAGGCCCGCAAAGAAGCGGATGCCGCGCGCTTCCGGCGCTTCGGCATAAACGAAAGTGCTGCCGTTGTCGCCCCCGTTTCCTTCGCCCGGGCATTCGCCCGCAAGCGCGATGCCGTTGTCCGACGCCGTGGCGTAAGCGCGCAGCTTTGAGGACAGGCGCACCGTGAAATTCAGCTTGCCGCCCGTGCAGGTGAAGCGCATGGCAATGACCTGCGCGGGAAAGCTCGCGAAGTATTCGCGCGTATATGTCGCCTTGCCCGCCCGGAAGGAAACGCCGCTGATCGCCGTATCCAGATCGAGGAAGCGGCGGTAGTCGCGGATGCGCCCGGCGATGCGGAAATCTGCAGTCAGATCGCCCAGCGGGAGATACAGCTGCGAGTTGACGCTCTGGAAGTGCGTTTCGACCTCCTGCTGCGCCTCGTGCAGCCGGCCGGCCAGCGCCAGCGTCTGCGCCTTGCGGAAGGATGCGACCGCGCCGGGGCGGGTCGTGTCTTTATATTTGCCGGTCCAGAGTTCGTCGTGATTGAGCGCCAGATGTTCGCTTTCCGCGCCGCCGAAGATCATGGCGCCGAGATGCCCGTTGCCGATGGGCAGCGCCTGTGTCCAGGCCCTGGCCGGCGCGGTATAATGAAGCAGTTTGCTTTGATCCATGGTTGCTCTCTCCCTTCCTCATCGGATCGATCGCCTGCCGCGCGGGTGCGCCGCGCCGCGTGCAAAATCAATTCTATACAATTATACATGAGAACCGCCGCCGCGTCAATCGCAAGCATGAAAAATGCTGCCGTTTTATCAAAATGAAGGAAAGCTTGCATTTTTTGAATTTTTCATTGATTTTTTTGAAAGAATCATGTAAAATATAGGACGTATGCTGCAAAAAGGAGGC
>JAFZNN010000275.1 GCA_017550895.1 Clostridia bacterium
GGTGGCGAACGCCTCCGGCATCAACGTGGACAGAACCCGCGTGATCGCCATCATGATTTCCACCGTGCTGGCCGGATGGGGCCAGATCGTGTTCATGCAGAGCGAAGGCATCGGCACGTTCCAGACCTATGCGGCCCACGAGCAAGTGGGCCTGTATGCCGGCGCGGCGATTCTGGTGGGCGGCGCGTCCATCGACCGCGCGACGAACCTGCAGGCGCTGGTGGGCACGTTCCTGTTCCACTCGCTGTTCATCACGGCGCAGAGCGCCGCTTCCGTTCTGTTCGGCGATTCCGCCGTGGGCGAATACTTCCGCGCTTTCCTCTCGTACGGCGTTATCGCCGTCGCGCTGATCATGTACGCCTGGCGCGGAGCCAAGCAGAAAAAGGAAGGCCAGATGAACCTGGCGAACCGCAACGCGCGCGGCGGTTGACAACAGAAGACGTTTCAAATCAAAGGGGAGCGGCCGCTCAACGCGCCGCTCCCCTTGCTCTGTATTCCGTTCGTTCCTGCGCCGCATGAGAAAGGCCCTTTACGGGCGGCGGGACGCCTGCCATGGCGCTGCCGTCTCAGTTTACTGCGCCCCTGCCGTGACGTAGCGAAGGTGCTTTCCGATGTGCCGCACGAGGCGTTCATAGTATTCCTCCTCGCAGTCGGCGAGAAGCGCGAAGAACGGCTCCCTGAACCAGGGCTCAGCCAGGAGAAGGCCGTACGCGATGTGAAGCGTCTGCCTGGAGGCGGGAATTTTCAGGTATTCCGGCAGGTAAGCGTCGCTCTGGAGATCGATATCCGGGATGTCGGCGACGTTGGTGGAGACGTGATAATACTTTTCGGCCTCGGGCCGGTGCGCCAGCGCGAATTTGTGCGCTTTGCGGTACAGCGCCGGATCGCGTTCCGCCAGCACGGCCACGGCTTCCAGCCAGTTCGTTCCCGCCGTTTTGACGTGGACGCGGCCCTTCGTGACGCGCCCGACGGTGGAGAACGTCGAGAACTTGTCCGAGCCGGAATGGACCGACAGCTTATAGCCGAAGTGGTCGGCGATCTGCTGGTGAACCACAAAATCCCTCGCGAAATCATTGAGGTTTCCCGCGTATTCGACGCCTTTTTCAAAGGCCCCGGAGAAATGAGGCGCCACGCTGTCCGGCCGGACGCCGGCCAGGGCCAGTTCGCTGGCCACCACAAAATGCTCGGCCGGCGTGGTGATCGTGAGCGTCTCGTCGATCGAGAGCTCAAAATCCACGTCGATCGTGCGGACGGCTTGGATGTGGCGATAGCAGCTCACGGCGTGGTCGACCGCGTGCCAGAAGACGACCACGATCCTGCGCAGCTCCGCCGCGCTCAGACTGCCGATGACGGGCAGCGTTTGGCCGAGATAGGTCTTCTCATAGTGGCCGCGGACATCTTCGGGAACCGCCGCGTAGACCGCTTCGAGCTCCGCGTCGGTGAGGGCCGCCGCCCGAATGTCGATGTGCTCGGAGCAGTCCAGCGTGATCATGGAGCAGCCGGAGCTCAGGGCGTAGGTGATTTCATCTTTGGTCTTCAGGTGGTCGCCGTCGGCTCCGTAGCCGCCCTTGTATCCTTCCTGAAACACGCCGAAGGCGGCGGCGGAAATCACGTCTGAAAACGTGCGTCCCGTCAGATTCAGCTCGCGGATGGACTGCTGGGCGAAGATGGGGAAGCATCCGTACCCGGCGATCGCCCGCACATGGCCCGGCGTGGCGATGCCGAGGCGGTCGCCCAGGCCGATGGTAAAGGGATGGCCCTTGTGGCTGGCGGGTTTGGCGTAGGGGA
>JAFZNN010000022.1 GCA_017550895.1 Clostridia bacterium
ATTGCGCGTCAGCCGGAGGCGGCCGGCAATATCCGCACAAGCATGATGCTCGGCCTGGTGTTTATTGAAACGGCGATCATCTATGCGCTGATCGTTGCGATCCTGATTATCTTTGTCCTTTAATACGCGGCAGAAGGAGCGGTTCTGATGAACATGCCTTTGAATATTGACTGGCAGCAGATTCTGCTGCATATGCTCAATCTGGCGCTGCTGATTGCAATTCTCTATTTCCTGCTGTATAAGCCGGTCAAAAAGTTCATGGAGAAGCGGCAGGCGACCTACCGCGCGGCGGATGATCGCGCGGCGCAGGTGCAGGCCGAGGCGGAGCAGCGCAAGGCGGAGTATGAGGCCCGGCTGGCTGCGGCGCAGGATGAGATCCGCGCGCAGAAGGCGGCGGCCGAGCAGGAGACGGCAGCCGCAGCGGAAAAGCGTCTGGCAAAGGCCGCCGCGGAAGCGGAGGGCCTGGTTACCCGCGCCCGCGTGCAGGCGCAGCAGGAATATGACAGCATGATCGGCAAGGCCAACGAAGAGATTGCCGGCATGGTGGCGGACGCGGCGGATCGTCTGATCTTTGCCGACGCATCCCAGGCATACGAATCATTTTTAGGAGAGGTCGAGAGCGGTGGCGAAGACGAATAAGCCGGGCAGAGTGGCAGTGCTGTATTCCGCAACGCCGCCGACGCCCGCGCAGGAGCAGCGCTTCCTGCAATTCTTCCTTGAAAAATACCACGCAAAATACCGCCTGGAATGGCGCGAGGATGCGACCGTTGACCACGGCTTCCGGCTGGAGGTCGGCACTGACGTTTACGATTGGAGCGCAAAGGGCCGGGCGGAGCAGTTCCGCCGGGCCGTCACGGGGCTGACTGTTGAGAACGGCAGCGTGATCCCGCTGCTGCGGGAAACCGTGGCGCAGTGGACGCCCAAGGCCATGGCCGAGGAGATCGGCACGGTGGTCGCCGTCGGCGACGGCATCGCCACGGTCAGCGGGCTGGAAAACGCCGCCTACGGTGAAATCCTGCTTTTTGACGGCGGCGTGCGCGGCATGGTGCAGAACCTGAGCGAAAACCGCGTGGGCTGCATCCTGTTTGATGAAAACGATGAGATCTGCGAAGGCGGGTCGGTGCGCCGCACCGGCAAAACCGCCGGCGTGCCCGTGGGCGAAGCCTTCATCGGGCGCGTGATCAACGCGCTCGGCGCGCCGATCGACGGCAAGGGCGACATTCGTGCCGACGGCTACCGTCCGGTCGAGCAGCCCGCGCCCGCGATCATCGACCGGCAGCCGGTGGATACGCCGCTGGAAACGGGCCTGCTCGCGATCGATTCCATGTTTCCCATCGGCCGGGGGCAGCGTGAGCTGATCATCGGCGACCGTCAGACCGGCAAGACCGCGCTGGCGGTGGATACCATTCTCAATCAGAAGGGCAAAAACGTCATTTGTATTTACGTCGCGATCGGGCAGAAGGCCAGCAGCGTGGCCGGACTGGTCCGGAATCTGACCGCGCGCGGCGCGATGGACTATACGATTGTCATCAACGCCTCCGCGGCCGACGTGGCGCCGCTGCAGTATATCGCGCCCTACGCCGGCTGCGCGCTGGGTGAATTCTTCATGCAGCAGGGCAGGGACGTGCTGATCGTTTATGACGACCTGACCAAGCACGCGATCGCCTACCGCGCGCTGAGCCTGCTTCTGGAGCGTTCGCCGGGGCGCGAGGCCTATCCGGGCGACGTGTTCTATCTGCATTCCCGTTTGCTCGAGCGTTCGGCGCATCTGAGCAACGCGCTCGGCGGCGGCAGCATGACGGCGCTGCCGATTGTGGAAACGCAGTCCGGCGACGTTTCAGCCTATATCCCGACCAATATCATTTCCATCACCGACGGCCAGATCTTTCTGGAAAGCCAGCTGTTCTTTTCCGGGCAGCGGCCGGCGGTCAACGTCGGTCTGTCCGTTTCCCGCGTGGGCGGCGACGCGCAGACCAAGGCGATGAAGAAAGCGGCCGGCGCGCTCCGGCTCGATCTGGCGCAATACCGTGAGATGGAAGTGTTTACGCAGTTCGCGAGCGATCTGGACGACGCCACCAAGGCGCAATTGCGCTACGGGCAGGGCCTGATGCGCATGCTCCGGCAGCCGCAGTATCAGCCGCTCCCGCAGCACAGCCAGGTGATCCTGCTGGTGATCGGCCTTGCGCATCGGCTCGAACCGGTGCCGCTCGGGGAGATCGGCAGTTACACGCAGGCGCTGCTCGCGTGGTTCGCGCAGGAGCGCGCCGCGCTTTGCGCCAGAATCGACGACACGGGCGTGCTGCGTCCGGAGGACCGGGAAGAGATCCTGACAGGCGCGGCGGCGTTTGCCGCGGCCAGGGAGTCGGACTATGGCATACACGAATGAAAACGACATCAAGGCGCGCATTGCGGGCGTAAAAGATACGCGCAAGATCACGAACGCGATGTATCTGATCTCCTCCACGAAAATGCGCAAGGCAAAGGCGGCGCTGGATCAGACCCGGCCGTACTTTGATTCGCTGCACGTGGAGATCGCGCGCGTCTTTCGCACGGCGTCGGACGCTGAGAGCCGGTACTTCTATCCGCCGGAGGGCGGGGAAGATCTGCCCGGCGCTTACGGCTATCTGGTCATTACGGCGGACCGCGGTCTGGCCGGCGCCTATAATCTGAGCGTGCTCAAGGAGATGAACCGACAGCGCGGGCTGCACGGCGACAACCGCATCTATATGGTCGGCAACTACGGGCGGCAGTATTGCCGCACCCACGGCGTCGCCGTCGAGGAGGATTTTTACTTTTCCGCGCAGGACGCGACGCTGCACCGCGCGCGGGAGATCAGCGCGATCCTGCTGGACGCTTATGAATCAGGGGAGATCAGCCGGCTGTTTGTGATTTACACGGATTTCTGCAACGGTCTG
>JAFZNN010000276.1 GCA_017550895.1 Clostridia bacterium
GGTGCCGATCGAAATGACCCCGCGCATGGCGGGCACGGCCAGCACCGCCGCCGAGCCGATCATCACCAGCGCGAACACGCCGCTCATCAGGCCGGAGGTAGTCTGGCTGCGGCGGCTGAATTTGAAGTAATTCGCGTAGGCGGGCTCAATCTCGTTCTCGAGCTGATCCGCCACGGCGTCGCCGTAGCCGAACAGCGCGCGCTCCTCGGCGCATTCGCGGCTCAGATCCATGCGCTTGAGTTCGTTAAAGCGCCGCTTGTCGCGCTCGACCCTGGCCTTCTCCTCGTAGGTTTTGCCGCCCAGCTGAAGGGAGACGGCCATCGCCGGCGCGGTGAAGGCCGCGATGAGCGCAGCCGCCCACCACACGTGCGACGCCACCAGGATGAGCACGCCCACGAGGCCGACGAGAAGCTGCAGGAGATAGATCACGCCGTCCAGGATGTCGAACAGCTTTTCATGAGGCTTTTCGGTCATGCGGTTGATGAGATCCCAGGTCTTGCCGTCCTCGATGAGGCGGTATTCGAGCGAGGCCGCCTTGGCCGCGATGGCCGGGCGGTAGTAGAGCAGCAGGCTCCTTTTCACGCTGCTGCCCGCGTAGCTGTCGATCTCCCAGCGGGAGTAATCCGCCGCCTGGATGGCGAAGGCGGCCAGCAGCGGCAGGATCATGTCCGCCATGGTCTTCGTCCCCGCGGCCAGCGCCAGCGCCGAATCGATGAACCAGGCCGTGGCCAGCGCGCTGACGAGCGGGATCACGCCGATGAGCGCGTTCGCGAAGAGCGACGCGCCCATGGCCCATGGCGCGATGGACAAAAGCATCGGCAGCAGGTTCCGGAGGGTGTAGGTCTTGGGCTTGAGCTTCATGGAAACTCGATTCCTTTCAGTATACTGCCTTTATTGTACCGTATCCGCGCCGGTATCACAAGCCCAAACTCGGTTGAGAAAGAAAAAAGCGGCATACAAGAACGCTTCCTCTTCTCTTTTTTCTTTACATTGCCGTGATTGCAAGCCCGCCCTCCCTGCGCTATCATGTGTATTGACTATACTAATATGCGATTGCGAGGTTGATTCAAGTGGCAGGACTTACCATGGACAAGCTGCAGGCGCTGTGCAAGAACCGCGGCTTTATCTTCGCCGGTTCCGAAATCTACGGCGGCCTTTCCAACACCTGGGACTACGGCCCGCTGGGCGTCGAGTATAAGAACAATATCAAACGGGCCTGGTGGCGCAAGTTCGTTCAGGAAAACCCCTACAACACCGGCCTGGACTGCGCGATTCTGATGAACCGCGAGGTATGGGTGGCCTCAGGCCACGTGGGCGGCTTCAACGATCCGCTGATGGACTGCAAGGCCTGCAAGGCCCGCTTCCGCGCCGACAAGCTCATCGAGGATTACACCAAAGGCGCCGAAACCGGCGACGGCTGGACGAACGCCCAGCTGGAAGCCTACATCGCCGAGCACGACATCGTTTGCCCGGTGTGCGGCAAGAAGGACTTCACGGGCATCCGCCAGTTCAACCTGATGTTCAAAACC
>JAFZNN010000277.1 GCA_017550895.1 Clostridia bacterium
GGGGCTGAAGGCTGTGGGCGAGAGCGTCGAGATACCGCTGAAATACTATCGCAACAACCTCGATTCCACGCTGACGCTGCTCGAAACCATGAAAAAGCACGGCTGCACGCGCATCGTGTTCAGCTCGTCGGCCACCGTATACGGCCAGCCCGAAATTCTGCCCGTGCCCGAAACGGCTCGACTGGGCTGCTCCAGCCCATATGGCTGGACGAAATACATGATCGAGCAGATTCTGCGCGACCAGGCGTTCGCGGACAAGGCGCTGTCCGTGGTGCTGCTGCGCTATTTCAATCCGGTCGGCGCGCATCCCAGCGGCCTGATCGGCGAGAATCCAAACGGCCGGCCCAACAACCTGATGCCCAACGTGCTGAACGCCGCCTCCGGCAAGATGAAGGAACTGAAAGTGTTCGGCAGCGACTACGACACGCCCGACGGCACTTGCGTGCGCGACTACATCCATGTGGTCGATCTGGCGAAGGGCCATGTATGCGCCATCCGGTACGCCATGGAGCACACCGGCAGCGAAGCGATCAATCTGGGTACCGGCGTCGGCTACAGCGTTCTGGATATCATCACGAGCTTCGAAAAGAGCACCGGCGTGAAGGTGCCCTATGTGATGGCCGATCGCCGTCCCGGCGATATTCCCACCGTATACGCCAATCCGGAAAAAGCCGCGAGGCTGCTGGGCTGGCGCACGGAAAAGACGCTGGACGACATGTGCCGCGACGCCTGGACCTTCAAAACGAAGAATCCGAACGGCTACGGGGCGTAAAACATCATCGGCATGCGCCTGCCTTTGCCGGGCAGGCGCATTTTAAGGAAAGGAGGATGGTAGATGAGGACAATTCTGACGCTCCTCTGTGTGGCGGCGGTGCTGGCTTCGGGCGTGCTGCGCGGCTGCGTAGCTGAAACGGACGCCGCGGCGCGGGCGGAGGACGTTCCCGTCGAACTCACATTTTTCAACGTGGGCAAGGCGGACGCCATTCTCGTGTGTGTGGGGGAGAAGGCGTATCTGGTCGACGCGGGCCTTGAAGAAAGCTTCGGCGATCTGCGGGCCGGCCTCAGCCGGGAGGGCGTGACGCGTCTGGACGGCGTTTTCCTCACGCATGTCGACAAGGACCACGGCGGCGGCATGGAGCAGCTGGCAAAAACGGAGATCGGCATCGACGCTTTCTACGCCTCGCCGTTTTACTTCAAGCGCACAGAGGCGAATCACCAGCTGATCCGCGCCGCGGCGCTGCGCGGCATGTCGGTCACCTGGCTGAACGCGGGCGATACGGTGGAAATCAGCGAGGGCTGCCGCTTTGAAATACTCGGCCCGCTGGCGTTCGATCCGGAGGACGAAAACAACAACTCGCTGGTGATGAAGCTCGTGACGCCCGAAGGCTGCGCGCTGCTGGCCGGCGATATGGAAAAAGAAGCGGAAAAGCTGCTCCGCGCCACGGACGCCGATCTCTCCGCGGTCTGCCTCAAGGTGGGGCACCATGGCCGCGCCACCGCCACGGGCAAAAAGTTCGCCGCTGCGGTGTCGCCCGAGGTTGCGGTCATCTCCACCGATTCCATCGAAGAGCCCCGTTCCGCCGATCCCGAGGTGATCGGACGATTGGAGGATCTGGGCGCGAAAGTCTACGTGACGGAGCGGTACGAGTATGGCGTGAAGGTTCGGCTCGAGGGTGGACACGCCGTGGTTGTGGATCAATAAGAATCGTTTTCCAGTAGAAAAGGAGGTTTGCCTGTGAACGGAAAAAGCACCAAGGCCGTCGTGATCGGCGCGGGACAGGTGGGCGCGGCGACGGCGTATACGCTGATGCTGTCTGGCCTGGTGAGCGAGCTGGTCATCATCGACCTGAACGAGAACAAGGCGAAGGGCGAGGCGCTGGACATCGTGCACGGCATGCCGCTCTGCCCGCCGGCGGAGGTTTACGCGGGAAGTTATCCGGACTGCGCGGGCGCGGATATCGTCATCATCACCGCGGGCGCGAACCAGAAGCCGGGTGAGACGCGGCTCGATCTGCTGGCCAAGAACCGGGCCGTGTTCGGCTCCATCGTGCCGCAGGCGGTGAAATACGCGCCGGACGCGCTGTA
>JAFZNN010000023.1 GCA_017550895.1 Clostridia bacterium
CTGCGCAAGTTCGCCGATCCATTCCTCATGATAGAAATCATTCAGAAAATTCAGCGCGAGGAAGGTCTCAAACCAGCGGAATTTCGCCCAGCCGAACAGCCGGATTTTTCGATTCTTGAGTAAATCATAATAGTTCTTCAACGCGCGATAGAGCGCCGGCGGGATCCGCGCGTCGCCGGAGCAGTCATAGTAGACTTTCAGCGTTTTTGTGATCAGCTGCAGCGCCCAGGTGTCATAGAATCTGCGCCTTGCCTTGCCGCAGGGGCAGAGCCAGCCGTCCGCCTGCTGCTTGTGCAGGATCGCGTCGACGTAGCGCTTTGCCGTCGCGATCAGGTCGTCGTCCCGCAGCAAATAGGCCAGGGGAATGAAGCCGTCCAGCCAGTAGGGCACGCGTTCCCAGCCCTCACGCGCGCCGCCGATCCACTTGCTGTCGTGGATATCCGGCCAGATCTTATGCAGATTGCCGCTCAGTCCTTCCGCCTGAATCTCCAGCTGCCGGCGAAGCCAACCCTGCGGTTCGATCTCATTGCAGGTGTAAAATTGCCATTTGTCCATATGCGTCCTCTCAGGAAACGGCATTGAAGATCTGCCCGTAATAGTCGATCGCCCCGTTGTCGCCGATCACGGCAAGCACGCCGTTTTCATTGCCGGTGATGTAGACATTCCGGTGACGGCAGATGCGCACGATGCGCGCGAGCGTTTTGCGATCCACATTGTGCCCGTCGTTCGTAATCACGCAGGCGTCGGGCAGCAGGGTGGAGATAAAGCCTTCCGAGCTCGAGCCGCTGTAGCCGTGATGCCCGACCTTCAGCAGGTGGACCTTGCCGATGACCGGCGCATACCGCGTTTCATCGCCGGTGTAGTCGTCCATATCGCCGGCAAGGAAGACTTTCGTGCCGTTCTTTTCCAGCAGCACGCCGAGGGAATTGTCATTCTCGCCGACCTTTTCCGCGTTTTCCGGATCGTCCGTATTCAGAATCGTCACCTGAAAATCGCCGAGCGTGAAGGGCGTTTCATCCGGGCGCACAAGCGGGATCTCCCGCGCCGCGAGCGCCTGCACCATCTGGTCATAGACTTCCTGGTTGTCCCAGTTTTCGAGCTCATAATCCTTGATTTTACTGCTGTCGTATGCTTTCAGATACGCGCGGTCGATCGTTACATCCGGGTCGAGAATGACTGTATCGAAGCCGCCGATATGATCGGAATGGGCGTGCGTGCCCAGAATGAAATCCAGATGCACCTTGCCGTTTGCGTCCGCCGCGTGCGCCTTGAGATAGGCGAGCACATCCTGCTCGTGGCCTTTGAACACCAGATTGTCAAAGCCGCGTGGATTATCCGCGTCCTCGGCGGCGTCAACCAGCGCAAAATGCCCGTTGCTCTCAATGAGAATCGCATCGGAGCTGCCGGTTTTCATAAAATGTATGCAGTCGTCGCCGGTCTGCTCGGGCGCTGCGGGCAGCACAGGCACTTCCGTTTTGATCGACAGGGCCGTCAGATTCGGAAACAGGAAACAAACAAGGGAAAGCAGTGTCGCTATCATTTTATTCATTGAAACGCATCCTTTCTGTGTTTTATTTCATTTCATCAACCTGCACGGTCCAGCCGTCCAGACTGCCTTCGATCAGGCGGATCGTCGCTTCTCCTTGTGCAACCCTGACCGTGCCAAGCACGCCGGGAAAGCACAGCGGCAGCGTGAGGTTTTCAGCGACCGGCGAAAACCGGAGCAGTTTTTTCGCAAAATCAATCTCAAGGCCGAGCGCCGCGTTGAGCGTGGTCCAGCTCGACATCGGGCGCGAATAGTGATGCCCGCACTCCCAGTGATCCCACAGCGCGCCGAACCGGGCCTGATTGTCGCGGATCGCCGTGACGAGCGCGTCCGCGTCCTCGCGCAGACCGACGCGCATGCAAAGCGCAGCGAGCGCGTAGCCGATGCCCGTCCAGACGGCCTGCGCCTGGCAGTTCTGATGGGAATGCAGCGTGGTGCGCCGTCCTTCGGCGCAGGTCGCGTTGATCAGGCCGCTGTCCGGCTCGAAATTCCGATCGACGATGACGCGCAGGATCGCGCGGATCCGCGCATCCGGCAGATTGCCGCCGATGCCCGCGACGCGCAGGAACCACTCGCCGTCGAGCTGATCGGTCATCAGGGTTTCATCATTCTCTGCGTCGGATTTCCATAAATCATAATACTCGCCGTTCCACAGGCGACGCTCAAGGCATGCAAGGCCGGATGCAAGCAAGGAACGCCATGTATTTGCGCGATCCGCGTCGCCCATTTCGTCGGCCATCCGCGCGGCAGCTTTCAGCGCGGCAAGCCACAGGATCGAAATATAGACCGGCGTGCCGGCAAAATTCCAGGCGTCATAGGTGTTTCGTTTCGTATCGCGATCGGGCAGACCGTCGCCGTCGCTGTCGAGCGCGCCGATGGAATCCATCGCGCGGATCACATGCGGCCACATCTCGCCGAGATATTTTTTGTCGCCGGTGAACAGATAATCGCGCAGCACCATGAGCACAAACTGATTGTTCATATCCACGCGGTCAAAGCCGTTGTCCACATGCTCCAGATCCGGCGTGAAGAAATGATGCACGCGCCCGTCCTCCCGCTGGAAGGCGGCGCCCATACGCATCTGCCCGAGCTGCAGATCGGGAAAGAGCGCGAGCAGGCCGAACGACGCGTGATAAGTGATATCCGTCGTATGGAAG
>JAFZNN010000278.1 GCA_017550895.1 Clostridia bacterium
CGTGCCCGGCATCATGGCCAGCCGCACCATTGAGAACGAACGTGACCGCCGCATGACGATCATGACCACGACCTTCATCCCCTGCGGGGCAAAGGTGCCCTTCATCGCGATGATCGCGGGCGCGATCTTCGGCGGCTCCGCGTGGATCTCCACCTCCGCGTATTTCATCGGCATGGCGGCGATCGTGATCTCCGGCGTCATGCTGAAAAAGACGCGGATGTTTGCGGGCGAGCCCGCGCCCTTCGTCATGGAGCTGCCCGCCTATCACTGGCCCACGCTCGGCAACGTGCTGCGCTCTATGTGGGAGCGCGGCTGGTCCTTCATCAAAAAGGCCGGCACGATCATTCTGCTTTCCACCATTGTCGTGTGGTTCACCTCTTACTTCGGCTTTACTGCGGACGGCTTCCGCATGCTGGCGGAGGATGAGCTCGACCTTTCGATCCTCGCCCGCATCGGCAGTCTGATCGCCTGGATCTTTATCCCGCTCGGCTGGGGCAACTGGCAGGCGGCGGTCGCCTCCATCACCGGCCTTGTGGCCAAGGAGACTATCGTCGGCACCATGGGCATTCTCTACGGCGGCGGCGATCAGACAGTCTGGCAGACGCTCGGCGCGGCATTCACCGGCGTGACCGGCTTCTCCTTCCTCGTGTTCAACCTGCTGTGCGCGCCCTGCTTCGCGGCGATCGGCGCGATCCGGCGCGAGATGAACAGCGCGAAATGGACCTGGTTTGCCATCGGCTATCAGTGCGGCTTTGCCTATGCGGTTTCGCTGTGCATCAACCAGATCGGCGGCCTGTTTACGGGGTCTTTCAACGTGATCGGCTTTCTCTGCGCGCTTGCGATCATCGGCGGCATGATCTACATGCTCTTCTTCCGTAAATACAAGGAAGCGACCAAGCTGACAAAAAAGGTTTAAGCTCAAAACCTTCTGACGAAAGGAAGCGATTTCATGCTTGCATGGCTGACGGCAAATCTTGCAAATCTCCTAATCGTCGCTTTGCTCATCGGCATTGTGACGCTCATCATCATCAAACTGGTAAAGAACAGAAAACGCGGAACGACCGCCTGCGGCTGCGGCTGCGCAAACTGCGCGATGCGCGATTCCTGCCATCCGAAGCCGTAACTCGAAAGCGGCTGCGCCTGCGGGAAGACTTTTCAAAACAGAATCAGAATCTGCGGCGTCGGGGTCCGGACTCCGGCGCCGTATGCTTTTGCGGATCGCGTCGCCCCGAAACGCGCAAATCCGTCAGGGATCCCGCCGGCAAACGGCGCGGAATGCCCCGTCGGAGACCGAAATACGGGACGGAAAGAAAAAAATCCGCCGAAATTTTAAAATAACGCTTTACACTTTGCCTAAAATACAGTATTATAGATATATGTATGATTCCAATCTCTGATAAAGGCGGTGTTTTTATGCAACCGGTATATCGCCGGATCCTGCTCAAGCTCAGCGGCGAGGTGCTTGCGGGCGAGCACGGGCACGGATTCGATTTTGACACGATCAACGCCGTGTGCGCGGCGGTGCGCGACCTGACTGAAAACGGCGTGCAGGTCGGCCTCGTCGTGGGCGGCGGCAACTTCTGGCGCGGCCGCTCCGGCGGCAGCATGGACCGCACGCGGGCCGATCACATCGGCATGCTTGCCACGATGATGAATTCCCTTGCGCTGGCGGATTCTCTCGAGCATCTCGGCGTGCCCGTGCGCGTGCAGAGCGCGATCGAAATGCACCAGATCGCGGAGACCTATATCCGCAACCGCGCGGTGCGTCACCTCGAAAAGGGCCGCGTCGTCATCTTCGGCAGCGGCACCGGCAACCCCTTCTTCTCCACCGACACCTGCGCGGCGCTGCGCGCGGCGGAGATCAAGGCGGATATCATTCTCAAGGCCACCAATGTGGACGGCGTGTTTGACAAGGATCCCAACAAGTTCCCCGACGCCGTGAAATATGACGTTGTCTCCCACACCGAGGTGCTCAAAAAGAACCTCAAGGTGATGGACGCCACGGCGGCTTCCCTCTGCCGTGACAACAATATTCCCATTCTTGTGTTCAATTTGTCCGATCCGCAGAATATCGTCCGCGCTGTGATGGGCGAGAATGTCGGAACGATCGTGAAGGAGGATTAATCTATGGAAACCGTATTCAAAGTCACCGAAGAAAAAATGGGCAAAACCGTCAAGCATCTGACCGCCGATTACGCGGCGCTGCGCGCGGGCCGCGCGAATCCCGCCGTGCTCGACAAGATCCGCGTGGATTACTACGGCACGCCCACGCCGATCAACCAGATGGCCGCCGTCTCCGTTTCCGAGGCGCGCATTCTGAGCATTCAGCCTTGGGACGTTTCCACGCTGCACCCGATCGAGAAGGCGATCCAGGCCTCCGATATCGGCATCAATCCGCAGAATGACGGCCGCGTGATCCGCCTGATCTTCCCGCAGCTGACCGAGGAGCGCCGCAAGGAGCTGTGCAAGGACGTCAAGAAGATGGCCGAGGAAGCCCGCGTGGCGATCCGCTCCATCCGCCGCGACGGCATCGACAAGGTCAAGAAGATGGAAAAGGCCTCCGAGATCACGGAAGACGATCTGAAGGACGCCGAGAAAAAGCTGCAGGATTTCACGGATAAATATATCAAGGAAATCGACAAGGCAGCGGACGAAAAGGAAAAGGATATCATGGCGATCTGATCGCCATCGGTGGAAGGCGGAGCCGAAACTCCGCCTTCTTTCTGCAACAGGAGAAGGATTATGACTGAAACGCAACGCGCGCAGGTGCGTCTGCCGCGCCATATCGGCATTATTATGGACGGCAACGGCCGCTGGGCGAAGCAGCGCGGTCTCGAGCGCAGCGAAGGGCACCGGGCCGGCGCGAACACCTTCCGCCGCATCTGCGATTACGCAGCTGAAATCGGCATCGAATGCCTCACATTTTACGCTTTTTCCACGGAGAACTGGAAGCGCCCCGCGCGGGAGGTCGCGGCGATCATGGATCTGTTCCGCGATTATCTGAAGGAAGCGCAGGAACGGGAGGCCGAGAACGCCCGGAAGGGCTTCCGCATCCGCTATATCGGCACGCGGGAGGGCCTCGCGCCGGATATCGTCGCCATGATCGAGCTGATCGAGCGGCAGTCCGCCGCGCAGACCGCCACCGTGGTCAACCTGGCGGTCAATTACGGCGGGCGGGATGAAATCGTGCATGCGGTGCGCGCGCTTGCCGCGCAGGTCGCCGCCGGCACGCTGCAGCCCGCGGAGATCACCGAGCAGCAGATCAGCGATCAGCTGTATACCGCCGGGCTGCCGGATCCGGATCTGATCATCCGGCCCAGCGGCGAGCTGCGGCTCTCCAACTTCCTGACCTGGCAGTCGGCCTATTCCGAGCTGTGGTTCTCCGACGTCCTCTGGCCGGATTTTACGCCCGAGGATCTCGACCGCGCCATTTTTGATTACAACGAAAGAAACCGCCGGTTCGGCGGCGTTTGATAAAGGGGGAAGTCCCTGTGAAACAACGGATCATTACCGGCGTCTCCGCCGCGCTGTTTGCCATCGGCTGCCTGGTGCTGACCGGCTTTGGCTTTTACGCCTGGCTGAGCATCCCCATGGCGCTGCTCTCGGGCATCGCGGCCTATGAGGTGCTGAAGGTTTCCAAATGCAAAAACAAGGTGCTCACCGCGGTCGCGATTGTGTTTGCGGCGCTTGTGCCGTTTTATATCGCGTTTGACGTCGCGGATCACATTCCGGTGCCCACGAGCGTGCTGCTGATCATTTATGTGCTGGCCGTGCTGATCATCATGCTGAAATTCTATGATGTGACGCGCTTCGAGCATGCGGCGCTCGCGCTCTTTGCCTCGATCGCGGTGCCGGCCGGGCTGTCGCTGCTCATTCAGCTTGTGCGCTTCTGCGGCGAGCGGCCGGCGCTGTTCCAGCGCTCTCACGCGGTGTTTTTCCTGCTTTGCGCGATGTTCGCCGCCTGGCTGAGCGATACCTATGCCTATTTCTTCGGCAGCAAATTCGGCAAACATAAGATGACGCCGAAAATCAGCCCGAAGAAATCCTGGGAGGGCGCGATTGCCGGCGTGGTGCTCACGAGCGTCAGCGGCCTGATCGCGTATGCGGTCTGCGCGCATTTCTATTTCCATCTGCCGACCGTGCGCTGGTGGATGGTCGCGCTGGGCATGCCCGTGCTCTGCGTGATGGGCATTTTCGGCGATCTTTCCGCCTCCGTGATCAAACGGAACTTCGGCGAGAAGGATTTCGGCAATCTCTTCCCCGGCCACGGCGGCGTGCTGGACCGGATCGACAGCTTCCTGTTTACGCTCCCGACGACCTATGTGCTGGTGGTCGGCGTGACGGCGCTCTGCGGCGGCTGAGTCCGGCGCGCGGCGCATCGAATCGAATTTACGGAAATGAGGCGAAGAAATGACAGCTTCCTTATTCTTTAAAATGCTGACGGCGTCCGTGCTGGCGCTGTTCACGGCGATTGGAGGAATCTTTATGCCCGGGCAGAAAAAAGAGATCTGCATGATCGCGCACCGCGGCTACAGCGGCGTCTATCATCAGAATACGGAGATCGCGTTTCAGAAGGCGGCGGAGCACGGCTCCGGCGGCGCGGAAACGGACGTGCGCATGACCAAGGACGGCGTGTATGTCGTGTGTCACAACGAGGAGGCCGTGCTCAAGGACGGCACGGAGCTGCTGGTTTCCGAGCACACCTTTGCGGAGCTGACCGCGCAGCCGCTCAAGGCGCAGCGCCTGGGCGGAGATCAGTATCTTTGCACCTTCAAACGCTATCTGGAGATCATGCGCGACAACAACATGATCTGCTTCATTGAGCTCAAGGACGACTTCACCGATGAACAGGTGAAGGAGATCTTTACCATGGCCGGCGAGGTCTACGATCTCTCCAAGTGCATCATGCAGTCCTTCTATTTCGACAACCTGATCCGCACGCACGAGGCGTTCCCGGAGCTCGGCATCATGCTGACCTACGGCGACGGCGATCCCGATTACAGGCGCTGCCTGGAGTACGGATTTTCCATCGATACCGAATACACCGCGCTGACCGAGGAAATGGTGGAGGAATTCCACAGCCGCGGGCTGGAGGTCGCGGTGTGGACGGCGAACGATCCGCTCACGCTGGCCTACTGCAAATCCTTTGACGTGGATTATATCGAATCCGATTTCTTTGCATAATTCCGAAACGAGCATAAAGAAGGACGCGACATGATACAGACACTTGCCATTCTCGGCTCGACCGGTTCCATCGGCACGCAGGCGCTGGATGTGGCGCGGCTGCACGGCATGACCGTCACCGCGCTGACCGCGAACAGCGACGTCGACCGGCTGGAGGCGCAGATCCGGGAGTTTCACCCGCGGATGGCGGCGCTCGCGGATCCCGCGGCGGCCGCATCTTTAAAAATCAAGGTGGCGGATACCGCCACGCAGGTGCTTTCCGGCCCGGAGGGCGTGCAGGCCTGCGCGGCCTGCGGCGCGGATGCGGTGCTCAACAGCATCGTCGGCATCGCGGGTCTTGCGCCGACGCTGGCCGCCATCGAAGCGGGCAGCACGCTGGCGCTGGCAAACAAGGAAAGCCTGGTGACCGGCGGCAGGCTGGTCACGGCGGCCGCGCGCGCAAAGGGCGTTGCGATCCTGCCGGTGGACAGCGAGCATTCCGCCATTGTCCAGTCCCTGCAGGGCTGCGCCGATCACGCGCAGATCAAGCGTCTGCTGCTCACGGCCTCCGGCGGCCCCTTCTTCGGCAAACGCCGGGAGGACCTGACCGGCGTGACGGCCGCGCAGGCGCTCAAACATCCGAACTGGAGCATGGGCGCAAAGATCACGATCGACTCCGCGACCATGATGAACAAGGGGCTGGAGCTGATCGAGGCGGCGTGGCTGTTTGACATGCCCGCCGACCGCATTGAGATTCTGGTGCACCGGCAGAGCATTGTGCATTCCCTCGTGGAATTTGCCGATCATTCGGTGATCGCGCAGCTGGGCGTGCCCGATATGCGCATCCCGATTCAGTATGCGCTGACCTATCCCGACCGCGCGCCGAGCCCGGCGGCGCAGCTCGATCTGCTCTCCGCCGGCACGCTGACGTTTGAAGCACCGGACGAGGAGACCTTCCCGTGCCTTGCGCTGTGCAGGCGGGCGTTCACGCTCGGCGGGCTGGTGCCCGCGGCGGCGAACGCGGCCAACGAGGCGGCGAACGCGATGTTCCGCGCGGGGAAAATCGGGTTTTATGACATTCCGCGCGCCGTGGAGCAGGCGATCGCGCTTGCGCCGACGGCGGCAGAGTATACGGCGGAAGCGGTGTTCGAAACGGACGCCGAGATCCGCCGGCAGACAGAAAGGCTGTTTTTATGAAAATCCTTCCGTTGATCACGGCTGCCGCGGCCTGGAGCAAGGCGTGGCCGATCCTCGTGGCGATCCTCTTTTTCGGCTGCATCATCTTTTTCCATGAGCTGGGGCATTTTTCCTTTGCCAAGCTGTTCGGCGTGCAGGTGGATGAATTTTCCATGGGCATGGGCCCGACGCTCCTCAAGCGCAAGCGCGGGGAAACGCAGTATTCTCTGCGGCTGTTTCCGATCGGCGGCAACGTCAAGATGGAGGGCGAGGACGACGAGAGCGAGAATCCGCGTGCCTTCTGCAACAAGCCGGCCTGGCAGCGGTTCATCATCGTCGCCGCGGGCGGCTGCGTCAATCTGCTGATCGGCCTGATCGTTGTGGCGATCATGCTCGCGCAGTCCGAACTGATCGGTCTGCCGGTCATCCGGTCGTTTGAGGAAAACGCCGTGAGCAGCAGCTACGGGCTGCAGGCGGGCGACCGGATCCTGAAGATCAACGACCGCCGGGTGTTTTCGGAATATGACATGAGCTTTCTGATGGCGCGCGACAGGGACGGCAAGATCGATTTCGTCGTCCGGCGCGACGGCGAGAAGGTCGCCGTCGACGGCGTGCAGTTCAACACCGTGACCCGCGAAGTCAACGGCAAGCAGGTGCTGATGATCATCTATGATTTTATCATTCGGGGCGTGGAACCGACGGCGGGGAACGTGCTGAAGAATGCGCCGCTGGAATCCGTTTCGATCGCGCGGATCGTCTGGGTCAGCCTGTTCGATCTGGTGACCGGGCAGTACGGTCTGAGCGATATTTCCGGCCCGATCGGCACGGTGTCCTATATCGCCGAAGCCGCGCAGGAGGCGCAGCAGGAAACGGATTACACCTACCTGCTCACGCTCATGGCGCTGATCACGATCAACGTCGGCATCTTCAACCTGCTGCCGCTGCCCGCGCTGGACGGCGGACGCCTGATTTTCATTCTGATCGAAATGATCGCGCGCAAGCCCGTGCCGAAGAAATACGAGGGCTGGGTCCATGCCATCGGCATGGTGCTCCTGCTCGCGCTGATGGCGGTCATCTGCCTGAGCGACATTCTGAAACTGATTCGGGGAACCTGATATGGAAAGAAGAAACAGCCGCAAGGTCCGCGTCGGCCGCCTTGCGATCGGCGGGGACGCGCCGGTTACGGTGCAGTCTATGCTGAATGTGCCGGCGCATGAAATCGAAAAGAGCGTGGCGCAGGCCGTCGCGCTTGAAGCGGCGGGGTGCGAAATCATCCGCGCCGCCGTGCCGGATATGGAGGCGGTGCGCCTGATCGCCGCGCTGAAAGCGGCGGTTGCAGCGCCGATCGTTGCGGATATTCATTTTGATTATCGCCTCGCGCTCGAATGCGCGGCGGCGGGCGTGGACAAGATCCGCATCAATCCCGGCAATATCGGCGCGATGGATCGCGTCCGTGCCGTGGCGGACGCCTGCCGGGCGCGGCAGATCCCGATCCGCATCGGCGTCAATTCCGGCTCGCTGGAAAAGGAGCTGCTGGCAAAATACGGCGCGCCGACCGCGCAGGCGCTCGCAGAGAGCGCGATGCGTCACGCGGCGCTGCTGGAGCAGTGCGACTTTGAAGATATCGTGATCTCGATCAAATCCTCCGACGTGCCCACGATGATCGACGCGTACCGTCTGGTCGCCGCGCAGTGCGATTATCCGCTGCATCTCGGCGTCACCGAGGCCGGCACGCATCGCATGGCGCTGATCAAATCCGCCGTGGGCATCGGCACGCTGCTCAGCGAGGGCATCGGCGACACGATCCGCGTGTCCATGACGGACGACCCCGTGCGCGAGGTCGCGGCGGGCGCGGATATTCTCAAGGCGGCCGGGCTGCGGCAGGCCGGCGTGACGCTGGTGGCCTGTCCGACCTGCGGGCGCACGAAAATCAATCTGATCGCGCTGGCCAACGAGGTCGAGCGCCGCCTGCAGGGCGTGCGCAAGCCGCTGAAGGTGGCGGTCATGGGCTGCATTGTCAACGGCCCGGGCGAAGCGCGCGAGGCGGATATCGGCATCGCCGGCGGCGACGGCTGCGCCCTGCTGTTCAAAAAAGGGGAACCGCTTTATAAAGTACCGGAGGCCGAGGCGGTGGACCGCCTGATGGCTGAAATCGAACGGATGGAGAACGAACCGAACCAATGAAAACATACGGAATTCTGGAATTTATCGGCGAATATCTGAGCCCGGCGCAGGCGGACGCGATCCGCAGCGGCGTTGTCAGGCGCATCTGCCTGGATGAAACGATCGGCCGGCTGGATCTGACCGCCGCATTTGAACAATATGTGGATGACGCTGTTTTGCAGGATGTGCAGGACAGCGTCAAAACAGCTGTCGGGCTGCGCCGCGTGGAGATCGAGGGGATCTATCCTCCCGAAGCGCTGGACGCGGCCTGCGTGCCGCTGCTGCGCCGCGCGGTGAAGGCGGAGATCGCCGCCGCCAACGGCTTTCTGGAGCAGGCGGCCTTCAACTTCACGCCCGACCGGATGGAGATCGACGCGCCGGACGGCGCCCAGATCCTGCTCGAGGCGCAGGCGGACGTCTTTCTGCGGGATTTCATCGCCGCGCATTTCGGCCGCGAGATGCAGGTGGAGATCCGCATGCCCGCCGACGCGCAGACGCCGGAGATCGACTCGCCGGCCTATCTGGAGATGCAGCAGGCGCATGTGCATATCGAGCCGCCCAGGCCCACCGCCAAGCCGAAGAAGGCCGTGCGGACCTTTGACGATCTGCCGCTGTCGCTGACCAACGCGAAAGCGCTCTACGGCGGCAAAGTCTCCGGGCATCCCGTGCCGCTGCGCAGCATCAGCATTGAGGACGGCAACGTGACGATCTGGGGCAACGTCTTTGGCTACGCCTGCCGTGAAACGCGCGACGGCAAGCGCCGCATCATGACCTTCAACATCACCGATCTGACCAGCTCTTACACGGTCAAGATCTTTGAAACCAAAGAAAAAAGCGAGCAGCTGGCCGAAACGATCAAGGACGGCAAGACCGTGCTTGTGCGCGGCCACGTGGAATATGACGATTATCTCAAGAGCATGTGCATCAAGGCCAACGCCGTGACGCTTGCGGAATATATGGAGCCGACCGACGACGCGCCCGAGAAGCGCGTGGAGCTGCATCTGCACACGAATATGTCCGCCATGGACGGCATGACCGCGCCGGCAAAGCTCGTCAAGCGCGCGGCGGCGTGGGGCCACAAGGCCGTTGCCATCACCGATCACGGCGTGGTGCAGGGCTTCCCGGAGGCGGCCGCCGCCGCGAAGGAGACCGGCGTCAAGGTGCTTTACGGCATGGAAGGCTATTATGTGGATGACAGCGTGACGCCCGTGGTCGGCGACAGCGCCATGCCGCTCAGCGGCACGTTCATCATTTTCGACACCGAAACCACGGGCCTGCGCACGCAGTATGCGCGCATGACGGAGATCGGCGCGGTGAAATATGTCGACGGCGCGGAGCGCGCGCGGTTCCAGACCTTTGTGAATCCGGAACGCCCGATCCCCAGAAAGATCACGCAGCTGACCGGCATCACCGACGCGATGGTGGCCGGTGCGCCCACGGAAAAGGAGGCGCTGCGCAGCTTCTTTGAATTCTGCGGCGAGGACGCCGTGCTTGTGGCGCACAACGCGAACTTTGACACGGATATCCTCCGCCATGCCTGCGAGCGCTGCGATCTGCCCTTCCGTTATACATATCTTGACACGCTCACACTCGCGCAGAGCCTGATCAGCGGCATAAAGAATTACAAGCTCGATACGCTCACCCGGCACTTCAAGCTCCCGAATTTCGATCATCACCGCGCCGATGAGGACGCGGGCGCCCTGCTCGGCATTTTCGAGAAGCTCATGGAGCAGGTGCGTGAGCGCGGGGCGCAGCGTGTGGATCAGATCAACGCGGCCGTGCCGGTGGATCCCAAGCGCCTGCCGACCTATCACATCATTCTGATCGCCCGCAACAAGGTCGGCCTGAAGCATCTTTATCAGCTGATCACGAAATCCAATCTGGAATACTATTACCGCCATCCGCGCATCCCGCGCAGCGAGCTGCTGGCGCATCGCGAGGGACTGCTGGTCGGCTCCGCCTGCGAGGCCGGTCAGCTTTATCAGGCCGTGCTGCTCGGGCGTTCGCCCGAACGGCTGCGGGAGATCGCGTCGATCTATGACTATCTGGAGATCCAGCCGGACGGCAACAATGAATTCATGCTGCGCGGCGACACCGTGGAATCGCAGGAGGATCTGCACGAAATCAACCGCGAGATCCTGCAGCTGGGGGAGACCCTCGGCCTGCCCGTGGTCGCCACGGGCGACGTGCATTTCCTCAATGAAAGCGACAAGGTCTTCCGCGAGATCCTGATGGCGGGGCAGGGCTTCTCGGACGCCGCAGAGCAGGCGCCGCTCTATTTCAAGAGCACGACGCAGATGCTGGAGGAATTCTCCTATCTCGGCGAGGAGACCGCCGCCCGGATCGTTGTGGAGAATCCGAACAAAATCGCCGATCTCTGCGAGGTGATCCAGCCGATCCCGGACGGCACCTATCCGCCGAAGATCCCCGGCGCGGATGAGGATCTGCGCCGCATCTGCTATGAGCGCATCCGGGAATATTACGGCGATCCGATCCCCGAATACGTGGAGAAGCGGCTGGAAAAAGAGCTGACCTCGATCATCAAAAACGGCTTTGCCGTGCTGTATATCATCGCGCAGAAGCTGGTCTGGGATTCCATGGCGCACGGCTATTACGTCGGCTCCCGTGGTTCCGTCGGCTCCTCCTTCGTCGCGTTTGCGGCGGGCATTTCCGAGGTCAATCCGCTGGCGCCGCATTATCTTTGCACGGATTGCAAGCACAGCGAATTCTTCCTCAACGGCGAATACGGCTCCGGCTTCGATATGCCGCCGAAGGCCTGCCCGGTCTGCGGCAAGCCGATGGTGCGCGACGGGCACGACATCCCGTTTGAAACCTTCCTCGGCTTCAACGGCGACAAATCGCCCGATATCGACCTGAATTTCTCCGGCGAGTATCAGTTCTACGCCCACCGCTACACCGAGGAGCTGTTCGGCAAGGAGCACGTCTTCAAGGCCGGCACGATTGGCACGCTGGCCGACAAGACGGCCTACGGTTTTGTGAAGAAATGGATGGAGGAGAAGGGGCTGACCCTCTCAGCGGCGGAGATCGACCGGCTCGTGGCCGGCTGCGTCGGCGTCAAGCGCACCACCGGCCAGCATC
>JAFZNN010000279.1 GCA_017550895.1 Clostridia bacterium
GCTGCTCAGCGCCGTGCTGCTGGTTTCCTGCTGTGTGACCGGCGGCGCTGTGAAAGACGATGCGCCGATCATCATCGTGCCGGGATTCATCGAACCCGTGCTGGGCATCCATATCGACGAAAGGGGCGAGGAACAGCTCTGGCCCTTTGCCGTTTCGACGCTGGTCGGGAAGATTCTTTCGGATTTCCCGGTCCTGGCGGCGCGGCTTGCCGGCCTTGCGGTCGGGAATTTTGACAGATTCGGCACCCGCCTCGGGCAGGACGCGTGGGATATCCTCTACAAGCTGACCTGCAACCCCGACGGCAGCAGCGATTACGGCGTCGAATCCTTCCCGCAGGATCCCGCGCAGACCACCGTGCGCTATCTGAAAAACTACAAGAGCGGCAAATATCTGCCGATGGCGGCGTTCAGCAAGGAGATCGCTGCCGGCTACGACGCGGACCGGACGTTTGTCTTCTGCTACAACAGCCAGCTCGACAGCCTTGCGCTGGCAACGCAGCTGCGCGCGTATATCGCCGCGGTCAAGGACTATACCGGCGCCGAGAAGGTCCGGCTCTGCTCGCACAGCTACGGCGGGCAGATCCTCGCCGCCTATTTCTTTCAGTATCCCGATGACTGCGACGCGGAAAAAGCGGTGATGATTTTCCCCGCGCTTGCCGGCACCGACGCGATCAAGCACATCCTGGAAGCGGATACCGACGTACCCTTTGACGATATCGTCTTCTTCCTTGAGAATCTGCTCAAAAGCCCGCTGTCGCTCGAACATCTGGTGAGCGACAAGCTTTGCAGCGAGATCAGCGAATTCGCGAGCTACGGCCTTGCGGAAGTGGTCGAAATGTGGCGCTACTGGGGCAGCATGTATGCCCTTTGCTCCAACGAATACTATGACGCGCTGAAGGAGGAATTCCTCGATCCGGTCGCAAGCGCGCCGATCATCGAGGCCAACGACGTCATCCATTATGAAATGATCCCGCAGCTCAGAAGCATTTTCGAAAACTGCCAGGCCAAAGGGATCCCGGTTTCGATCATCAGCGGCAGCGGCGTGCAGGAATGCCTGGGCGGGGATGACAACACGGATGTGCTCCTGCCCACGAAATACGCCACCGGCGCTCAGTGCGCGAAATACGGCGCGCATTTCAGCGACGGCTATGAAGCGAAGGGGACGGTCTGCAGCGATCCGGCGCACCGGCATGTGTCGCCCGCGATGGATATCGACGCCTCCACGGCGTTTCTGCCCGAAAACACCTGGTTTGTGGAAAGCGCGTTTCACGGCGGCTACGGCGTGCAGGATTACACCATGTCGCTCATCGAGAAGCTGCTGTTCACGGATGAAATCAAGGATGTTTATTCCGATCCGGCGTTCCCGCAGTTCGGCTATTCCGACAACGTCAATCTGGGCGTCTGGTTCAGCTTTGACGCGTCGCAGGTCGGCTATCTTTCATCCGACGACCACGCGATCGAGATCAAGAATCTCAATAAACTCGCGCCGATCAAGGTGCTTTCCGTGAGCGCCTCCGGCCTCGATCTTGATTTCGACACGGCGAAATCGCTGCTCATCCTGCCCGGGCAGTCCGTGAAGATCAGCTTCACGGGCGAAGTGCCCGCGGTCAAAGCGCAACGCACGGAGATCACGGTCAGATATATGGAGGGCTTCTCGGTCAACACAATGACCAGAGGCTTTACGGTGGATAACGCATGACCATCCGGAAAGCTGACGCGCGCGATCTCGACGCGATCGGGCGGCTTTATGACGAGATCCACACTGCGGAGGAGCGCGGCGAGTGCAGAATCGGCTGGATCCGCGGCGTTTATCCCACGCGCAAAACCGCGGAAGACGCCGTTTCCCGGGGTGATATGTTCATTCTGGAAGAGAAAGAGATTCTCGGCGCCGCGATCATCAATCAGACGCAGGTGGACGGCTATTTCGGCGCGCCGTGGCGCTATGAATCGGACGCGGTCTGCGTGCTTCATACGCTGGTGATTTCGCCGAAGGCCGCCGGCAAAGGGTACGGCAGCGCGTTTGTGGAATTCTACGAGCGGTGGGCGGCGGCGCATCATCTGCCGGAGCTGCGCATGGATACGAACGCGAAAAACGCCGTCGCCAGAGCGATGTACCGCAAGCTCGGCTACGAGGAGATCGCGATTGTGCCCACGGTGTTCAACGGCATCCCCGACGTCGACCTTGTGCTGCTCGAAAAGCATCTGCCGGCGCAGATGGATTGAATAAAAAAGGACGTGATGCATTGAATTCTGCAACACGTCTTTTGCTTTTTTGCTATTTCATTTTTCGCATCAGCTTTTTTAAATACCGCCACCAGAGCAGCAGCACCGGAATGCTCAGGCAGCCCATTTCCAGACGAAACATGCGTTCCCACCTTCCCGGATCGTTCAGTCGATTCGGCTTTTTTCGTTGACAGTATAGCAGAAACCGGCGCGGAATGCAACCTTGCCGCCGCAATTCCCCGGCATTCGGGCGCAAGCGGAACAAAACCGTACCCCTTCCGGGAGGTTTTCGCGCGCGCGGATGCTTTTTTATTTGCAAAGCAGGCGGCCGCGGTATTGACAGATGCGGATTGTTCGGGTAAACTGTTCTTGCGGACGGCTTTCGAGCCGGATGAAACGGAAAGGGGGATTCTCATGAGCAGGGTTCTTGTGATCACGACCAGCCTGCGGGCAAAGAGCAATTCCGATCTGCTCGCGGAGCGGATGATCGCCGGCGCGCGGGACGCCGGGCATGATGTGGAGCTTGTCAGCCTGAAAGGCAAGGAAATCAAATACTGCATCGGCTGCTTATCCTGCATGAAAACGCAGAAATGCGTGCAGAAGGACGACGCCGTTGAAATTGCGGAAAAGGTGAAAAACGCGGACACGCTGGTCTTTGTCACGCCGATATATTACTACGGCATGAGCGGACAGATGAAAACCCTGCTCGACCGCATGAATCCGCTGTATACAACGGATTACAGATTCCGCAGGGTGTATCTCCTTTCCGTCGCGGCGGAGGATGAAGCGGATACCCCCGCGCGTGCGGTCAGCGGACTGCAGGGCTGGATCGACTGCTTTGAAAAGGCGACCCTTGCCGGCGCGCTGTTCTGCGGCGGGATCACCGACGCCGGCGAAGCGGAGAAAATGAAAACGGAGCAGGCCGAAGCCTATGACTTCGGGCACTCGCTCAAATAATCATAATTAAAATCATGCGCTGATCGGAGGCGGAACACACGATGACAAAAGCACTTTCTGCGCTGTTCACCCTGATTTATACCTTCCTCGCGACGGCCGGCATGGCCGGCACGGGCGCGGGCAGCTGGGCGCTGGATCTGCCGGCCTATGAGGGCGGCAGGCTCTGCGACGCTGTGTATCTGGACGGCTCGGGCATCCTCAGCGACGCGGACGGGCCGGTCGGCACCGAAAGCCGGATGGAGCTGATTCAGTATACGACCGCGGAGCAGTACGCGGCCTATTGCGACCTGCTCGCGGCGTCCGGCTGCGACGAGGTCTATGCCGACGCTTCGGACGGCGTTATTTGCCATGCGTTCCGAAGCGGCGAAAAGCTCTATTACACCTATTTCACCGAGAACAAAAACGAGGTGCGCGTCATTGAGGACAACAACACGCGCTCCTTTGAGGATTTCGGCTATGCCTGCAACGACGGCGAAGGCGTGACGATCTGGCAGTTCGATTATCCTTACGCGGATTTCGGCGAAAAAAAGGATGAGGAGCTCTATTCGACCAACGGCATGCTCTATCTCATCCGCCTGGCCGACAACCGCCTGATCGTCATCGACGGCGGCTCGATCCGGCAGTCCTCCGATCAGAACATCGACGAATGCATGAAGCTCATGCGCGCCGTGACCGGCACGCCGGAAGGGGAGCCGGTCAACATCGCCCTCTGGTACGGCACGCACGGCCACAGCGACCACGTCACGTTTTTCTATAAGCTCCTCGGCTATTATCACAATGAAATCAATCTGGAGCGCGTGATGTTCAATTATCCCTCCCTCTCGCTCGTCGAGCATGACGAACGGATCGATATGTATCGCGACCGGCTGGGCGCGCTCTATCCGGATGTGAAATATCTCTGCCCGCACACGGGCATGCGCTTGCGCATGGCGAACGCCGAGATCGACGTGCTCTATACGCAGGAGGACGCGGTGAACGCCCGCACGGGGGAAACGCCCGTGACCAACGCCAACGACGGCTCGCTGGTCTGCCGGATCTCCGCGGCGGGGAAGCGCTTCCTCGTGCTCGGCGACATCAACGTGCTCGCGCAGCAGAAGATCCTCTCCATTCATGAGAAGGAAGCGCTGCAGTGCGACGTGCTGCAGGCGGCGCACCATCTCTACAACGCCGTCGCCCTGGTCTATGACGCGGCCGACGCGGACTATGTGTTCTGCCCGATGTCCGAGGGCCGGGCCGCCTGGCTGCCGGGCAACGCCGCGGCGCGGCTGTACTACAGCAAATCGCAGATGCTCTTTGCGGACAACGCGCTCTACAGCATCGAGATGCAGGCGGACGGTCTGACGCTGAACGCCGGTCACACGGACTGCGTGCCCTACGACGGCTCGTCCATGAACGGCGTGCACTGATTGAAGATTCATCATTTTAAACATACAAAGGAAGGGAATCCTATGGCGACAAAAGATTTCAAGCTGAAGATTTCGGAGGAATCCGATCTTTACTGCCCGTTCGACCCGGATCAGGAGATCCTGTCGGAGGAAGTGATCGATTATTTCACGCGGGTGTTTCTCAACAAGCACCGCCGGCTGCACGAGGATTACGTGATCCGCATCATCAGCGACACGCCGGTGAATGAAGCGCGCGTCAAAGCGGCGATTCAGAGTGAATTCGACCGGCAGAAGGACGATCTGCGCTTTGCGCTGCGGCGCCTCTGGGTCAAGCTGTTTGCGCTGGCCGCGCTGGGCGTTGCGTTTCTCGCGCTCTGGCTGTTCCTTTCCTCCACGCTCGAAACCGTCGGCGTGGAGGTGGTCTCCATCATGGGCTGGGTCTGCGTGTGGGAGGCCACGAGCATCGCGGTGCTGCAGCGCCCGGAGCTGCATCGGATGCTGCTGAATATCGAGCGCCTGACCGGGTCGGAAATCGTGTTTCAGCTCGCGCAGGATCCGGCCGAAGCCGACGCGGACAGGGAATAACACGCAAGAATCAGCGATCTGCCGCGCGCGGAGATTGAACGAAGCGTATTTCTGTGAAACGGGTGTTGAAACTCGTTCCCGCGCCGAGCGACTGCAATTGAAAAAAGCCCCCGCCTGCCTGCGGATGCTGCGCGCATCCCGCGGACAAGCGGGGCTTCTTCTTTTGATGGATTCATTTGACGGGCTTGGGGAATTTTCTGCCGCTGGTGGTATAGCCCTCCATATAAGTGATCGTCATATAGATCGGCTTGCCTTCGCCCACGAGCTTGACGTGGCAGACGCCGTCCTCGTCGAACTGATCCGTGATCTCGGTTTTCTGCGCGCCGTAGTAGACCCAGACCGTGCCGTCGTCCTCATAGACGACCTCCGGCTCATTGAGATGCTCGAGGATCTCATCCTGCGTGAGCGGGCGCTCCTTGCCGAACGGGCCGATCGCGACGCCGCCGCCCTCCTGCTTGACAGGATTGCCGTTTTCGTCCGTGAATTCCATGGTGTAGCTGCCTTCGGGCGTGATCTCGAGCGTGACGTCCGTGAGCTCGCCGCGGTACCAGACCTGCACCTTGCTCTGAATGCCGCCGAGATCGGACGCGTACGCCGCGCCGAACAGGCTGATGAGAATGAGCACCGCCGCCAGCGCAACGGCCGCGCCTTTGAAGCTGAAATTCTTCTTTCTGCGTTCCATGATATCGCTTGCCTCCAGTTTCTGCATGCGGGAGGAAGCGACCGTGTCAAATGTACGCTTGTATTGTTCCTGATTTGTCATTGTCTGATTCCTCCGTTAAAATCGTTTTCAGCAGGTCGCGGCCGCGGGACAATCGCATTTTCACGCTGCTTTCGCCGGTGTGCAGCAGTGCGGCGATCTCTTTGACAGGCAGATCTTCATAGTAGAACAGATGAATGACGATCCTGTATTTCTCCGGCAGGCGCATCACCTCTTCAAAGAGGCGGCCGTCGGCGGGATCCTCAAAGGGAATGTCCTCGCCCAGCTCCTCCAGCGGCACGCATCGCCGCCGGAACAGGCTGCGGGAGAGATCCTTCGCTTTGTTGATCGCCACGCGCAGCAGCCATGCCTTCAGGTGTTCCTCATCGTTGAATTCTTTGTCGGAAAGATAGTACTGTAGAAACGTCTCCTGCACTGCGTCCTGCGCGTCGTCGTAGTTTGCGCAGATATTCAGCGCGGCGGCGAACAGGTTTTTCTGATATTTTTCAATCAGCATCTCCAGCGGTAGTCTCATCGTCGGTCCCCGATCCTTGTTTGTTTGAAAGGCCTTTCACTCATAACACGGCGCAGAAAGCGGAAAAGTCACAAAACGCAGGAAATTTTTTCGGATTTTTTCAGATCGTCAGCAGGAACAGGCAGACATTCAGCAGAATCCAGCCCGCGACGGCCGCCGCGTTGTGCGCAGCGCCGGCTTTTTTCTTTGCCAGCCGGTAAATCAGCAGCCCCGTCAGATGCGCGAGGCAGCACGCGGTGATGATCATGGTGACGATGCCGGTCGGCCAGTTGGGCAGCACGAGCACCGGCAGGATCGCCTCCGAAAAGCGGTAGCTGACAAAGCTCAGGAAAAAGACCAGCGTCGCGATGACCGGCAGGAGCATCGCCCCCGTGCTCAGGAAGGACTTCGCGACCGGCTTTGACACCGCGCTCTGTTTGAGCAGAATCAGCGTCGTCACAAAGGTCAGGATCAGCAGCGCCGGCGTGAGCACGCCGAGGGGCACGATGCAGTTATAAGGCAGATAGGGCAGGCTCGCCACGCTGTGCTGCCAGAAGTGCACCACGCAGCACGTGATGGTCAGGAAGAACGGAAACAGCAGATTCTTAATTGTTTTCATTTATGCTTCCTCCTTTCCGAACAGCGCGCTCGCGTTCACCCGCAGCCAGACGGCGGGGCTGTCGCAGCGGGCGATGCGTTTGAGCGAGAGCGCCGGCGCGTCCGTGTAGGTGTTGCCGGTCATATCGACGTTCGCGCAGTCGGCCAGGAAATACGCGCGGCCCTTGCCCACGTCGCTGCGGAAGGCGCTGCCGAGCGTGATCGTGTTGCGCCGGAACGTGAAGCCGTTGACGTTGTTGACGACCATCAGATTGCCGCAAAGATCGCGGAATTCATTGTCCTCAATGCGGATGTTCGTGAAGGCAAAGGAGTGGTTGCTCTTTTCGAGCACCTTCGTGCCGACCTCGATGACCTCGGTGCCGATCACGGCGCATTCGATGAATTTGTTGTTGCGCACGACGATGTTGTCCGCGCCCGTGCCCTCGTGCCACACGCCGTTGATATCCATGACGATCTTGATCGCGTTGTGCGTGGTTTTATAGAACGTATTGTTTTCCACCAGGCCGTTGGAGGTCTGCAGCAGCAGGCCGCGCGCGCGGTGCTCGTGGAAATAGTTGTTGCGGATCACATAGTTGCTGCCGGTGTTGTCGCGGTTGAAGAGGAAGCCCCCGGCCGTGACGCTGTCGGGCAGGTCCTCGGCGAAGGTGACGGTGCGCACGCCGGAATCGTTGCTGTCAAAGCTCTCAATGACGGCGGTGAAGTCCAGCAGCTCGAAGCGCGGGCTGCGGAAACACATCGTGTCGCCGGTCTCGGCGTTCATCGAGCCGTCCGCCTCAAAGGTGACGGTCCGGCCGTTGACGCTCTGAATCAGGCCGATGCCGCTGTTGATGTTCACGTCGTCGTCGCCCTGCCGGCTGAAATCGCAGTTTTCGATCAGGAAGCAGCCGTCGGAGTCGTTGATGTGCACCGCGTCCGCGTCGAGCGAGGTGCCGTGGTCGGGCTTTGCCGGATCCGGCCCGATGAAGATGTTGCGCAGCACGAAGTGGGAGGATTTTTCGCCCACGATGATGCCCATGCCCGTGCCGCCGTAGAGTTTCAGGCTGTCGAGCGTGAGATCGCGGCTTTGCTCATAGATATCGATCAGCGAGCCGCCGTAGGCGACGCTGCGCAGGATGTAGGAATTGCCGCCGAAATGCGCCCACGCGCCGTTGTGCACGATGCGGATCGTGTTGTCGGCAATTTTGGTACAGCTCAGGATGACGTCGGGATTCTGCCCCTCGTAGCTTTCGATGTAGGTGCCCTTTGCGCCGTAGGTGCCGGCGTCGGGATCGCTCTGGCTCACGGCGTAGAACATTTCCTCCCGGGCGTAGTCCGGATTGTCAAAGATGAAGTCGAGCGTGTTTTTCTCGCCCTCCACGTCCACCGCGCGGGCGGTCGCGCTCAGCGGCATCTTGTCCCAGTCCCACTCGAAGGTCAGATCGCGCACCTCGAGGCATTCGCAGCGGCGCACGGTAAAAAGGCTGCTGCCCATGTCATAGAGGATCTCGGCGCCGTTGCCGTCGATTTTAACGCCCTCCAAATCTTTCAGCACGATGAACGCGAAAGACGACTGCGGCTTTTTTACAAAATGGACGCCCTTGGGCAAA
>JAFZNN010000280.1 GCA_017550895.1 Clostridia bacterium
AAAAAGCTCAAAGGTCAACAGTTTCCGAAGAAAAAACAGGAATAAAATTTTCACTCGCGGCGTCCTTGCGCTGGAAATAACAGTTTTCGAAGCCGAGCCCGCGCACGCGGCGCTTTGCGATCGCGTATTCCCGGTCGGTCAGCCGGCGGTCGAGCGGCGGCATCGTCTTCGCCCTGCCGTAGGGCGTATACTGCCGCATCAGGCTGATCGCCGTTTCCGCGCCGAGCGTTTCGCGCACCCAGGCAAAGACCTTCTCCGCCTGCGACACATTGCCCGGCAGCACCAGATGCCGGATCAGCACGCCGCGCCGCGCCATGCCGTTTTCATCGAGCGTCAGCGCGCCGACCTGCCGCTGCATCTCGAGCACGGCGGCGCTGGCAACCGGAAAATAATCCGCGGCGCCGGAATATTTCAGCGCGGGCGCTGCGTCATAATACTTGAGATCGGGCAGATAAATATCCACCAGCCCCTCGAGCAGCCGGAGCGTTTCGACGCGCTCGTAGGCCGAGGTGTTCCACACGACCGGCACCGGCGACTGAAAGCGCGCGAGCGATTTTGCGAGCATCGGCGCGTAATGGGCGGGCGTGACGAGATTGAGATTGTGCGCCCCCTGCGCGATCAGCCGGTCAAACAGCCGCAGCAGCGTATCCTCATCGACCGGCGCGCCGAGCGCGGCATGGCTGACCTCGTAATTCTGGCAGAACACGCAGCCGAGATTGCAGCCGGAGAAAAAGACCGTGCCCGAGCCGCGTTCCCCGCTGATGCAGGGCTCCTCCCAGAAATGCAGCGCCGCCCGCGCCACGCGGTAGCCCGCGCCGACGCCGCAGACGCCTTTGCCGGCCGCGCGGTCCGCGCCGCAGGCGCGCGGACAGATCATGCACCGCATTTTGCGCGCCTCCCTTCCCGTTCGTTCTTCCATACCGATTATACCGCGTTTCGCGCAGAATGCAAGAAAAAACAGCGGAAACTTTTTCTTTTTTTCGTTTCTGCAATTGACAGATTCTATATTATCCATTATAATTTATTTTGGATTATTATACATTATATTCCATTGCTTTGAAGGGGTGACACCAGATGTTGAAGAAAATCCTGTGTCTGATGCTCTCGCTCGTGCTGGCGTGTTCCGTCGCCGCGCTCTTCGCCGTGCCGGCCGCCGCGGGTTACAATGTCGGCGACTCGTTCACCTTCGGCAGCTATCCGCAGACGCACGTGACGAACAGCAGCACGATTTCTGCGCTGAACGCCGCGGTCAAAAGCACGGACTGGTATTCCGCAAAATATTACATCGGCGGCGGCGATTTCAATTCCATGGGGCCGTCGGATTTCACCAAATTCTGTGACATCACCTACAACGGCGCAAAATACCGCGGCGTGAAATTCTCCCTTTACCGCCCGTCGACGACCTTGCTCGACGCTACAACGTCCGGCAGCACGACGACCAATCAGAAGAAAAACGGCTATTTGATCGGCACGACTTACTGGTTCAAATATGAGCCGCTGAAATGGACGGTGCTCGACCCGTCGGCCGGCCTGATCCTCTGCGATTCGATCATTGACGCGCAGGCCTTTCACAACCTGGCGTATTCGCAGGACCGCTCAGTGGTCTTCGGCGACAGCGCGTATAAAATCTACAGCTGCGACTATGAAAACAGCTCCCTGCGCGCCTGGCTCAATCAGACGTTCCTCAATGACGCGTTTACCGCGGCCGAGCAGAGCAAGATCAAGGTCACAAAGCTGGAAAACAAGGGTGTTTATACGCTGCGGGGCAACAACAAGCACACGGATCTGGATGGCGCGGACACCAACGATCAGGTCTTCCTGCCGACGTATCTTGACGTGATCAACACCGCCTACGGCTTCAAGAGCATCCCTGCCGATGCGGATCCGCTGCGCAGATGCAAGGGCACGGATTACGCCAAATGCTGCAATCTTTGCGTTTCCGACGCGTCGGCGAGCGTCGGCTGTTCCGCCTGGCTGCTGCGCACGCCCGGCGAAAAGCAGAGCCACGTTTGCTTCGTCTATCCCGACGGCGCGAGCGCCTACATCGGCGGCGCGGTCTCATATAAATCGGATTACGGCGTCCGGCCCGCGCTGTGCTGCTCGGCAGTGACCGGCAGCAGCGCGCCCGCGACGATGACCGTCACCTTCAACCCGAACGGCGGCACGGTGTCGCCGACCTCCAAGACGGTGACGAACGGCAGCAGCTACGGCACGCTGCCCACCCCGTCGCGCAGCGGCTACAGCTTTGACGGCTGGTTCACCGCGGCCGCCGGCGGCACGCTTGTCACGGCAACCACGCAGGTGACCGCGTCGGCGAGCCACACGCTCTACGCGCACTGGACCGCCAAGCCCACGACCATCACCGTCACCTTCAACGCGAACGGCGGCACGGTCTCGCCCGCGAGCAAAACCGTCACGGTCGGCAAGGCCTACGGCGAGCTGCCCACGCCGACCCGCAGCGGCTACGTCTTCCTCGGCTGGGTCGCGCCGAATCATTCCTTTGTCAGCACGACCACGATCTGCAACTACGTCTATGACATCAAGCTCAACGCGCTCTGGACCGCGGAGCATGAAACGATCGACGCCGTTTCCGTCACCGGCGTGCCCACGCCCTACATCGGCTGGACAATCAAGACGGACGGCATCAAGATCAGCAAGGGCTTCACGATCAGCAACGCTTCCATTCAGGTCAACGGCGGCGGCGGTCACTGGTCGGCCGTGACCGACTGCTATAAAGAGGGCTATGCCTACCGCTGCGCGCTGACGCTGGCCACGCAGTCCGGCTATGACTATCCGGATTCGATCAACGCCACGGTCAACGGCAACGCCGAGGATATCTACGGCAACAAGCTGAAGGTGCAGAAAACCGGCACGGTCTATATGCTCTATTATTACATGGAGGAGCCGAAGACCTTCGTTGCGCCGACAATCACGATCCGCAACTATGTTGCCGAGCGCAGTGAGAGCTACAAAACCACGATCATCTTCCGCGCGGAGGTGATCGACCTGCCCGCCGACGGCGAAATCTGCTGGAAGGCAGGTTTCATCGACGGCACAGCGCTCGAGGGCAAGGGCGAGACCTTCAAGGTCCAGAAAGCCACGCAGGGTTACAGCGTGCAGGCAATCGTCAAAAGCAGCGACGGCATGATCTACGCAGTCACCCCGGTCGAGCAGGTCAAAATCAGCAACGGCATCTTCGCCCGCCTGATCGCCTTCTTCAAGGGCCTGTTCGGCGCCCTGCCGGTCATTGATCAGTAAAAATTCTGTCTTTCCCGCTTCGGGGAAGCCGGATCAATCATATCACGAAAAGGAGATCGATTATGAAACTGTCAAAGCGCATTCTTTCCCTGCTGCTGAGCCTTGTGCTGCTTGCGGGCATGCTGTCCCTGTTCGGCATCACGGCGACCGCCGCCTACAAGGTGGGCGACGTCATTGAGTACGGCACCTATCCGCAAACGCGTATCGCCGACACCGTCACAGTGCCCAAGCTGGAGAACGTGCAGAAAGACTGGAAATCCCTCGGCTATTATTCCGCCGGCTCGAAGGACAGCGACGGCAAGAACGACGGCACGATGACCGCGAAATCCTACTGGCAATACTGTGATTTCTTTTACGGCACGGACAAATACCGCGCGATCAGATTCACCGCGTTCCGGCCCGAGAACACGAACAGATATGCCGATGCGTCGTCGACCTACGGCACCTCTTATGTGAACAAGCACGGCTACAAAGCCAACATCGTCTATTATTTCAAATTCGAGCCGATCAAATGGAAGGTGCTCGATCCCTCCACCGGTCTGGTGTTCAGCCAGATGCTGCTCGACGCGCAGCCGATGCAGAACGTGCTCTATTACGTTTCTAAGAATTACTCCTACACCGCCACCGACAAAGCGCATTACGGCAACGACTACGCCTTCTCCTCGATCCACACCTGGCTGCAGGAGGATTTCATGAACACGGCGTTCACGAGCGCGCAGAAGTCCAACGTCAAATCGACCGCGCTCACCGGCTCCGCGGCCTCCCTCTATTCGCAGGCCGCCGTTTCGGCCAAGGTCTTCCTGCTCTCGAGCTCGGACGTCAAGAACACCGCCTACGGATTCGGCGGCAACAACAATTCCGACACGAGCCGCACACGCAAGGGCACGGATTACGCGGCCTCCCAGGGGCTTTACTATGACGACCAGCCCAGCGCATGGTGGCTGCGCTCGGTCAACGCCAAGGCAAATGACGGCACCACCATCTATACGACCGACAGCTATGATCTGGTCGGTCCCGACGGCAGCCTTTTCTTTGCGAGAAACAAAGCGAACCTCACCTACGGCGGCATCTGCCCCGCCATGTGCCTGAGCACGATCAAAACCGACACGGCCGCTGCCGCGCCGACGGCGCTGACCGTGACCTTCAACGCGAACGGCGGCACGGTGACGCCGACGAGCAAGACCGTTTATAACGGCAACGCTTACGGCGACCTGCCGACCGCGACGAAGACCGGCAGCACATTCCTCGGCTGGGCGAAAACAAGCTCGGCCACGGCGCCGAATGTGTATTCCAACACGCTCGTGAGCGCCACGGGCAACCACACGCTCTACGCCGTCTATAAAACGAACCCCGTCACCACCGTCACGGTGACCTTCGACCCGCAGGGCGGCGAATTCCACTCCCACTCGCAGTATACAAAGACACTTACGATCGGCGCGAACTATTCCCTGCCGACGCCCGATAAGGAAAACAGCGTCTTCGCCGGCTGGTATGACGAGGACGGCAACCACATCACGCCGTCCACCAAGGTGACAAGGACAACGAATCACACGCTCTATGCCAGATGGGTGCCACTGCTCCTGCTGGAGGGCTATCAGGCGAACCGCAATGTCGACTACCGCACGACGATTACCTTCCACGCTGAAGCGACGTCCCTGAGCGGCGGCGATGAGATCCACTGGTTCATCAACGACATCGATCAGGGCAAGGCGGACGCTTCAAACAACAAAACCAGCATCACGCTCAACCAGGTCAAGGAGGATTTCTCCGTGCAGGCAAAGATCAAAAGCGGAAACGGCAATTTCATCGGCTGGACAGAGCGCGAAACCATCCACGTCAACGACAGCTTCTTCAACAAACTGATCGCCTTCTTCAAAGGCCTGTTCGGCAGCCTGCCGATCATTGATCAGAAATAAGCAACCCTTGTCAAAAATAAGCAACCCTTGATTAGAAATAAGCAACCCTTTCCCATCAGCCGTCCTGCAAAGGGCGGCTGATTTTTGCAAGAAGGAAAGAAGTTGGAGGGAGGAATGACTGCAGGGAACGCCGCGAAGCATAACGCATAAACCGCCGGCACCGCAGGGCGCACATTCTTGCATTTCGCGACCTCTGTCATTTAAAACCCGCGTCCCCTGTTATATAAAAATAAGTCTTGCAAAATATTTGCGCGCATAGTATAATATATACTTAATAATGTCCGTGCACGGAGGGATCTGCATGCTGCTCACCATCGATATCGGCAACACCAACATCACCATGGGCGTCTATGACGGCGACCGGCTGCTGTTTGTCACGCGCATCGCCACGGACCGCGCGCACACAAAGGCGGAATACGCGGTCAAATTCAAGCAGATCCTCGCCCTTTACGGCGTGGACGCAGGGACGCTGACCGGCGCTGCCGTCAGCTCCGTCGTGCCGGAGATCACGGAACGCATCTGCGACGCCGTGGAGCTGCTGGCCGGCTGCCGCGCGATGGTGCTCGGCCCCGGCATCAAGACCGGCATGAACATCCTGATCGACAATCCCGCGCAGCTCGGCGCGGACCTGCTCGCGGGCTGCGTCGGCGCGGCCGCGCTCTATCCGCTCCCCTGCCTGGTCATCGACCTTGGCACGGCGAGCAAAATCAGCGTAGTGGACACCGACGGCGCGTTTCGCGGCTGCACGATCGCCCCGGGCGTGGGCATTTCGCTCGACGCGCTTTCCGCGCGCACCTCGCAGCTGCCGAACATCAGCCTGAAAACGCCGTCGCACGCGATCGGCACGAACACCGTCGATTCCATGCAGGCCGGCACCGTGCTGGGCGCCGCAGCCATGATCGACGGGCTGTGCGCCGTGCTGGAAGCGGAACTCGGGCAGCCGGTCAGAACGACCGTCGCCACCGGCGGACTTGCGGGGGATCTGGTCAAAAGCTGCAAGCGCGAGATCATCTACAACGCCGATCTGGTGCTGCACGGGCTGAAGGTCCTCTACGAAAAGAACCGCAAAAAGTAAAACTGTTGCCAATTATTGCGTTGCATCCCGCACCGGCGGGAGCAGCAGCAAGGAGGTAAATACAATGTCAAACGAAAAGAAGCCGAAGACCGCCATGCAGCGCAACCTCGTGCTTGCGCAGATGGGCGTGCTCAGCGCCCTGATCGTCGTGATGACCTTCACGCACGTCGGCTATATCACCATCGGCGCGCTGAGCATCACGCTGGTGCACATCCCGGTCATTGTCGGCGCGTGCGTGCTCGGCTGGCAGCTGGGCGCGGCGCTCGGCGGCGTGTGGGGCGTGACCTGCATGATCAAGGCCTTTGCCATGCCGACCGCGCCGACGGATCCGCTGTTTATGAATCCGCTGGTCTCCCTCGTGCCGCGCGTGCTTGTCGGCATCGTGGCCGGTCTGCTGTTCGCGCTGATCCTCAAAGCGGACAAAAAAGGGCTGCTTGCCGCCGCCGTCGCCGCCATCGCGGCCACAGTGTGCAACACCGCGCTCGTGCTCACCGCGCTGTATCTGATCTACGGCGGCTCGAAGGGGGATCTGCTCGGCATTCAGGCCGTGAGCTTCCCCGGCCTTGTGAAATTCATCGTCGCCGTTTTCGTTTCAAACGCCGTGTTTGAGGTCATCGCCGCGGTCGTGATCGCGATCCCCGCCGTCTACGCGCTGCGGAAGGTCAAGACCCGCATCTGAATCCAATCAAACCCCGAGGTTGTGAATTGCCATGCCCATTAAAATCTCAAACGAACTGCCCGCGCACCGCACGCTGGAGCTGGAAAATATTTTCGTCATGACGGAGGACCGCGCAATGTCGCAGGACATCCGTCCGCTGCGCATTGTCATCCTGAACCTGATGCCCACGAAGATCGTGACCGAAACGCAGCTGCTGCGCCTTTTGAGCAACACGCCGCTGCAGGTGGAGATCGATCTGCTGCAGGTGCGCTCGCATAAATCCAAGAACACCGCGGAATCGCACATGCTCAAATTCTATAAGACGCTCGACGAAATCGTCGACAGCCGCTATGACGGCATGATCGTCACCGGCGCGCCGGTGGAGCATCTGGACTTTGAGCAGGTGGATTACTGGCAGGAGCTGTGCGAAATCTTCACCTGGAGCAAGACGCACGTTTACTCCACCTATCACATCTGCTGGGGCGCGCAGGCGGGGCTGTATTATCACTACGGCATCCCGAAATATCCGCTGGAAAAGAAGCTCTTCGGCGTCTATCCGCACCGCAGCCTCGACCCCTTCCATCCGCTCATGCGCGGACTGGACGATGAATTCTATGTGCCGCATTCGCGCTACACCGAGAACCGCCGCAGCGACATCGCGCTGGTCAAGGATCTGCAGATCATTTCCTATTCCGAGCAGGCGGGCATCCATGTGGTGTCCGACATGGACTGCCGCAACTTCTTCGTGATGGGGCATTCGGAATATGACCGCGAAACGCTGGCGCAGGAATATTTCCGCGACGTGCAGCGGGGGCTGGAGATTGCGCTCCCCTATAATTATTTCCCGGAGAACGATCCGAATCTCGTGCCGAAGATGCAGTGGCGCAGCGCCGGCAATCTGATCTTCACGAACTGGCTGAACTATTTCGTTTACCAGCAGACGCCCTATGATCTGAGCACGCTCGGGCAGCAATAACAATTCAAAAGGCCGGGCACGGGCGACACCCGGTCCGGTCCTTCTGCTTATCTCCCCTTTCGCGGGGTAACATCCGGGAGGATCCATGAAAATCGAAAGCGAACGTCTGGTCCTGTATCCGGTCAGTGACGACGCCATGCGCCGCATGATCGCGGCGGAGCCGGACGCCGAACTGAAACAGGCCTACACCGAAATGCTCGACGGCTGCCTGCGCGAGCCTGCAAGCCGCGACTGGTACGCCGCCTGGCTGATCGCGCTGAAAGCGCAGCCGGACGCTGTGGTCGGCGATCTGTGCTTCAAGGGTCCGCCGTCAGACGGCGCGGTCGAACTCGGCTACGGCCTGCGGCCGGGCTGCTGCGGCAACGGCTACATGACCGAGGCCGTGCGCGCCGTGTGCGCCTGGGCGTTTGCGCAGCCGGGCGTTTCGCGCGTCGAGGCCGAAACCGACCCGGCAAACCGCGCCTCGCAGAAGGTGCTCGCCGCCTGCGGCTTCCTGCCGACCGGCGTTGCGGGCGAAGAATGGCCGCGGTTCGCGCTCGATCTTAAACAAACGGACTGAAACAATCGATCACACACAAGGAGGCAGAACCATGTTTATGCGTTACGGAAAATCCAAGCTGCGCGAAGGCGTCACCCGCATTACGGACGGCATCGTCAACGAATTTCTGATCGAGGGCCGCGACAAGGCGGTGCTGTTCGACACCGGCCTGGACCTGTTCAACATCAAGGATTACGTCGCGAAACTGACAAAAAAAGAACTGATGGTCATCAATTCGCATTTCCATCCCGACCATGCGAACGGCAACCATCATTTTGACAAGGTTTATATCGGCGCGGCCGATCTGCCGACCTTCACGACCGCGGACGTTTATTTCAGGCTCGTCGAGGATATCGTCACGGCGACGTTTGAGCGCTATCCGAAAACGAAGAAGCTGCAGCCGCTGATCGATAAGCTCATCATGACCAAAAAAGGCAATACGGAATACATCCCGCTCAACGACGGGGACGAGATCGATCTCGGCGACAAAAAACTGATCGTCAAGGCCTTCCCCGGCCACACGCCCGGCTCGATCACGCTGCTCGATCCGGCGCTGAAATTCATCTATGCGGGCGACGCGAGCGACATGGACATCTGGATGTTCACGAATCCCGACTGCAGCCTGCACGAATATGCCGAAACCGGCCGGCGCTACTATAAGGAAGTCGAGGCGCTGGGCTATACGAAATACCGCGGCAGCCATGTGCCGATCACGCACAGCATCACCTTCATGCGCGATTATGCCGAATGGGTCGACCGCCTCACGCCCGAGAAGGCGTTTCTGAAATTCAACACGCCCGGCGGGCGCAGCAAGCTGTGCATCGCCTTTGCGCCGAGCGCGAAGCATCTGCTTTACACCTCGATCTATTGGGCGCATCAGTGCGACAAAGCGCTCAAGCCGTCCAGTGCGCAAGAAGAATAAGTATTCCCGCCTGCAGCAGGATTTCCAGCGGCAGGCCGAGCATAAATTTGAGATGGCGTGTTTTATGCCGGATCAGCAGCATGGTCGCCAGCATCGGCAGGGCCCCGCCGAGGAGCCCGAGCAGCAGGAGCGTTGATTCCGGCACGCGCCACGCGCCGCGCTTTGCCGCGCGTTTGTCGTGCACGCACACGATCACGCTGACAATGCCGATCACAAGCAGCCACAGCGCCGCCCATTTCATCCATCCTGCCATGCCGATCCCATCCTTTCATGAAACACCGTCTGTTCGCGCTTTTTTTCATTATACCGCTGCTGCTGAGCGCTTGTCAAGCATCGCCGCGGGAACCGGACGAAGCGCCGGAAGAAATCCGCGCGGTCTGGATCTCCTGCTTTGACTGGGAAAGCGCCGCGGGCAAGACCGAAACGGCTTACCGCGCGCTGACCGACGCGACGTTCTCCCTGCTGCGCACGTCGGGCTTCAACACGGCCTTTGTGCATCTGCGCGCGTTTTCCGACGCGTTTTACCCCTCGAAGCTCTTTCCGGCCTCCGCTTACATCGCCGGGGAACGCGGCGGCGCGCTCGCGTTCGATCCCTTCGCGCTGATGCTCGAAAGCGCAAAGACCTACGGCATCGCCGTGCACGGGTGGATCAATCCCTTCCGCATCTCGAACGATCCGGATCCGTCGGCGCTCTGCGACGGCGAACCTGCAAAGGACATTCTCGCGGCCGGCGACCCGGACGGGCGCATCGCCGTATTGGACAACGGCATCTACTATAACCCCGCCGCGCCGGAGAATCACGCGCTGATCCTCGCGGGCGTCAAGGAGATCCTGACGAACTACGACGTGGCCGGCATTCACATCGACGATTATTTCTATCCGTCGGACGATCCCGCGATCGACCGCGCGCAATACGCGGCCTACACCGCCGCCGGCGGCGATCTGCCGCTGCGGGATTGGCGCATGCAGGCGGTGAACACCTTCGTCGCGGCGCTCTATGACACGGTCAAGGCGCAGGATCCCGCGCTGACGGTCAGCATCAGTCCGGCCGGCAGCCTCGAAAACAACCGGGGAAGCATCTGCGCGGACGTGGAGACCTGGCTCTCGACGCCCGGCTATGCGGACTGGATCCTGCCGCAGCTCTATTTCGGCTTTGCGCACGACACCCTCCCCTTTGACGCGCTGCTGGATCAGTGGGCGGCGCTCCCGCGTGCCGACGGCGTGCGCCTGCTCTGCGGCCTGGGCGCCTATAAGCTCGGCAAGGCGGATCCTTACGCCGGCGAGGGCAAAACGGAATGGATCGACGACCCCGGTCTGCTTGCGCGGCAGCTGGAAGCCGCGCGCGCAAACGACGCCTACAGCGGCTTTGCCCTCTTCTCCTTCGGCGATCTGCTGCGGGACGGTGCGCAGGCGGGCGTCAGCGAGATGCTTGCCCTGCTCTGAAGCTGCGCCGCACCGCGCGGCAGAGCGCGAACGCAGGCAGGCTCAGCACAAACCATGCCGCCGCGTACTGCGCGCAAATCTGCCCTTTGTAATTCAGCGGCAGACCCGCATAGCTCCAGATCTGCCAGCCGAGCGCGACGTTGACGATCATCCCCGCCGCGAATTCAAACGCGGTGATCACGGCCGCGCCCAGCCCGCAAAGCAGAAACGGACTGCGCGGCGGGCGCTGCATGATCAGGGAAAGCACCGGCATCACGGCGCCGGCCAGCAGCGTCATCGTCCAGTGCGTCCGTCCGCGCACAGCCAGCTCCAGCGCGCCGTACCCCGCCGCGCCGAGCAGCGCGCAGACCGTATACTCCGCCAGTTTTCTCATTTGCATCCCTCCGGTTTAGTGTCGCATGTCCCGCCGCCGATTATGCGTTCGGCGGCGCAGCAGATAAAAATGGAACTTCAAAGAGAAAGAAGAGAAAAAAATGGAACATCAATGCACCCCCGGCGGCCGCCTGCTGGATGCCGAAGGCCGTCTGCGCGAACCCGGCTGGGCAACGGCTCTGCCCTATGAATATTCCCCGTTTGACGTTCGGGCCAACCGCCTGCGCATCAAGGAATGGGACTATTACATCGCCATTGACGACCGCGGCTACTCCTTCGCCACTGTGATCGCGGACAACCGCTACATGGGGCTTCTGACCGGCACGCTTCTGGACCTGAACGCCAAAGAAAAGCTCGATTATATCAAACCGCTGGCGTTTCCGATGGGGCGCTTCGGCATGCCGACCGACAGCCGCAAGGGCGATCTCTATCAGCGCACGAAAACCTGCCGGCTCTCCTATGTCCATGTGCCCGGCGGGCGGCGGCTGATCGGCAAATTCGACGAGTGCCGGCAGCACGGCGCGCTGGAATTCGATCTTTTATTTACGGATCACCCGACGGACGACACCATGGTCATCGTCACCCCGTGGGCGGAGGATAAACGCGCGTTTTACTACAATCAGAAAATCAACTGCATGGAAGTCACCGGAAGCGTGTGCGCCGACGGGCGCGTCTATGAATTCGGCGGCGGCCACAGCTTCGGCACGATGGACTGGGGCCGCGGCGTGTGGACCTACGACAACACCTGGTACTGGGGCAGCGGCAACGGTCTGGTCAACGGCAAACGCTTCGGCTACAACATCGGCTGCGGCTTCGGCGACACGACCGCCGCGAGCGAAAACATGATTTTTTACGACGGCAAGGCGCACAAGCTCGGGCGGCTGCGCTTCGACACCCCCGCCGATCTCATGCAGCCCTGGCACATCGTGAGCGCGGACGGGCGCTTTGACATGGAGTTCCGTCCGATCTTTGACAACCGGACCGACGTCAACGCGCTCATCCTCGCGCAGGACGGGCATCAGGTCTTCGGCTATATGAACGGCGTCGCCGTGCTCGACGACGGCACGCGCCTGGAAATCCGCGATCTGCTTGCCTTCAACGAACGCGTGCGCAACCGCTACTGATTCTATCAGAAAAACATAGAAAAAAGTGAACTCTGGAGGTTGACTATGGAACTGCAGGAAGCCATCCGCGGCCGTTATTCGGTGCGCAGTTATCAGGACACCCCGATCCCCGACGACGTGCTGAACGCCATTCTGGAGGCCGGCCGGCTCGCGCCGACGGCCGTCAACGCGCAGCCGCAGCGCATCTATGTGCTCAAAAGCCCCGAAGCGCTCGAGAAAATCCGCGGGCTGACCCGCTGCGCCTTCAACGCGCCGGTCGTGCTGCTGATCGCCTATGACGCCGACGCGCAGTGGCGCAATCCGCTGGAGGCCGGCGTCACCTCCGGCGAGCTGGACGCCGCGATCGTCGCCACCCACATGATGCTCACCGCCTATGAAAACGGCGTCGGCTCCTGCTGGGTGTGCTATTTTCCGAACACAGCGGTCAAGGAAGCCTTTGCCCTGCCGGAGAATGAAATCCCCGCGCTGCTGATGCCGCTCGGTTATCCCGCCGCGGACGCCGCGCCCTCGGAGCGCCACGCGAAGCGCCTGCCGACGGAAGCGCTGGTGAAAATGCTGTAAACCGCGTTTCGGATTATGAAAAGAAACCGCCGGGATCAGTTTTCGCTTTTCCCGGCGATTCTTTTGCATTTCCCCTTGATTTTTTGATCCGTTTCTTGTATAATAGCACTTGCATCTTTGCCGGTGTGATGGAATTGGCAGACGTGCCGGACTCAAAATCCGGTCCTGGCGACAGGGTGCGGGTTCGACCCCCGCCACCGGCACCAAATCAAATGCAGCCGTGCGTAAGCATGGCTGTATTTGATTTGATCTCATCGTGAAGGGGGTCGAAGGACGAGCGGTACAGAGCAACAGTTCGGTGAACTGTTGCGACCGCGAGCGACCAAGCGCCCGCAGGCGCGCGAATCGACCCCCGCCATTTCTTGCAATGATATCCGTTCCGTACCGGAACGGGTGATATACCTTCGGTATGATATCGCACTGCGTGCGATGATATACGCTTCGCGAATGAAGGAACGGATATTATATCACATTGCGACGCAGGAGCAATACATCATGCGGCGTAAGCCGTATATCATATCGCGCAGCGATATATCATTGACAGAAATGTCCCGATTTTTTGTTTTTTTATTGCCGGACAACTCGGTATTATGAACCTCCTTATGAACATCCTGTTACAATGCAAAAGCAGCCGAGAGGCCGCTTCTTGCAATGATATCCGTTCCTTGCAGGAACGGGTGATATACCTTCGGTATGATATCGCACTGCGTGCGATGATATACGCTTCGCGTATGAACGGAACGGATATTATATCACATTGCGACGCAGGAACAATCCATCATGCGGCGTAAGCCGTATATCATATCGCGCAGCGATCTATCATTGACCGGAACATCCTGATCTTTTGTATGTTGATTGCGGCCATGCGTGAGCATGGTTGTTATTTTCAGGGAGATTTAAGATGAAAAACAACCGCTTTGATCTTTTTGTCGCCCCGCAGACAAAACAGCCGCTGATTCTGCGGCGCGGCGGTCTGGAAACCGCGGACGGGCAGCAGCGGTTTCCCGTCGTTCTGCACACGCCGGTGCTCCTGCCGGAGACCGACGCTTCCGTCTGGCACCGCGAGCTGGTGGAGCTGATCCTGTGGGAGCATCCGGACGAGATCGAGAAAATCTATGCGGATAAAGCGCGCTGGCAGAAGGATCCCAACGCGCTGTACCGGCAGACGATCCGTCGCGTGATCGGCGGCAAGGAGGAAATCCTCGAAGCAATCGAGCGTTACGCCGCTGCCGACACCGGAATCTGGTTGCCGAAAAAACCGGCAAGCAACGCCGTTTCGTTTGCCGCAAAGCGTGCATTCTTAAAATACAGCACCGCGCGCAATGGCAAACGCCGCATGCAGACTGCACGCGCCAGCGATTTCAGGGAAAGCTATGCCGCTTACGAATCGCAGATTGCAGCGCTGCGCCCGCGCACGCTTCTGGAGCTCTCCACGGGCGCAGGCACCGGCACCTCCCTGACCGCAAACGCCATGCCCGACGACGCGCGGCTTTATACGGTCGACATCGACTTCAATTGCCTTGGCAACGCCGCGGGCATCGGTAACTATCACAGAAAGACGGTCGTTCCCGTCTGCGCAAATTTCTGGTATCTCCCGTTTCCGGACGCTGTCTTTGACTGCGTGTGCACGCTGAACGGTCTGGACGAATCGCGCGAGATCCGGCGCACGCTGGAGGAAGCGGCGCGCGTGCTCAAGCCCGGCGGATCCTTCGCGGTCTTTTCGAGAAAAACCGCCTTCATGCGGCAGCAGCGAATCCTCGCGGACTTCGGATTCAATGAGGAAGAAACCACGGCGCTTCTGCACAAATGCCGGATGTACGCCTGCGCGGAGCATCTGATCGGGCTGTGCGCCGAGAAGGGCCTCGCGCTGCAAAGGCAGGCGTCCTTCCCTGCCGGCGCGGACCTGACCTGGGTCGTTTCGCTCTTCAGAAAAGCATGATACAGACAAGGAAAGCGGCCGAACGGCCGCTGTTTCTTTGCACGCAGCCGCCGGATTCTACGCAGCGTGGATTGACGGCGGCGGCGCTTTGGGCTATAATGAAAGCGAAAAAACCGGCGCGGATTGCGCCGGGCTCTTTGGAGGCGATTTGTATGGATCCGGTCAAAACCGGCGCGCTGATCCGGCAGTTCCGCACGCAGATGCACCTGACGCAAAAGCAGCTGGCCGCGCAGCTGCACGTGAGCGACAAGGCGGTTTCCAAGTGGGAACGCGGCAACGGCTGCCCGGACATTTCCCTGCTTGCCGCGCTGGCTGCGCTGTTCGGCACGGAGACCGACGTGCTGCTCTCCGGAGAGCTCAGACAGAACGAAAGCGAGAAAGGCAATATGAAAAAACTGAAATTTTACGTCTGCAAGACCTGCGGGAACTGCATCACGGCCACTTCCGAAGCGGACGTGACCTGCTGCGGGGCAAAGCTGCAGGCGCTCACGCCGCAGAAAGCCGCGCCCGACGCGCAGCTGCAGGTGGAAGATCTGGGCGGCGAATGGTTCGTCACCTCCGACCATCCGATGACGAAAGAGCACTGCATCTCATTTGTATCCTTCGTCAACGACAGCATTGCCATGATGTTCAAGCAGTATCCCGAGTGGAATCTCCAGTGCACCCTGCCGCGTTACCGCGCCGGCCGGCTGATCTGGTACTGCACGCAATGCGGCCTGCAATATCAGGATCTGCATCGCAGAGTGCAGAGGGAATGACCATCACATACCCCATGCAAGCCAACGGCAAAGCAATGCAGGGAACGCTGCCTCCGGTGTTCCGACCGCGCGGAGATGCGTGAAACAACCCCTCCGCCGCCGTCCGGCGGCACCTCCCCTTGCACGGGGGAGGCGAAGCACGCCGCAAACATGCGAATGATTTGGCGCCATTCCGCGCGGCATTGTCCATGGTTTGTTTGGGATCCTGATTCCGAATTCCCGGTTCCTGATTCCTCATTAAATGAGCGTGCTGCGATCCGTCCGGGTCGCAGCACGCTCTTCTTTTACGGTTTGCGCAGGGTACCGGCTTTCAGCGCGGCGAGCAGCTGCAGATTCTGCGCGGCGGTACCGCGGTAATCCGCAATGCCATTCGCGGCGGCGATCCGTTTGCGGTCGACGTAGGCGGACGGCTGGCCGATGGCCTCCAGCGCGTCAACGATCGAGATCGACCGGCCGGTATAGCGCTGAAAACAGGCGGCAGTCGCGGGCGTCTGCGCCGGATCGGTGTAAACGATCCACGGGCATTTGCCCCAGTGCGTCCAGGGACGGGCCTTGAGCTTTGTGCGGACCACGCCGTAATCATGGCCGCGCGCCTCGATCACCTCGCCGCCGCCGACGTAGACGCCGACGTGCCCGTCAAAAAAGACCAGCACGCCGGGCAGATCCGGCATCGTGCCGATCCCGCCCCGCTGCGCACAGGCCTGGCGCAGCTCGTTCGCGCTCACATCCTGCTTCGCGTTGTAGACCGGCGCGGCGGACGGGCTGTCGCTCCAGAGATAGCCCTTGATCAGCCCCACGCAGTCATGCACGCGGCTGCCGAGCTGGTCGGCAAACTGCAGCTGATAGCGGCTCTGATCGTAATAATACGGGTACTGCTTCTTTTTGTAAATCAGCAGCGCGCGCGTGGCGGTGTTGCCGTACGTCCCGTACCAATAGGGCCTGCCGAGCTGCGCTTTCGCGTAGGCGACCAGACCGGCGTTCGTTTTTTGCATGGCGTTCTCCCCTTTCCGTCAGATGAGATCCCTCCATCCTAATGACAAACGCCGCCGATCGTTAGCCTGCGCAGGCTACGCCTCCGGCCGAACCCGGTGAAAAATTTACGCGAACGGTGGAAATCTCGGCGCAACTGTGCTATAATTGAAAAAAACGCAACGCGAGGGACTTATGAAAGACTATGATGTGCTGACCTTCGGCGCCGCCGGCGACGGCCGGACAGATGACGCCGCGGCCATTCAGGCCGCCATCGACGCCTGCGCGTCAGAGGGCGGCGGGCGCGTCGTGCTGCAGAGCGGGCGCACCTTTTTCAGCAGCGCGCTGCGCATGCGCGCGCAGGTGGAGCTGCATCTGCAGAAGGGAAGCGTGCTGAAAGCGACGGACGATCTGAACGGCTATATCCGCCCGAATCTGCAGATCAACGATCCCAAAACCGCGCTGATCGGCAATCCCGTCACCGGCAAGCCGAGCTTCGTTTTTCTCTACGGCTATGAGGCGCACGGCTGCGCGATCGGCGGCGAGGGCACGATCGACGCCAACGGCCACGCCTTCCTGCGCCGGAAGGACCGCTACTACGTCACGGGCGATTTTTATCCGCGCCCGACCGTGATTTATCTGGAAAAGAGCGACCACATCACCTGCCGGGATTTCACTGTGCGCGACGCGCCGTTCTGGACGCTGCACCCCGCCGGCTGCGACGACGTGCTGATCGACCGCATCCGCATCCTGAACGATCTGGACGTGGCGAATTCCGACGGCATCGATCCCGACCACTGCTCCAACGTGCGCATCCTCGGCTGCCACATCACCTGCGCGGACGACTGCATCTGCCTGAAAGCCTCCAAAGGCAACGCGGAATACGGCCCCTGCGAGAATATCGTCATCAGCGGCTGTACGCTGGTTTCCACTTCGGCGGCGATCAAGATCGGCACCGAGGGCGTGGGCGATTTCCGCAACGTGATCGTTTCAAACTGCGTGATCAGCCGCTCCAATCGCGGCCTGTCCATCCAGATCCGCGACGGCGGCTGCGTCGAAAACGTCAGCTTTTCCGATATCATCATTGAAACGCGCCGCTTCTGCGACGACTGGTGGGGCACGGCCGAGCCGATCGTGCTCACCTCGTTTGACCGCGACGAACACACGCGCAGCGGCAGCATCCGCAACGTGCGCTTCTTCAACGTCACCGCGAAGGGCGAAAACGGCGTGCTCGTCTGGGGCGCCGACCCCGACCGGATCTCGGACATCCTGTTTGAGCGCTGCAGCATCACGCTCGAGAAAAGCTCCAAATGGCCGGACGGGCGCTACGACCTGCGTCCCGGCATCGGCCGCGCGGTGGAGGCGCATGATAACGCGGGCTTTTTCCTGCGCAGCGCTTCCGACCTCACGCTCGCGCATTGCCGCGTGCATTGGGGCGAACGCAGCGACGCTTATCGCCACGCGATCGACGCCGAAGACATTCAGGGCCTTGCCCTGTCGGATTTTTGCGGCAGCGCCGCGGCGCCGGCATTCGACGCGCTGCGCCTGGCAAACACAACCATCAGTCAATCTGAATCATAAAGCGGAGGAATTGCCATGAAAACGATTTGCAAACGCACCTGTGCCCTTCTGATCGCCCTGCTGCTGCTCGTGACCGCGGTGCCTGCCTTCGCGGCAAACGCGGCGCAGACGGCGCTGCCCCTGCTGCACACCGAGGGCGAACGCATCGTCGACGCCAACGGCGATGACGTCATCCTGCGCGGCACGAATTTCGGCGGCTGGGGCATCATGGAGGACTGGTTCTGCCCCTACACCAATCCGGCCGGCGAGGAAGGCGTTTATCAGAAGCTCGTCGAGCGTTTCGGGCAGGACGCGACCCACAGCCTGTTTCAGACCTACCGCAGCAACTGGATCACGCCCGTCGATTATGAGAACGTCGCGGCGCTGGGCATGAACGTCGTGCGTCTGCCGTTCTGGTACCGCAATCTGCAGAGCGACGACAACGGCACCTGGTACCGCACGGAAGCGGGCGAGATCGATTTCAGCGAGCTGGACGCCGTTGTGGAACTGTGCAAGCAGAACGGGCTGTATCTGATCCTCGATCTGCACGGCCTGCCCGGCTATCAGAATGACTACGATCACTGCGGGCAGTCGAAATCCATGTCGCTGTTTGACGCGACGCCGCAGGGCGAACGCTACCGCGCGGTCGTGATCGATTTCTGGACGGAGCTGGCAAAGCACTATGCGGGCGAGACGACGATCGCGATGTATGACCTGATGAACGAGCCGCTGGGCACGAACATCACGCGCGACAGCAGCTTCCAGCAGACCTTCTGGGATCTGAGCAACGATCTCTACAAGGCCGTGCGCGCCGTGGACCCGGATCACATCATCTGCATGGAGGCCATCTGGGATCCCTCGGCCATTGCCGGACCGGACGTTTACGGCTGGGAGAATATCGTCTATCAGGAGCATCTTTACGATATCTCCAATCCGTCGATCCTGCACAAGGTCAACGAAATCAGAAACGCCGGCTACAACGCGCCGTTCTATATCGGCGAATTCTATCCCCGCGGGCTGACGACCTTCGGCTACATGCTCTCGCTCTTCAACGACCGCGAGCTGAGCTGGACGACCTGGACCTACAAAGGCGCTGGCCCGAGCGCGGACACCTCGCCGTGGTTCCTTTACGGCTCCTCGACGATCGAAAAGATCGACTATGAAAACGACAGCTACGAAACGCTCATGCAGAAATTCGGCGACGTGCTGCGCACGGACGGCGGGCAGTTCCACCGCACGACCTTCGCGGATTACGTGGCAAATTTCACCGGCGGCTTCGTCGACCGGGCCTCGCTGACGAGCTTCGGTCTGCTGGATACCGCCGGCACCTCCGCGCAGCGCAGCGGCATGCTGCGCGAAAAGCTCGGCGCGATCAAGACGACGATCCTCGACTGGCTGCGCAAGCTGCGCACCGGCGACCTGCTGTAATAAAACTGCATTTTCCATGCGCGGCCGGACGAGTTGCATCGCCCGGCCGCGCCTGCTGTTTGCCGGCATATTTTGTCCTGCCCGCGCATAGAGTTGGTGTAAGAAAACCAAACGAATCGGAGGAGCAGCTATGGCCAACACCAATCTCTACCGCGACATTGCCGCGCGCACCGGCGGCGATATCTATATCGGCGTCGTCGGGCCGGTCCGCACAGGAAAATCCACCTTCATCAAGCAGTTTATGGAAACCATGGTGCTGCCCAATATCGCGGACGCCGGCAGACGGGAACGCGCAACGGACGAGTTGCCGCAATCCGCCGCGGGCAGGACCATCATGACCGCCGAGCCCAAATTCATCCCGGAGGACGCCGTGGAGATCGAGCTGCCGGAGAGCGTGCGCATGAAGCTGCGCATGATCGACTGCGTGGGCTACATCGTCCCCTCCGCCATCGGCTACATCGAGGGGGAAACGCCGCGCATGGTCAAAACGCCGTGGTATGCCGAGGAGATCCCGTTCAACATGGCGGCCGAGGTCGGCACGCGCAAGGTCATCGCGGAGCATTCCACCATCGGCCTGGTCGTGACCACGGACGGCTCGATCAGCGAGATTCCGCGCAGCGAATACGAGGAGGCGGAGCAGCGTGTGATCGAGGAGCTGCGCGCGCTGGAAAAGCCCTTCATCGTGCTGCTCAACTGCAAGCAGCCGCAGTCCCCCGCCGCGCAGGCGCTCGCCGCCGAGCTGACCGACCGCTACGGCGTGCCGATCCTGCCGATCAACTGCCTGCAGCTGACGCAGGAGGAGATCGTGCGCATCCTCTCGCAGGTGCTGTTTGAATTCCCGGTCAAAGAGATCCGCATCCGCCTGCCCGGCTGGGTCGCCGGTCTCGAGCGTACGCACTGGCTGCGCAGCAGCATCTACGGCACGGTCGCCGCGCTCGCGAAGGATCTGCACCGCGTGCGGGATGTGAAGGATTTCAGCGCCCGTCTGCAGGATAGCGAGTATATCCGCGCCTGCGCGACGGAACGCATGGATCTCTCCGACGGGAGCGCGACCGTTGCGGCTGCGCTCGATCTGCCGATCTTTTTCCGCGTGCTGCAGGAGCAGACCGGCGTCGAGGCGGCGGATGAGCAGGCGCTGCTCACGCAGATGAAGGAGCTCGCCGCGGCGAGCAGGCGCATGCGGCGGCTGCAGGACGCGCTCGATGAAGTCGAAGCCACGGGCTACGGCATCGTGCTGCCGGAAATCGACGATCTGACCCTCGAGGAGCCGGAAATCGTCAAGCAGGGCGGGCGTTACGGCGTGCGTCTGCGGGCAAGCGCGCCCTCGCTGCACATCATGCGCGCGGAAATCCAGACCGAGGTCGCGCCGATCGTCGGCTCCGAATCGCAGTCGGAGGAGCTGATCCGCTATCTGCTCAAGGAATTCGAGGAGAATCCCGCGGAGATCTGGAAATCCAATATTTTCGGCACGTCGCTGCACGAGCTGGTCAACGAAGGGCTGCACAACAAGCTCTACCGCATGCCGTCCGACGCGCGGCAGAAGCTGCAGGAAACGCTCGAGCGGATCATCAACGAGGGCTGCAGCGGCCTGATCTGCATCATCCTGTGACCGCGCGGGCGCAAAAAATTTGCGGATTCTTTGAAAAATGGCTTTACTTTTTTCGCAGAACTTTTTATAATGAAATAGTAAAGGCGGCTTTGCCGCGGACGCGGCGGCTGCGCAGAATCCGCGCACCGTCACGCAAATCAAAGATCAATGATCGGAGGAAATGAAAATGCGGACGTTACTCAGATCCGACAAAATGAAAAATGTGCACTCTGATATCAGAGGGCCCGTGTTCGTCGAGGCCATGCGCATGCGCAAGGAAGGTATCGACGTGCTGCGCCTGAACACCGGCAACCCGGCGACCTTCGGCTTCACCATGCCGGACAGCGTGAGAAACGCGCTGCTTGCCAACGCCGACAAAGCCGTGGCCTACTGCGACCTCAAGGGCATGCCCGAGGCGCGCGAGGCGATCTGCAACTACCATCTCGGCAAAGGCGTCCCCGGCATCACGCCCGACGACGTTTTCATCGGCAACGGCGTGAGCGAGCTTGTGACCATGGTGCTCACCGTGCTGCTCAACTACGGCGATGAGATCCTCGTGCCCGCGCCCGACTATTCGCTGTGGACCAATTCCGTGTGGCTTGCCGGCGCGAAGCCCGTGCATTATCTTTGCGACGAGCAGGCGGAGTGGTATCCCGATCTCGATGATATCAAGAAGAAGATCACCTCCAAGACGCGCGCGATCGTGCTCATCAACCCCAACAACCCCACCGGCGCGCTTTACAACAAGGATTTCCTCGAGCAGGTGGTGCAGATCGCGAGAGAGAACGACCTGGTCATCTTCTCGGATGAAATCTATGACCGCCTGGTCATGGACGACCTGCCGCACGTTTCCACCGCGTCCCTCGCGCCGGATCTGACCGTCGTGACGATGAACGGCCTGTCCAAATCGCACATCATCTGCGGCTTCCGCTGCGGCTGGATGGTCATCAGCGGCCCGAAGGACGTCTCGGCCGATTTCAAGGCCGGCGTCAACGCCCTGTGCGCCATGCGTCTGTGCGCAAACGCGCTCACCCAGCTCGTCATCCCCGCCGCGCTGGCCGATCCCGAAAGCACCCGCGCCATGATCGTGCCCGGCGGGCGGCTCTATGAGCAGCGCGAGGCGACCTGCCGCGAGCTGGCAAAGATCGATGGCGTCAGCTTCGTGAAGAACAAGGCGGCGTTCTATGTGTTCCCGAAGCTGGACGTCAAGAAATTCAACATCACCGACGATCAGCAGTTCGCCATGGATTATCTCCACGCAAAGAACGTCATGATCATCCCGGGCCGCGGCTTCTCCTGGGAGAAACCCGACCACTTCCGCATCGTCATGCTGCCCGAGCCGGAGAAGATCGCGAAAGCGATGGTCGACCTGGGCGACTTCCTGAAGGATTACAAGCAGAAATAAGTCCAGATTGCGCAAACGCACCGGGAATCCAGCCGTATTCCCGGTGCGTTTTTTTCGTTTACTTTTTGTCCATTCCGTGCTATAATGGGTCAGATTCGTAAGGGAGGCGATGCGAAACGGAACATCTGATGCATCTGGCGCAGGAGCTGCCGGTCTGGTTCGCAGCGCAGGCGCGCCCGCTGCCCTGGCGGGCGGACAACGACCCCTATCACGTCTGGATCTCCGAGATCATGCTGCAGCAAACGCGCGTGGAGGCGGTCGTCGGCTATTATCTTCGCTTCCTGGACGCGCTGCCGACCCTGCACGCGCTGGCCGCCGTGGAGGAGGAGCAGCTGCTCAAGCTCTGGGAGGGCCTCGGCTATTATAACCGCGCGCGCAACCTGCAGAAAGCCGCGCAGCAGATCGAAGCGCAGCACGGCGGCGTCTTCCCGCGCGCCTATGCGGAAATCCGCGCCCTGCCCGGCATCGGGCCCTACACGGCCGGCGCGATCGGCTCGATCTGCTTCGACCTGCCGACCCCGGCGGTGGACGGCAATGTGCTGCGCGTTGTCACCCGATATGAGGCGGATGAAAGCAACATTGACCGCGAAGCCACAAAAAAACAGATCGCGGCGCGACTGACGCCGCTTTACCGCCCGGGGCTTTGCGGCGTAATGACGCAGAGCCTGATGGAGCTTGGCGCCTGCGTGTGCGTGCCCAACGGCGCGCCGCACTGCGAGCGCTGCCCGCTGAAAGCGACCTGCCGCAGCGCCGGCGGCGGCTGGATGCGTCTGCCCGTGCGGGACGCGAAAAAAGCCCGGAAGCAAATCGAAAAAACCGTGCTGATCCTGCAATGCGGCGACCGTGTGGCCATCCGCAAGCGCAAGAGCACCGGCCTGCTGGCCAACCTCTGGGAATTCCCGAATTACGACGTGCCCGCTGCGGAAACGCCGGCGCAGGCGCAGCAGGCGGCCCAGGCGCTTTGCGGCACGCCGGTCACCCTGCTGGATGCGCAGCAATATACGCATATCTTCACGCATGTGGAGTGGCACATGACAGCCTTCCGCTTCTCCTGCGGCGCGCTGCCCCCGGCATACACGGCGGCGACGGCGGCCGAGCTGGAGCACGTTTACGCCCTGCCCTCCGCGTTCCGGCCTTTCTTTGAATAAACAGCAGCGGCGGCCACCGAAACGTAGACCGCCGCTTTTCATCGTTCTGCATCGAGGCCCGCGCCGTTCGGCGCGGGCCTCTTTTGCTATGCGTTCAGTTTTGCGTTTGCCGCTGCTCAGCCCGCCTTGTAGGTGCAGTACATGAAGTACTTATAGCCGAGCGGGTTGGAGAAGAAGCCCTGCACGGAGGAATCCAGCATGTAGAGATCCGTGTAGTAATAGATCGGCGTGATACAGCCGGTCGCCATGAGCATATCCTCCGCAACGTGCATGAGCTTGTAGCGCACGGTGTTGTCGGTGCAGCTCTTGATCGTGGAGATCAGCACGTCATAAGTCTCGGCCCAGGTGCCGTTCTCGACCTTAACGTCATAGCCGTACGGCGTCAGATCCAGGCTGTAGGCAGCGACGTTCGCATGGTCGCCCTTGCCGAACTGGATGTCGTTGTTGCCGGAAGCGGTGACCCACATATCCAGGAAGCAGATGGGATCGTTGTAGTCGGCAACCCAACCGTTGCGGGCGATGGAATAATCGCCGGCTTTACGGGTGTTCAGGAAGGTCGCCCACTCCTGGTTCTCCATGCTCATCTGAATGCCGACATTGGCAAAGGCGGACTGGATGTATTCGCCGATCGCCTTGTGGGATTCGTTGGTGTTGTAGAGATAAACCATGGACGGGAAGTTGGTGAACTTGCCGGTCGCCTCGTCGAAGTCATAATACTTCTTGAGGGTCTCCATGGCGGAAGCGAAGTTGGACTCAAGCGCCTCGGCGGAGGTGTCGAAATAGCCGATGAACTGATCGCTCACGCCGGTGTTCTTGTAGAACTCGGAGCCGTCAGCGTCCGTCAGACCCATCGCCACAAAAGAGGAAGCCGGGATCTGGCCGCCCTGCGCGATGGAATCGATGATGTAATTGCGGTCAAGCAGGAGAGAAACGGCATTGCGGATCTCCGCCTTCGCGTTCTCCGCCTCAACGCCGGTCAGGTCGCTGCCTTCGGGCAGGATGTTCTCATTGATGTTCCAGCAGACATAGTACGTGCCGATCTGGCCCACATTGAAGAACTCGTCGGGATACTCTTTCTTGAGCGTCTCGATCTCGTTGGTCGGCACGTCGTCGATCAGCGCCCAGTCGCCGTTCTTGAAGTTGGAGAGCTGGTTGTTCGCGTCATCGGAGAGATAGAAGTTGATCGTATCCATCGTCACCTCGGCGGCGTCAGGATGTTCCGCATTCTTCTCAAGGACGATCAGGGAGTTGTGATCCCAGGACTTCATCTTGTAAAGACCGTTGCAGACATAGGTCGCGGGGTCGGTCGCCCAGGCTTCGTTGGCAACGACGTCCTCACGCACGGGGAAATAGGTCGGGAACGCAAGCAGCTCATTCCAGTAAGGAACGGCATTGGCAAGCGTGACTTCCAGGGTCTTGTCGTCGATCGCCTTGACGTTCAGCTTGGCGTCGGGGTTGACATAGTTTTCCTCATCGTCGGTTTCCCAGATCTTCTCATAGCCGTCCACGACCTCGAACATGTAGCCGTAATCGGCGGCCAGCGAAGTGGAAGCGGCGCGCTGCCAGGCAAAGGCGAAGTCACCGGCGGTGACGTCCTTGCCGTCGGACCATTTCAGGCCGTCACGCAGGGTGTAGGTGTAGGTCACGGTGCCGTCTTCATTCTCAACGCCTTCCACAAGCTCCTGTGCGGCGTCGGGAACGATCTCCAGCTTGCCGTCCGCGCCCTGTGCCCACTTGGCAAGGCCGGAGAACAGATGCGCAAGCATCGTCGCGCCGTCAACCGCAGAGTTCAGCGCGGGGTCGATGGTGTCGGGCTCGGAGGCCAGGCACACGGAGATGGCGCTGGTGTCGGTTTCCGGCGTCTCGGGCTTGTTGCCGGGGTTCTTGCCGCAGGCTGCAAGGCTGCACACGATGGCGAGCGCGACCAGGATGGCTGCGAACTTCTTGAGTTTCATGGGGAATCAATCCTTTCTAAAAAATGATGTTTGTATTTGCGAACGTTCCGAAGAACGAACGAACCGAATCAATTGACCTCCGCCACGCGATGGCAGGCGACGAAGTGACCGGAGGAGACCTCCTCGAAGGGCGGCATGCTCTCGGCGCATTTGTCGCAGGCGTAGCGGCAGCGCGTACGGAACGGGCAGCCGGAGGGCGCGTTGAGCGGGCTCGGGATATCCCCCGAAAGCACGATGCGCTTGTTGGCGCGCGCGACCTGCGGATCCGGCACCGGCACGGCGGAAAGCAGCGACTGGGAATACGGATGCAGCGGGTGATCGTAGATCTCCCCTGCCGGCGCGAGCTCCACCATGTGGCCGAGATACATCACGGCAATACGGTCGGAGATGTGACGCACGACCAGCAGATCATGCGCGATGAACAGATAGGTCAGGCCGAGCTTCTCCTGCAGATCGTCAAACATATTGATCACCTGCGCCTGAATGGAAACATCCAGCGCGGAGACCGGTTCATCACAGACGATGAATTCCGGATTGACAGCCAGTGCCCTGGCGATCCCGATACGCTGTCTCTGGCCGCCGGAGAACTCATGAGCATATCTTCTGGCATGCTCTGCATTGAGGCCAAC
>JAFZNN010000281.1 GCA_017550895.1 Clostridia bacterium
GGCCGCGAGGCTTATCCGGGCGACGTATTTTACCTGCATTCCCGCCTTTTGGAGCGCGCCGCGCGCATCGCCCCTGAATACGGCGGCGGCTCGCTCACAGCGCTGCCCATCATCGAGACCCAGGCGGGCGACGTGTCGGCGTACATTCCGACCAACGTCATTTCCATCACGGACGGCCAGATCTTCCTGGAAACCGAGCTGTTCCACGCGGGCGTCATGCCCGCCGTGAACCCCGGCATCTCCGTGTCCCGCGTGGGCGGCAACGCGCAGATCAAGGCCATGAAGAAGGTGGCCGGCACCCTGAAGCTGATTTACAGCCAGTACAGGGAGCTGCAGTCCTTCGCGCAGTTCGGCTCCGATCTGGACGCTGACACCAAATCCCGCCTGAATCAGGGCGAGCGCATCGTGGCCGTGCTGAAGCAGAATCATTCCGCGCCGGTCGACGTGGAAAACCAGGTATGTATCCTGTACGCCGTCATCAACAACTATCTGAACGACGTGCCGGTGGGTCTGATTCCCGAGTACGAGCAGGGGCTTTACGAGCGCATGGCGTCGCAGCACGCCGCCGTGCTGGAGGGCATCCGCACGACGGGCGCGCTGTCCCGGGAGAATGAGGAAGAGCTGGCGGATGCGCTGACGGTCTATACGTCGGATTTCCTCAGAACGAACGCGCAGGAGGGTTAATCCATGGCCGGAGCATCAATGAAGGATATAAAGCTCCGCATACGCAGCGTTGAAAGCACCAAGCAGATCACTTCGGCCATGCAGCTGGTGGCGGGCAGCAAGCTTCGGCGTGCCCGCCAGCGCATGGAAAACACGCGGCCCTACATGACGGCCGCGCGCGAGGTCATCGAGGATGTCGCAGCGCACAGGGATGTCATTTCCCCCTTCTTCCGCAGGCAGGCGAACGAAACGCGCTGCGTGGTGGTGATCGCGGGCGACCGCGGCCTGGCCGGGCATTACAACGCCGCCGTATTCAAGCTGGCGGACGAGCTCATCGGCCCGGACACGCGCGTGCTGCCCATCGGCAAGAAGGCCGTCGACCGCTACGCGCGGCGCGGGGCGAACCTCGTCTGCGCCGACTACGTCAAGGCGGAGCACATAACGGCGCCCGACTGCCGGGCCATGGCCGTGCGGCTGATCGAGGGCTTCCTGGGCGGCGAATTCGGCTGTGTGTCGCTGGTGGGCACCACGTTCGTTTCCGCCATGACGCAGGACGCGCAGGTGACGGAGCTCCTGCCCGTGACGCTGGACGAACCGGGCGGGCGCGAGCGGCCGCGCGGGCAGATGCTGATGGAGCCCGGGCCAGGGGCGCTGTTGAAGGCGGTCATGCCGGACTACCTGGCCGGCTGCCTGTACGGTGCGGTGTGCGACGCCATCGCCTGCGAAATGGCTTCGCGGCGCAACGCCATGGATTCCGCGACGAAGAACGCGGAGCAGATGATCAACGATCTGAGCCTGCATTACAATCGCGCGCGTCAGAGCTCGATCACGCAGGAGATTACTGAAATCGTTGCCGGTGCGGAGAAGTAGAGCTTTTCTCTGACGCATCGAGATAGGAGTAATGAGCATGGAGAAGCAGAACATCGGCACGATTGTGCAGGTGATTGGCCCGGTTCTGGACATCCGCTTTGAGGATGAGCACATGCCGGCGCTGCTGAACGCGATAGAGATTCATTTCGGCGACCGCAAGCTGGTTGCCGAGGTGGCGCAGCACATCGGCGACAACGTCGCGCGCTGCATCGCCATGAGCAGCACGGACGGCCTCACGCGCGGCACGGAAGCCGTCGATACCGGCGCGCCGATTTCGGTGCCCGTTGGCGAGGCGTGCCTCGGCCGCATATTCAACCTGCTGGGCGAGCCGATCGACGATATGCCCGCGCCCGAAATCAAGGAGCGCTGGCCCATTCACCGTCCCGCGCCCAGCTATGAGGAGCAGCAGAGCACCACGGAGATCCTCGAGACCGGCATCAAGGTCGTCGACCTGATCGCGCCCTACGCGAAGGGCGGCAAGATCGGCCTGTTCGGCGGCGCGGGCGTCGGCAAGACGGTTCTCATCATGGAGCTGATTCACAACATCGCGACGGAGCACGGCGGCCTGTCGGTATTCACCGGCGTGGGCGAGCGCACGCGCGAGGGCAACGATCTTTATTACGAGATGAAGGAAAGCGGCGTTCTTTCAAAGACCGCGCTGGTGTACGGCCAGATGAACGAGCCGCCGGGAGCGCGTATGCGCGTGGGCCTTTCCGGCCTGACGATGGCGGAATACTTCCGCGACCGCGCGGGTCAGGACGTGCTGCTGTTCATCGACAACATCTTCCGCTTTACGCAGGCGGGTTCCGAGGTGTCGGCCCTGCTGGGCCGCATGCCCAGCGCCGTGGGCTACCAGCCCACGCTGGCCACCGAGATGGGCGCGCTGCAGGAGCGCATCACCTCCACCCGGAAAGGCTCGATCACGTCCGTGCAGGCCGTCTACGTGCCCGCTGACGACCTGAC
>JAFZNN010000282.1 GCA_017550895.1 Clostridia bacterium
CTTCGATTATCTGCAGATGCTGTCGGTGATCGAGCTGACCGGGACCGAGGAGGTCGACGGCCTCTCGCGGCTCTCCGCGGGGCGCACGCCGTCGCAGTTTGAGAAGTACCGCGCGGCAGCCGGCGACGCGCTGCGGATTCTGGACGAATACGCGCCCGAAAAGAAGGGGCTGCTGGCCGGTCTCGCGCCGCTGCCGGAGATGACGTTCGCGGAGTATCTCAAGAAATCCGACGAAGCGGACGGGCTGCTCGGCGTGTGCTACGACCTTTGCGGCGCCGAGCGCACGATTACGCAGGCGCGCACGGCGATCGCGCGGCTCGAGGCGGCGCGCACAGGGCTCAAGCCCTGGCTGGGGCTGGATGTGCCGATGAAATTCGCCGGCACAAGGCAGACCGCCGCCATGGTGGGCACGCTCCCGGGCGACTACACGGCGCAAACGCTGACCGAGGCGCTGCTCGCGCAGACCGAGGCCGCCGTCGCCGTGGAGGTCGTTTCCCACAGCAAGGAGCGCAGCTGCATCTTTGCCGTGTGCGAGAAGGCCGAGGAGGAAGCGGTGTTTGCCGCGCTGCGCACGCTGGGCTTCGCGTTTGTTTCCGACCCGACCAAACATCCGCCGAAGGTGCGGTATGAACGCTACGGCGAAGAGATCAAACAGCACCGGCAGGAGATCGAAGAAGCCAAAGCGCAGATCGTAGCGCTGGCAGATAAACGGCGCGATCTGGAATTTGTGTATGACTATTTCTCCATCCGGCATGAAAAATACGATGCGCTGCAGATGATTTCCACGAGCGGCAGCGCCGTCGTCATCAGCGGCTACGTTGCCGAGAAGCGGGTGGAGAAGCTGACGGAGCAGCTCGAATCGCGCTTCACCGTCGCCGTTGCGGTCAGCGACCCGCCGGAGGACGCCGATGTGCCCGTGCTGCTCGAAAACAACGGCTTTGCCGGCGCGGTGGAGGGCATCACGAAAATGTACGCCATGCCCGGCAAGCAGGACGTGGACCCGAATCCCGTCATGTGCTTTTTCTATTACATCTTCTTCGGCATCATGCTCTCCGACGCGGGCTACGGCCTGCTGATGGTGCTCGGCACGCTGATTGCCAAGCTGAAATTCAAGCCGAAGGGCAATATGAAAAAGACCGTCGATATGTATTTCTACTGCGGCATCGCCACCGTCTTCTGGGGCACGCTCTTCGGCAGCTGGTTCGGCGATATCATCCCGCAGGTGGCAAAGCAGTTCTTCGACAAGGACATCGGCAGCCTCGCGCTCTGGTTTGAGCCGGTTACCGACCCGATGAAGCTGATGCTGTTTTCGTTCCTGTTCGGCATCATTCATCTGTTCGTCGGTCTGGGCGTCAGCTTCTACAATATGTGGCGCCAGGGCAACAAGGTCGGCGCGATCTGCGACGTGATCCCGGTTTATCTCTTCGTCACGGGCCTTGCGCCGCTGGGCGCGAGCATCGTGATCGACGTGCCGCCCGCGATCCTGAGCGCCGGCAAATGGCTGCTGATCGCCGGCACGGTCCTGATCGTGCTCACCGCCGGGCGCAGCTCGAAGAACATCATCGGCAAATTCGGCCTCGGCCTGTACGGCCTTTATAATACGGCCTCCGGCTGGCTGAGCGACATTCTTTCCTATTCGCGTCTGCTCGCGCTCGGTCTTTGCACCGGCGTCATCGCCTCGGTCATCAACACGCTCGCGCTGATCCCGTCCTCGAAGCCGGTGAAGCTCGCGCTGCTGATTCCGGTGTTCATCTTCGGCCACACGGTCAATATGGCGATCAACCTGATCGGCACCTACGTGCATACCAACCGCTTGCAGTACGTCGAATTCTTCTCTAAGTTTTATGAAGGCGGCGGGCGTTCCTTTACGCCGCTGCACACCAATACAAAATATTTCAATCTCAAGGAGGACTAATCTCATGCAGAATCTCGGTTATGTATTTGCAATTCTCGGCGGCGCGCTCGCAGCCGCACTCGCAGGCGTCGGCTCCGCCATCGGCGTCGGCCGCGCAGGCCGCGCAGCGGCAGGCGTCGTTTCGGAGGATCCCTCCAAGTTCGGCAAAGTGCTGATTCTCCAGATCCTGCCCGGCACCCAGGGCCTCTACGGCTTCCTGATCGCGTTCCTGCTGTTCGTGCAGATCGGCGTGATCGGCGGCGACCTGCAGGCGCTCTCCACGGCGAAGGGCCTGATGTATTTCGGCGCGTGCATGCCCATGGCGATCGGCGGCCTCGTTTCCGCGATCCAGCAGGGCAACACGGCTGTCGCGGGCGTCAACGTCGTTGCCAAGCGTCCCGAGGAAAGCGGCAAGGCGATCATCTTCGCCGCGATGGTGGAAACCTACGCCGTGATCGCGCTGCTGATCTCCATCCTTGCGATTTTCAGCATCACCGGTCTGTCCCTGTAAGCATTTTCCGTTACTTCGATTGAAAGGACAACGTTTATGACGGGTCTTGAAAAAATACTGGATTCCATCCGCGCGGATGGCGACGCCCGCGGCGCTGCGGCGCGCGCTGCCGCGCAGAAGGACTGCACCCGCATGCTGGAGGAGGCCGTCAAGCGCGGAGAAGCGCAGGCGGCTGCGCTGACCGAAAAGGCGCAGGCTGAGCGGGATTCCATCCTCGCGCTTGCGCAGTCCGGCGCCGCGCAGCAGAAGCGGCAGACGCTGCTGGCCGCAAAGGTCGCGCTGCTCAATGAAACGCTGGACGCGCTGCTGCAGACGATGCTGAATCTGCCGACGGAGGATTACTTCAACGCCGTGATCAAGCTTGCGGCCGAGAACGCGATGGCCGGCGCCTGCACGGCGCGGCTGAATGCGCGCGATCTTGCCCGCCGCCCCGCGGACTTTGAGGCGAAGCTTGCCGCCGCGCTCAAAGAGAAGGGCGCGGACTGCGCGCTTGCGCAGGAAACGGTCGACATCCTCGGCGGCGTGGTGCTGGTTTACGGCGATATTGAAATCAACTGCGCGTTTGAGGCGCTTGTGGAAACGAAGGCCGACGCGCTCAAGGCGCAGATCGGCGAGATCCTGTTTTGACGGGCGGTGATCGACGATGCATGAAACCGACTATACCTTTGCCGTCGCGCGCATCCGCGCCA
>JAFZNN010000024.1 GCA_017550895.1 Clostridia bacterium
CAGCTGGATCTGGCTGGGACGGCCGTAGGCGAACACGGTCTCCATGGCCGCGCGCGCCGTGCGCCCGGTGAAAAGCACGTCATCCACCATGATCACGGTTTTTCCCGTTACGGAAAAATCGATCTTCGTTGCGTTGACCTGCGGCTGCGATGCCGCCGCGTCCAGATCGTCCCGGTAAAGCGTGATATCGAGATATCCGACCTCGACGGGCGTGCCGAACGCGCGGATTTTTTCAGCCAGCAGATCGGCCAGGGGCGCGCCGCGGCGCATGATGCCGATCAGGCAGATCGGCAGATCATCCGGATTGCGTTCGATGATCTCATGCGAGATCCTTGCAAGCGCGCGGCAGACGGCCTGCTCGTCCATAATATAGGATTTGAATTCCATGGCAGACCTCCGCAAATAAAAACGATCCTGCCGTAACGACAAGATCGCAGTTGCGCGCAATCGGCCGCAATGCAGCCGCGCGCTATATAAACAATCTTGTCGGTCTCACGGAACCGCTCTTAAAGATTCTTTCGCAGTTACAATACCACAATATGAACGATTTGTAAATAGGAAAATTGAAATTTTCTTCAAAAAAACGCAAGATTCTGTATTTTTCACAAAAATCCACACAATCTGTAGCGGTATTCTGAAAAATCTGCTTCAGCGCTTTTCAACGCTAAAAAAATATGGTATAATATATAAAAATTTTAAAATTTGCAGGGATTTTATGCGTTTATTGAAACTATTTGCTCCGTATCTGCGCGGCAGCCGCGCGCAATGCGTGCTCGCGCCGCTGTTCAAGATGTCGGAGGCCGTGCTCGAATTACTCACGCCTTTAGTGGTCGCGAGGATGATCGATCAGGGCATCGCCGCCGGCGACCGCAATTATATATTGAAAATGGTCGGGCTGCTCGCGCTGTTTGCCGCGGCCGGTCTCGCGTTTTCGCTGACCGCGCAGTACTTTGCGGCGCGCGCCTCCGTCTCCTTTGTGCAGCGGCTGAAATCCGCTTTGTTTGACCGTGCCGTACGCCTGCCGGATGCGCAGACCGACGCGATCGGCGTGCCGACGCTGATTGCCCGCATGACCGGCGATATGGATACGGTGCAAAACGGCGTAAATTTATCGCTGCGTCTGCTGCTGCGCTCGCCCTTCGTCGTGGTCGGCGCCATGATCATGGCGTTTACGGTCGACGCGAAGGCGGCAGTGACGTTTGCCGTCGTCATTCCGCTGCTGTCGCTGATCGTCTTCGGCATTCTCTACGCGACGATCCCGCTGTATGACCGCATCCGTTCCGCGCTGGACGGCGTGCTGTCGACGGCGCGGGAAGGGCTGATCGGCGTGCGCGTGCTGCGCGCGTTCCGCGTCGAGCATCGGCAGACGGAAGAATTCAAAGCGAAAAATGACCGTCTGACCCGCCTGCAGGAATCGACCGGACGGATCTCGGCGCTGCTCAATCCTCTCACTGTGATCCTGATCGATCTGGCCGTTGCCGTGCTCATTTATGCCGGCGCCGTGCGCGTGGATCGCGGGCTGCTCACGCAGGGCGCCGTGGTCGCGCTCTATAATTACATGGCGCAGATTCTGATCGAGCTGATCAAATTCGCGAATCTCGTCATCACGATCACCAAATCCGTTGCCTGCGCGCGCCGCATCGGCACCGTGCTCGAACTGCCGGTCGAAAGGCAGACGGGCAGCGTGACGAACGGCGCGGGGAACGACGCGATCCGGTTTGATCACGTCACCTTTGCTTATGAAAACGCGGGTGAAGCGACGCTGCGCGACGTCAGTTTTACCGTGCGGCGGGGTGAGACTGTCGGCATCATCGGCGCGACCGGCGCGGGCAAATCCACACTGATCGATCTGATCCCGGGCTTTTATACAACGGATAAAGGCGAAGTATTTGTGCTCGGCGAAAACGTGAAGGACTGGTCGCCGCAGGCGCTGCGCGCGCGCATTGCGATCGTGCCGCAGAAATCCCGGCTTGTGAAAGGCACTGTGCGCAGCAACCTGCTCTGGGGCGATCCGGCCGCGACGGATAAAGCGCTGATCGAAGCGCTCAAAACCGCGCAGGCGTATGAATTCGTCATGGAAAAAGGCGGGCTCGACGCGCCCGTCGGCCAGGCCGGCAGCGGTTTCTCCGGCGGTCAGCGGCAAAGGCTTTGCATCGCGCGCGCCCTGGTGCGTCACGCGGATCTTCTGATCCTGGACGACAGCTTCAGCGCGCTGGATTATGTCACGGAAGCGGCCGTGCGACGCGGCATCGCGCAGACCTGCGCGGATACGACCGTGGTCATTGTATCACAGCGCACGTCCTCGATCCTGCACGCGGACCGCATTCTGCTCATGGAAGAGGGCGTCTGCACGGTCGGCACGCATGAATCGCTGCTGCGCTCGAGCGCAGTATACCGTGAAATCCATCAGACGCAATTTGAAGAGGAGGCGACGGCGCATGCGTAACGAAAAGAAAACGCCGACGCTGCGCAGGATCCTGCACCTCGTCGGAGCGTATCGGCTTCAGATTCTATGTTCCTTGATGCTTGCGGCGCTCGCCGTTGCGGCAACCTTATATATTCCGATCCTGGCCGGCCGCGCGATCGACACGGTGATCGGCGCGGGACGCGTGGAATTTGCGCGTCTGCTGCCGCTGCTGCGGCGCATTGCCGTCATCGCGCTTGTCAACGGGCTTGCGCTGTGGCTCATGCAGCTGCTGAATAACCGCGTTGCCTTCCGCGTCGTGCGCGATCTGCGTGATCGTGCCATGGCGCATATCGAGCATCTGCCGCTCTCCTATCTGGATGCGCACGCGACGGGCGACACGGTCAGCCGCATCATCTCCGACGCGGATCAGTTCGCCGACGGCCTGCTGCTGGGCTTTTCCCAGCTGTTCACCGGCGTGCTGACGATTC
>JAFZNN010000283.1 GCA_017550895.1 Clostridia bacterium
ACTCAGCTCATGGAGCTGGGTATTCCCGTCGTCATCGCGATCAACATGCTGGACGTGGTGCGCCGGAGCGGCGATTCCATCGACCTTCCGGCGCTCGCCGGAAAGCTCGGCTGCCGGATCGTCGAGATCTCCGCCACCGCGCAGCCGAGTTTTTTGCCGAGCATGGCGGTATCGATCATGTCGCCGTTCTTTTTCACCACGTCCATCATGTTGACGGCCAGCACCACGGGGATGCCCAGCTCCGTGAGCTGCGTGGTCAGATAGAGATTGCGTTCCAGATTCGTGCCGTCGATGATATTCAGAATGGCGTCGGGCCGCTCGCCGATCAGATAGTTTCTTGCGACCACCTCTTCCAGCGTGTAGGGAGACAGCGAATAAATGCCGGGCAGGTCGGTAATCGTGACGTCGTCGTGCTTTTTCAGCTTGCCTTCCTTTTTCTCCACCGTGACGCCCGGCCAGTTGCCGACAAACTGGTTGGAGCCGGTGAGCGCGTTGAACAGCGTGGTTTTTCCGCTGTTCGGGTTGCCTGCAAGTGCAATTCGTATACTCATTCTCCTGCGTTCCTTTCTTCTGAAAACTGCAATTAAGTTAGCAAAAGCTAACCTCTTGCGCAAAAAAAGATGCGAAATGCGTTTATTCCACTTCGATCATTTCCGCATCCGCCTTGCGGATCGAAAGCTCATAGCCACGCACCGTGACCTCGACCGGGTCGCCGAACGGCGCGACCTTACGCACGTAAACGGGCGTATGCCGGGTGATGCCCATATCCATAATGCGGCGCTTCACTGCGCCCTCGCCGTGCAGCTTGACAACCGTTGCCGTTTCGCCGACGCCGACGTCTCTGAGTGTTTTCACTGTTGACTCCTCCTTGCTGTTTTTTTAAACCATGATTCTGCGCGCCAGCTCCTCGCTGACCGCCACGCGGCTCTCCTTGACCTTCACGATCAGGTTGCCGCCGAGCGTGCTCACGACGCAGACCTCGCCGCCCACGTTGAAGCCGAGGTTTTCCAGATGCCTTCTGACCTCCGGATTCCCGCCAATCTTGCGGATGATCTGCGGCCGGCCGGCGTCCGCCATGCTGAGAGGTATCATTTCAATTCCTCCTGTCCATTGAATTAGCCTCTGCTAACCTTCAGGGTGAAAAGAAACGGTTAGCAGTAACTAACCGACTATCATTATAGTTAGTCTTTGCTAACTTGTCAAGAGGATTTCGCAAAAAAATGCAGTTTCTTTTTTCGGCACACGGCGCGGGAGAAACGGCGCTGCCGCGCGCTGCGTTTGCGTTTCTTTTTCAAAACTTTTCCTCAATCCGATTTTTACTCTTGTCTTTTAGCGGATTTTTGCTATAATATTACCGTATCATATTAAAATGGGGATGATTTTATGCGAAATCTGATCCTACGCAACACGCCGGCGATCGCCGATCGCTTTGTTCTGCGCGAGACGGAGCCGGCAGATGGCAAAAACACCTACGCTGTTTTCTGTGAAAACGGCAAGATCGTCATTTCCGGCGACTGCAAAATCAGTCAGGCGATGGGCTATTACGCCTATCTCCGGCAGTTCTGCGGCGTCAACCTCTCCCACTGCGGCAACCGCACGCTGCAGGTTGAGGACGCCCCGCTCTTTGCCGGGCGGCTCGAGAAGGTGATCCCGCAGGAACGCCGCGTCTATATGAACTACTGCACCTTCGGCTACTCCTTCGCCTTCTGGCAGTGGGAGGACTGGGAGCGCGAGATCGATTTCATGGCCATGAACGGCGTCAACATGCCGCTGAGCGTGGTCGGCAGCGAGGCCGTCTGGTATTACACGATGCGTGATCTCGGCTACAGCGAGACCGGCGCGCTCTCCTATCTCTCCGGCCCCGGCTTCTGGCCGTGGCAGCTGATGACGAATCTCTGCGGCTATTTCAGCCTGATGGACGTCAGATATATCGAGCAGCGCGTCGAACTGGGCAAAAAGATCCTCGCGCGCGAAACCGAGCTGGGCATGACGCCGATACAGCAGGGCTTTGCCGGCAGCGTGCCGCGCAACATCGTCAAGGTCTTCCCCGGCATCAAGCTGCGGATGATCCCCTCCTGGTGCAACTTCCCCGTGACCTATCAGCTCGATCCGACCGATCCGGTCTTCCGGCGCGTGGGCCACGCCCTGCTCGAAAAGCAGCGGCAGCTCTTCGGCGCCTTCCACTATTACGCCTGCGACCCCTTCCACGAGAATGAGCCCGGCGTCAAGACCCGGGATTATCTGCGGCAGGTCGGCCGCGCGATCGACGACATGTATCAGTCCTTCGACCCGGATTCCGTCTGGGTGATGCAGAGCTGGTCGCTGCGTGAAAAGATCGTCAAGGCCGTGCCGAAAGAGCGCCTGCTGATCCTCGACATCGACGGCTCCAAATGCAAGGAGACCGAGAACTTCTGGGGCTATGATTTCGTGCTGGGCAATCTGCACAATTTCGGCGACCGCAACACGCTGCACGGCAGCATCGACGCGCTCGCGGAAAACCCCTACGCAAAGCTGAACGCGGAGAACTGCGTGGGCACCGGCCTGTTTATGGAGGGTGTTTTCCAGAATCCGCTGTATTATGATCTTGCATTTCAGATGCTCACCGAGGCCGACGCGATCGACCTGGACGCCTGGCTGCGCGATTACGCCCGCCGCCGCTACGGCAGCGAGGAAGCCTGCCTGACCGAAGCGATGCAGCTGCTGCGGGAGAGCTGCTACTCCCCCGCCTGCACGGGCCGCGAGACCGGCTCGGTCATCTGCGCGCGACCGGCCACGGAGCTGTTCCACACCGCGCCGAACGATCACCGTGAGCTCCGCTATGACAACAAGCTGCTCTGCCGCGCGGCGCAGAAGCTGCTGGCAGCGGAAAACGCGCAAACCGACGGCTTCATCTTCGACGCCTGCGACCTTACGCGGCAGGTGATGAGCAATCACGCCGCCGCGCTCTATGACCGCGTCATGACCGGCTTCAACGAGCGCAACGTCAATCTCTTCGAGCGCTCGGCCAACGCCTTCCTGCGCCTGTGCGAGGAGCTGGACGCCCTGCTGCAGACGCGGCCGGAGCTGACGCTGCACCGGCATTTGCAGGAGGCCGCCGCCGCTGCGCTCAACGACAAGGAAAAGGAAAACTTCGAGCTGAATCTGCTCACGCAGCTCACGCTCTGGGGGCCGGTGAACAACACGGTCAACTACGACTACGCCTGGAAGGAATGGGGCGGCATGATCGCCTCCTATTACAGCAAGCGCTGGCAGAGCTTCTTTGAAAAGCTGGCGCTGGAATTCCCGCACCGCCGCCGGTTTTCCACCACGACCAAAAAGCAGTACTGCGAACGCAACCTCTACTGCGGCAACGCCTTCTATAAAAAATACGCGGAATTCGAACGCAACTGGCTCAAAACCGCGAATCCCGCGCCGCCGTCGGAGGAAGACACACTGGAAGTCACACGGCGTCTGCTGGAAAAATACAGCGCCGTGATTCTGAATGAAGCAACAACAAACAGTACAGAAAGGGTTGAGAACAATGATGAAGAAGAATAAAGTGATCCTCGGCGCCGTGGGCGGCACGCTCGGCGCTGCGACGGCGGTCAACGCCGTGCGCGCGCTGAAATTCAAGCCGGAGGCCCGGGATTACGGCACGCTGACGCCCGAGGCCGTGGACGCCGAACGCGCAATCGCGCATCTCTCGCAGGCGATCTCCATCCCGACCGTCAGCTATCCGAACAAGGCGGACGTGGACTACACGCAGTTTGAGAAATTCCACGCGTTCCTGGAGGAAGCCTATCCCCTGCTCCACAAAACGCTGACGCGGGAAATCGTCAACGAAGCGAGCCTGCTTTACCGCTGGAAGGGCACGCGCGACGATCTGGATCCGATCGCGATGCTGGCGCATCAGGACGTCGTGCCGATCTCCGATGGCACCTGGGACGACTGGACCCATCCCCCGTTCTCCGGCTACAACGACGGCGAATTCATCTGGGGCCGCGGCGCGCTGGATATCAAAAACCATCTGACCGGCGTCATGGAGGCCGTGGAGACCCTGCTGGAAGAAGGCTTCCAGCCCGAGCGCGACGTCTATCTGCTCTTCGGCCAGGATGAAGAGGTGGTCGCCTCCGGCGAGGGCGGCGCGAAATCCATCATGGAAACGCTGAAAAGCCGCGGCGTCCATCTGGACAGCGTCATCGACGAGGGCGGCGCGATCCTGCCCGTCAACGTCAAGGGCGTGATCAACAACAAATCCCTGGTCGGCATCGGCATCGCGGAAAAGGGCTACGCCGATTTCGAGATCAGCCTGCGCTCCAAGGGCGGCCATTCCTCGCAGCCGCCGAAGCACTCCGCGCTCGGGGAGCTCGCGAACGTCATCCGCGACCTGGAGAACCATCAGTTCCATTCCGAGCTCAAGCCCTTTGTCGCCAGCCTGTTTGAAAACATCGGCCGCAACTGCACCTATCCCGTGCGGCTTGTCAGCTGCAACCTGCCGTATCTCAAGCCCGTGCTCAAAGCCGTGATGAAGCAGATCCCGCCCGCGGCGAGCCTGATCCGCACCACCACCGGCGTTACCATGGCAGAGGGCAGCCCCGCGCCGAACGTGCTGCCGCAGAAGGCGAGCGTCACGGTCAACTTCCGCATGATGCCCGGCACGACGATCGCCGACGTGGAGGAACACATCCACAAGGTCGTGCGCAACAAGAACATCGAGGTCAATATTCTCAAGGCAAAGGAAGCTTCGAAGTTCTCGCCGACGGATTCCCGCACCTTCAAGATCATCGAAGAGCTCTGCATGCAGGAGAATGCCGACAACATCGTCGCCCCCTACCTCGTCATGGGCGGCACGGACGCCTGCTACTATGAGCCGATCTGTGAAAATATCTACCGCTACTCCCCCTACCGCGCATCCGTGGAACTGCTGCTCTGCACCCATGCGACGAATGAGCGTATTCCGGTCGAGGCCATTGAACCCGGCGTCGCCTTCTTCAAGCGCTACATCCGCAGAGTGTCGGCGGAATGAGCGGCCAACGCATTCTGATCGCGCCGGACAGCTTCAAAGGCACGCTGACGGCGGCGCAGGTGGCCGATCTGATCGCGGAGGGCCTGCTCGCGGCCGATCCGACGCTGGAAATCACCCGCCTCCCCGTGGCCGACGGCGGCGAAGGGCTGGCGGAGGCGCTGCGCGCCTGCTGCGGCGGGACTGCATGCAGCGCCACGGTCAGCGGCGTATTCGGCGCGCCGATGCAGGCGGACTATCTGCTGCTGCCGGACGGCACGGCGGTCATCGAAACGGCGGCCTGCGCGGGTCTGCCGCTGGCGGGCGAGAAGAAGAACCCGGCGCTGGCCACAACGCGCGGGGTCGGCGAGCTGATGCTGGACGCGGCGCGCAACGGCGCAAAGCGGATCCTGCTCGGGCTCGGCGGCAGCGCCACGAACGACGGCGGCGTCGGCGCGGCGTCGGCGCTCGGCTGGCGGTTTCTGAACGCCGCGGGCGATCCCGTGGAGCCGATCGGCGCGCACCTGGCGCAGATCCGGAAGATCCTGCCGCCTGCAACGCCCTTTCCCCTGCCTGTCGAGGCGGCCTGCGATGTGGAAAACCCGTTCTTCGGGCCGCAGGGCGCGGCCTATGTATTCGCCCCGCAGAAGGGCGCGGATCCCGCGATGGTCGCGCAGCTGGACGCCGGTCTGCGGCAGCTCGCAGCGGTGATCGCCGCGGATTGCGGCACAAACGTGGCAGAACTGCCCGGCGCGGGCGCGGCGGGCGGCTTCGGCGGCGGCGCGGTCGCCTTTTTCGGCGCGACGCTGAAAAAGGGCATTGACCTTGTGCTGGACGCGGCGGGCTTTGACGCGCTGGCGGCGCAGGCCGATTGGATCATCACCGGCGAGGGGCGGCTGGACAGCCAGTCCGCCGACGGCAAGGTGATCTCCGGCGTGGCAAAACGCGGCGCGGCGGCGGGCAAACCCGTGCTCGCGCTCTGCGGCTGCAAGGGCGACGGCTGGGAACGCATCCTCGGCTGCGGCGTCACGGCAGCCTGTTTCAGCACGGAAACACCCAAACCCATGGCGGAACTGCTGCGCACCTGCCGCAGCAACCTGACCGCCGCGGCAAAACGCGCGGCGGAAACGCTCCTGCAGACCCCGGCCAGAAACGGCTGAATCCGCATGCAATCATGTTTGAAAACCACCCGCAGGGTCAACGCCTGCGGGTGGTCTTGCTTTCTGCGGACAGCGCGTCGACCGCCGGCGGCAAAGGGTTTTCAGAATGCGCCGCAGACGCCCCCCTTTTCTCTGCATATTGAAAAGCAGCCCGCCGAAACGAGCTGCTTTTTCGTTATCATTTGCTTTTGTGCGGACTCTGCTTACAGGGTTTCTCTGATCGTCTGCACGATCACGGGCAAGGAGCCGAAGAGGCCCTTGAAGAAGGCAACAAGCTTTGCGAAGAAGCCGGTGTTGACCTTGACGGTTTCCACGCTGCTTTCAGCGTGCACCGTGCCGTTTGCGTCGATCAGCTTGACCTGCACAGTGTAATCGGCGGTCGCTTCCTTCACGGTATAAGCGTCTCCGACGCTCTGTTCCGCACCGTTGAGAAACCAGTGCAGCTGCGCATTCTCCGGGGCATTTTCAACGCTTGCCGAAAAGGTAAGCGTGGTCTTGTAATCAACACTGCGGGTCGAGGTATAGTTCCGGATCGCCACGGTCGGCGGATGCTCGTTGACCTTCCAGACCGCATAGAGCGTGACGTCGCCCTTGACGGTATAAGCAGCGCCGGGCTGGGCGTCGGCGCGAGTGGCAGCTGCATCGGTCGACCAGCCGAGGAACACGTAGCCGGCGCGCGAGGGTGTGACGCTTCTGAGGGTCGTGGCTGCGCTCACTTTCCAGACTGCATACAGCGTGACATTTGCTGTGACGGTGTAACTGTCGCCGCAGGCATAAGCGGCAGTGGCGGCACTGGCGGTTTTTGCCCATCCGCTGCACGCCACATTGACCGTCTGCGCGGGCAGCGTGCCGTTGCCGCCATTGGCATGATAGGTGATTGTGAAGGATCTCGTCGGCGTGGGCAGCGTTGTGCGGTTGCCGGTGATTTCAGTCACGCTTGCGGGGGAAACCATGCCGCCGTTCGCATTGTAAGTGACGGTATAGGTTTTCTTCCAGACGGCATAAAGCGTCTGATTGCCGGTCAAGGTGATGGCATCTCCGGCGCTGTAAGCAACAGTCGAGGAAGAGCTACTCGTTCCCCAGCCGAGGAAAGCATAACCCGTGCGCGTGGGCGCCGTGCGGCTGAGCGTGGCCTTGGTGTTCGGTGCCCAGACGGCATAGAGCGTCACGTCTGAAGGCGGCTTGTAGCTGGCGCCGCAGGAATAATCCGCGTCGGAAGCGCCAGAGGCTGTAGCCCAGCCGCGGCAGGTCACGGCAGCCGTCTGTGCAGACGGCGCGCCGCTGCCGCCGTTGGCATTATAGGTGATTTTAAAGGATTTCGTCGGCGTGGGCAGCTTCGTGCTGGTTTCCGGCTCGACGGTGACACTTGCAGGCGAAACTGTGCCGCCGTTGGCATTATAGGTCACTGTGCGCGGCGCCGTCGGGGAAGGAGAACCGTAGTGCCAGGTTGCATTGTTCAGCTCCTCGTTTGCCCCTTCGATCGCAATGCTGCTCTTGTCACGCTGGGTACCGCCGTAATAAATATCCTTGATGGCACTGCCCTTGAAGACGTCGGCACCGATGGCGGCAACGCTGTTGGGGAAATAGGTGCTTTCCAGTTTTTCGCAGTTGAGAAACGCCTCGTTTCCGATGGAAACCACCCGTTCCCCGAGCGTTACAGAGGTGAGATTGGCACAATTCTTAAAGGCGGATCCGCCGATGAATCTGACGCTGTCAGCCAGACGCACCCGGGTCACTTCCGGCCGACTGTTGAACACGCCGTCAGCGATGGTGATTGTTCCGTTTCGGACAGTATAGGAACTTGGAATTGCGGATGAGACCAGGATCAGATGGTGCCCGATATACAAAGCGCCGTTTTCCCAGTTGGACTGTTTCTTAATATAAGGTGTTGACCAGACAGTGCCGTTGCCGATCGTTTCCAAGCTGTCTGAATAGGAAACGCTGTCCAGTGCTGCGCAGTAGGCAAATGCATGCGTTCCGAGGGATTTGATATGATTCGAGAGCGTGACTTTCTTCAGCGCGTCACAATACATGAATGCGCAGTCGCCGATCTTTGTTGCGGTGCCGAGGCTGCTGGCAGTGATTTCGGTCAGCAGGGTGCCTTTGATATAAAGATTCTTTGCGTATTGCGTCGGGTTGCCTGAAAAATAGGAGAAGTCAATGGCGCACCAGTCCGCCAGCGTTCCGGTGCAATTCACTTTTGCAAGGCCGGTGCATCCATCAAACACATAGATGCCGGTTTTTTTCAAGCCTTTGGGGATTTCAATGCTTTTCAGTGATGTGAAACCGGCAAATGCATACGACTTGATTTCTTCCACGCCCGCCAGATCGCTAGCCTTGATATTGGTAAGGAGCTTTTGGTTGATATAAATGCCACCGGCGTTCGTGCCGGGATTGCAGCCATAGGCGAACGTAATCCCGCACCAGCTTGCCACTGTACCGTTATAATTGACCCGCTTCAGCGATGAACACTTTTCAAATGCAAATTGAGAAAACCATGCAACGCTTGCGGGGATCGCGACACTTGTCATGCTGCTGCATCCGGAAAAAGCAGATTCACTGATCAAAGTGATACCTTCTTCGATGATCACCGTTTCGATTTTCGAAACAAAACCTGCCCATCCGGAAGCGTCGTTCATCCACCCGCTGCCGCTGATGGTCAGCGTTTTCGCTGACGTGTCGTATCGCCAGGTCGCATTTCTGCCGCACGACCCGCTGGTCGGATCAACAGCGGACGCTTTCACCGTGAACAGCGACGCGAGCGACGGCAGCTTCGGCAGATGCCACGCAGGCAACTCCAGACTTGCCAATCCGCCCAGCGGCGCGACACCGACCAGCAGAATCACCGCCAGTAATACGGCGAGCATGCGTTTCATTCCTGACATTGAGCACCCCTCCGAAATAGATTATTCGCAATTGAAGCTGCTCTCACTCGCACAGCTTCATTCGCTATGGCATAAAGCATTGCATATCCTTTATTCACACGCGCATAATCGAAGTATACAGTTCGGCTGAAATACATTTCCATGCAAAACCACATCGATGATCTGCGTTGCAAAAACAGTATAGCATACCGCGGAGACAATTGCAATCCGGCAGGATGAAAAAACACGGCCCCGAAGCATTTCGCTCCCGGCATCCTGCTTCGCATTCGGAATGCGCTGCTTTTGCGGCGTTATACAAACAGCATTTGAATATCTTCATTAATAACGATTGGCGCTGAAAGAATAAAAACGCAATTATTAACCATAATAATAATAGCGTCATCGATCTTCTGAATAAGCATTTCCAGATTTAAACGGCGGATGTTTCCGCCGTTTTTTTCGTGCGCAAACGGACACCTTATAAATGCTTTGCGTTTGCAAAGCAAAAACGATATTCCGCGGAATAACAGAAACGGAGGTGACGTATGAAACGCTGGTTTCAAACCGGTCTGCTCCTGCTGCTCGCGCTGTGTCTGATCCCGTCCGCCGCCGTGCCGGGCGGCGCGGCTGTCGGCACGCTGCCGGCGCAGGCCGCCGGTGAAAAGCGGCGCTATGTCGCGCTGGGCGGCGACCCCTTCGGCATCAAGCTCTATACGGAAGGCGTGCTCGTGATCGGCGTCGACGCGGTGGATACCGCCGCCGGCCCCGTCACGCCCGGCGAAGCCGCCGGCGTCAAGAAAGGCGACGTGATCCTGTCCGTCAACGGCGTGCCGATCGAGGATACCCAAAGCCTGATCGCCGCGGTGTCCGGCAGCGGCGGCAGGCCGCTGGAGCTGACCGTGCAGCGCAACGGGGAAACGCTGCATCTCTCCCTCCTGCCCGCGCGCACGGCAAACGGCGCCTACCGCGCCGGCCTCTGGGTGCGCGACAGCGCGGCAGGCATCGGCACGGTGACGTTCTATGACAGCACCCGCCGGGTCTTTGCCGGGCTCGGTCACGGCGTGTGCGATGCGGACACCGGCAGCACGATGCCGCTCTCGAGCGGGGAAGCGGTCGTTGCAGAGGTGGACGGCTTCTATAAAAGCAGCGCCGGCGACCCGGGCGAGCTTTGCGGCGTCTTCACGGACACCGTGCTCGGCCCGCTGCTGTATAACGGCGAGGACGGCGTCTACGGCACGCTGCTGTCCGCGCCGCACGGCAGTATGGCGGCCGTCGCCCGGCGCGCGGAGGTCCGGCCCGGCAAGGCGCAGATGATCACCACCATCGACGCCACCGGCCCCCACGCCTATGAAATCGAGATCACCAAGGTCTTCCCCGCCGACGCCGCGACCCGCAACCTGGTCGTGCAGGTCACCGACCCCGCGCTGCTGGAAAAAACCGGCGGCATCCTGCAGGGCATGAGCGGCAGCCCGATCGTGCAGAACGCCATGCTCGTCGGCGCGCTCACGCACGTATTTGTCAACGATCCGACGCAGGGCTATGCCATTTTTGCCCAGACCATGCTGGAAACCGCCGACCGTCTGGCCGGGGAATTCAAGGCCGCCGCCTGAGAATCGGTCGATCTGTGTCGAACGAAAATTCCAGAAATTGTCAAATTCTCGGTTGACATTTTTCCCAATTTATGGTAATATCTTCGTGAACAAAGAATAACGGAGGTAGAACGATGGGAAAAATGTTGCAGGTATTGATGACGGAGGACGGCAGCGAAACCGTGCATGCGCTCGCGGGCATTCTGCGCGCAAACGGCTGTCAGGTCTCCACCGTCGTGAAGGACGGAACGCAGGTCATTGAGGCGCTGAAAACCGGCACGCCGGCGGACGTGCTGCTCATTGACGGCTTCATGCCGCGGCTCGACGCGCTGGGCGTGCTGCGGCAGCTGGACGGGCTGCGGCTGGAACGCCGGCCGCTGGTGATGGTGGTCTCCTCGACCGACAACCAGCGGTTTGAAAGCGAGATCCTGCACGCGGGCGCGGATTACTATTTCCTCAAGCCCTATGATCCGGCGATGCTTGCCGAGCGGATCACGCAGTTTGCCAGCATCCGCACGGCGGCGGAGCTCAGCGGCGGGGTGAAGGATCTGGACGTGGTTGTCTCGCAGATCATGCATCAGATCGGCGTGCCGGCGCACATTCGCGGCTATCAGTATCTGCGCGAGGCGATCATCCTCGCGGTGAAGGACAGCGAGATGATCAGCTCCGTGACCAAGATCCTCTATCCGACCGTGGCAAAGATGTTCAAGACCACGCCCTCGCGGGTGGAGCGGGCGATCCGTCACGCGATCGAGGTCGCCTGGGACCGCGGAGACGTGGATGTGCTCAGCTCCTATTTCGGCTACACGATCCAGAATGAACGCGGCAAGCCGACCAACAGCGAATTCATCGCCATGATCAGCGACAACCTCAAGCTGCGCATGAAAACCGTCTGAACCGCAAAACAAAAAGGCAGGGAGCGGAAAACCGTTCCCTGCTGATTCTTTTATGCGGTTTATTCCTCCGCCGGCGGCGCGTCCTCCGTCTGCTTCCTCCTGTGCAGCGGCGTCGTGTAGCGGATCGCCTGCGTGGGGCAGACGGTCATGCATTTGCCGCAGCGGATGCATTCGGCGCTGTTGGGCGTTTTGGACGGATCGACGCACATGTCGCACGCCGCGGCGCACTTGCCGCAGCCGACGCAGGCCGCCGGATCGGTCGCCATCTGCACGAGCGCCACACGGTTGAACAGCGCATACAGCGCGCCGAGCGGGCAGAGATATTTGCAGAACGGGCGATAGAGCAGCACGCTCGCGAGCACGACGCAGCCGAGGATGCAGGCCTTCCACATGAAGCGGCTGCCGAACAGCGCGAACAGGCGCGTATCCGAAAAGGCGAGCAGGAGCCCTGCCAGCGTGCCGGAGGGGCAGAGATATTTGCAGAAGACCGGCGTGAGCTTGACGAAGATCGGCAGCACGATCACGAGCAGCACGAGCACCGCGTATTTGACGAAGCGCAGATACTTATCCGCGCGGAAGGTTTTGATCTTTTTGAAAAACGGGATTTTATGCAGCAGATCCTGCAGCAGGCCGAAGGGGCAGAGGAAGCCGCAGACGGCCCGCCCGAGCAGCGCTCCGAAAAAGAGCAGCAGCCCAAGCACATAATACGGGAATTTGAAGCTGTAGGAGGAGAGCGCGTTCTGCAGCGCGCCGATCGGGCACGCGCCGACGGCCGACGGGCAGGAATAGCAGTTCAGCCCCGGCACGCAGACCGCTTTTGTCGGGATCTGCGAGACGCGGCCGGTGAAAAAGCCGCGAAAATCGGCGTTCTGCAGCAGCGCCGCGACCGCCTGCACGCCCAGGCGTTTTTTCTTATCCAATGCCGATACACTCCAGACACACGGTGATTGCTTTTGAAAGCACGGCGGCGGGCTGCCCCTGCGCGCAGCCGACGGCGATCAGCGCCGCGCTGAGCACGAGCAGCGCAAAAAAGAGTCCGCGTTGTTTCATTTCGTCACCCCTGCAGATAGCTTAAAATGATGCGTTCCCATGCGGCGCCGGAGTTGCTGCCGATATAGGGCTCCTCGCTCAGAATATGGCCCTCGCCGTCGAGGAAGACGGTCGTGGGCACATAGCCGGTATTGAAGCGGTTGAACTGCGCGTTCCCGCTGACGATCGGATAGGTGATGCCAAGGCGGGTCACGGTGGCGTTGACGTCCGCAGCGGGCGAGGTGGTCACGCCGAGGATCACAAGCCCCTGCCCCTGATACTTTGTATAGAGCTGCTGCAGATCCGGCATCTCATTCACGCAGGGGCCGCACCACGGCTCCCACATATTGACCATGATCACCTTCGCGCCGGCAAAATCCGCGGAGGAGACCGGGTTGCCGTTCATATCCGTTGTGGTGAAGGTGAAGGTCTCGCCGGCCGGCTTTGTCGGCACGGTCGTCGGCTTCGTCGTCGGCACGGTCGTCGGTTTCGTCGTCGGCACGGTGGTCGGCTTCGTCGTCAGCACAGTCGTCGGTTTCGTCGTCAGCGCAGTCGTCGGTTTCGTCGTCGGCGCAGTCGTCGGTTTCGTCATCGGCGCGGTCGTCCATCCGGTGGTCAGCACGGTGGTCAGGACCGTGGTCAGCACGGAAGTCGGATCGGTTGCCGGTGCGTTTGTGCGCACGGATTCCGTCGTGGTGTCCGGCGCCGTCGGGTTTGCGCGCGCGCCGTCCTGCTTTGCGCCGCAGCCGCAGAACAGCAGCGTCACGGCCAGCAGGCAAACCGCCATCCATCGTTTCATCGATTGTTCCCCCTTGTATACGGATAAATTCAGTATAGCACGGCAGACGGATCCTGTCAAGAAAGCCGCCCGGCTGAAAACCGAGCGGCGTGTGCATTGAACTGCAAGTGAAGATTTTTAATTGCTGATCCTGATCTGTTAGCTTTCAGCGTTTACCAACCATGCATCCACATTTTTCAGATACATGGCCGGACGGATGCCGAGTATCGCGCTCGTCCCCTGAGAATAGTTTATTCTGCCTAGTTCAACAACACAAATAGTATTACCCCTACTACCAAATAAACCATCTCTATCTTCATCAAATGGAGTGCGAAGATACCATTTTGAATAATAACCGTAGCTCAGTTCTGTTTTTTTCGAATGGTTTGGAACATAAAGCCCCTGGCATTGTGCATAATCGCTGCCAATCGCGCGTGGAGGTAATCTTGGATCAAATCCATATTGAGGATTAATGACATCGCTGGAAGAAAGCAGGAACACCGGATCGGCAGTGTCCTCATAGTCCACGCCTAATCCATTGAGAAAATCTGCAAGGGTATTATATGACAGATTCTGAATAGCAGCAACTTGAATCGCATCGCCTTCTTCCGATGAGAATGCTGCGGCGTAAAATAATTGATTTAGCCATGTGCGGATACTGCTTTTCACATAATTGTTTGAATAATATGTATGCGCCTCATCTCCGTATCTTATTGAATAATCCTTCTGACCGGATTCATCCTCAGCGTAAGCAATATAATTGTTGAACGGTTGTGCATCAATAATCGTTTCACAGAGCACAAGGCCTGCCTCGCGGTCAAGAACGCGCCAGATCAGCGGTTCAAAACGGAACCAATATACAATTCCGACATAATAGCCATTATCCGCCTGAATAAAGCTTTCCAGATCCTGATATTTCGAGTTTAAAGCATATTCGGTGCCACCCGGTCGATAGGCATCGATTCTGACAGCGCGATATTTCTGCCCCTGATAGTCCACATCGGCAAACCACATGAAATCCTCCGGCTGCATGTGACCAAATTCTCCATCGCCGCAATAATACCGGTAGCTTTGCCAATCCAGGGGCAGCGCGTTCAGCGCCGCAAGCGTGGCGGGGTCTGTTTCCTGGCTTTGCGGATAGGAGCCGAATGCAACGGATTCCCCTTCATATTCCGGCTCCAAAACCGACAACAACCCATTGCGTTGAAGAAGCAGCAGGCATTCATTGCCTTCAGTGTACAAATTCAAGGTGCACATGCCTTCCTGACGGGGATCATCCGTGTTTCTGCCGATCCATCCTGCATCAATCAAATATGTTTCTTTTGTCGTTTTTAGTGTGATTGTCCAGAATGAAGCTTGATAGATATTGCCGTACCCGTCATTTTTGAGAGTTTCTTTGCTTTCTGAGGATGAATAGGAAATAACAAACCCGTCAATCAGATCAATCCACTCATCAACTCGACCCGAAATGTCAGGATATGCAGTTTTAAATTCCTCGGACATCATGTCGATCAGAGCGTCGGAATTATGGTGCCTAATTGCGCGCACGATCGATCTGCTTGCTTTCGACACGCCCGGAAATGAGTGGTCTCTGCCGGAGGAAATCGGGAGGAACGCTGTGAGCAACGCAAGCAATAGAGAAATCAGTTTTGTCATGTCAATCCCAACCTTTCAGCATTTCTTTTTTATTAATGACGGCCTGACGTTTGAAATCAATCAACGCAGGTTGATATGCTTACAGCATTTTCTTGGCCGTCTGCTTGAGCACCGGCAGCTTGCCGAACAGCTGCTTGAAGAACGCAATCAGTTTTGCGAAGAAGCCGGTGTTGACCTTGACCGTTTCGGTCTCGCTCTCTGCGAGGACTTCGCCGTCGGCGGCGAGCAGCTTCACCTGCACGGTGTAATCCGCCTTTGCCTTTTCAACGGTGCAGGTCTCGCCGGCCGGCTTTGTCGGCACGGTGGTCGGCTTTGTCGTCGGCACGGTCGTCGGTTTCGTCGTCGGCGCGGTGGTCGGTTTCGTCGTGGTGTCCGGCGCCGTCGGATTTGCGCGCGCGCCGTCCTGCTTTGCGCCGCAGCCGCAGAACAGCAGCGTCACGGCCAGCAGGCAAAACGCCATCCATCGTTTCATCGATTGATCCCCCTTGTATACGGATAAATTCAGTATAGCACGGCGGACGGATCCTGTCAAGAAAGCCGCCCGGCTGAAAACCGAGCGGCGTGCGGCGAGCAGACGTGCGGCTTAATCTGTGATCGCGGGGGAGGAAAAGACAATGTCCGCATCAAAGGCGGCTTCGAAATTCTTCAATGAAACAGTCATGCCATCCAGGGACATCTGCGCCTCGCCGACGCGGATCACGATACGGTCGTGCCAGGTGCCCGCAACGATTTTTCCGGTTGCGTTGTCAACGGTGACGCTGATTGTCGGCTCCGTATACGACATCGTGATCGTATCTTCCCCGGACTGCACGGATGCGCCAAGCTCTTCCAGCGCCGATTTCACGCTGCTGAGCGGGCCGAAGCCGCGCGCGACCGCGCCGCCGTTGATCGGATCGGCATCGAAACCGTCAATCTGATCCGCAAGCAGCAGCTTGATCTCCGTTCCGTTCGCAGCCTCACACACGGAAACGGCAAGCACATCCTCGGGCAACAGCGGGCCGCTGCCGGGCAAAGTATCCACTGTGCTGCTGTTGTTCGCAAGCGCTTTGCGCAGCGAAGGCTCCAGTTGCTTCAGGATTGCGCCAACGCTGCCGTCTGCTTTCAGGCTTCCTTCCACATAGGTCAATTGCAGCATTCCCTGCAGATCGGTGCCTTTTTCGACAGCGGCGTTGTACTGGGCAACGACCTGCGCAACGGTTTCGGAGTCGCCGGTCATCGTGTCATATGCGCCGTACAGTTTGATTTCATGCTGACCGTATCTGCCGAAATCCACCTGCGCCAGAGAAACGGACGGCGGGTCGGACAGCACGGCGTTGCCGCGCACGGCGCCGAACAGCAGCTCGCGCAAATACAGCAGCAGGCGGGCGAAAACCGGCAGGCCGGCGGCGCGCGGCGACAGGCGGCAGGCATAGGAAAACGTGCAGGACGCGCCGCTTGCAAGGAACCGCTGATGATAGAAGACGGCAAAGGGCGAAAAATCATCGGAGAAGGCAGTCAACGTCAAGTTGGAAAGGAAAAGATCGGAGACGTTCGTGACAGTGACCGTAGCTTGGACCGTATCGAACAGGCCATAAGCATCCTGATCAAACTGCATCTCCCATGCAAGGCAATCCGGGATCTGCTCGCCTTCACCCGCAGCATCTGCCGCGAAACCGACGAGCGCCGCCATGCTCATCATCAGCACGGCGCAAAGGAGCATTGCCAGGGATTTTTTCAGGGTTTTCATTTTTGGTTCCTCTCTTTCTGCTTTTTTCGATTTAATAATCTTTGGTTCATATATTGTTCCAAACGATGATCAATGATAATGTTTGGATTTCCCTCTTTGATCTTTTCATAGAGCAGATCATACATTTCACCATAACGCCAAAATGTCCAGCGAATCAGAATGTCGCCCGGAATACCGTCTGCTTTCAGACGCATCTCAAAAATACCGATAAGCGGAAAACGGGTCGCTTTGATTTCTGAAAAGCTTTCGTACCTGACGTTCATACTCGGGACCACTTTTTTCAGTTTTTTCATAAACATCGAGTTGAATTGAACATAAGTTTCTTCAAAAACAACAGAGCGGTAATGGAAGAATTTGAAATGATTTGAGACCGCCATAGCAAGCATGCCGCATGAAAACATAAGATCGGTATGCAAGTGCCGTATCCCGCCAACGCGAATAAAATTGCGATAATAGATATAAGCAAGTGCGCAGCCGAAAAGCAGAAGATATGCTATTATTTCCCAGATGTAATTATACTTGTAAACGTTTTGTTCCTTTTTCATTTGCGCTTCTCCTTTTATGGCATAAGAGTAGCGGTAGAATTGTTGAATCGTAAAGCATATACAGACGCTGCGTAGCTTTCCCAAACAAACAAGAGTAATCCATCCACTATTCCGCTAAGAAGAATTACCATGATTTCTCCTCCTTATTGATCCCATAAATGGTATCCAAGTTTCAGAATCAGCCATCCGCGGCAAAACGCCGCGCGAATCGCGCGGTCGGAACGCATACTATGCGTTCCCTACAAATCATTGCCGTTGGATTGTTCTTTTCCGCGGCACGCATCTGCGTGCCCTACGGTTGCCGGTGGTTGCGCGTCATGATTCGCGGCGTGTCGCCGCGCGGAATGCTGAGGGCAGCATTCCCTACAGTTTGCGGTTATACCGGTTGCCTGTGTAGGGAACGACGCCCTCGTCGTTCCGGATGCGCCGCAGGCGCATAAAAGCTTCCGCCGCCGGATGTTGCACTTTGCTCGCGGCGTGCCGCCGCGCGGAATGCTGAGGGCAGCATTCCCTACAGTTTGCGGTTATACCGGTTGCCTGTGTAGGGAACGACGCCCTCGTCGGTGCGGGTGTCCGGTG
>JAFZNN010000284.1 GCA_017550895.1 Clostridia bacterium
GCTCTATTATCCGGCCAAGGCGCCGCGCGTGTCGCTCCCGCGGGATGCGTCCGCGGAGGATGTGGCGCTGGCCGCCCGCAAGCAGTGCCGCACGGAAGGCCTGGTGCTGCGGGATTGCGACGTGGTGCTTGCCATGGACCGCACGGCGGGCGGGCTGTATATCCCCGTGGATTTCAAAAAAGGGGAGATGCGCGGCTCGCTGATCGGTCTGCGGCAGCTGGAAGCGCTCAAGCTGCGTGCGGATACGATTCTTCTGCAGATGGTGCATGCGCTGCACGCGGGGGAGATCCCCGCCCTGCCCGCGGAGGGCAAGAATTATCAGCACGTCTGCCAGTATTGTGATTATCAGAGCGTCTGCGGCTACGAATCGGATATCCCGGTGCGCAAGCTCGCCGACGCGGACCATGACGCCGTGCTCACGGCGCTGGACGGAGAGGAGGGAGCAGCGGATGCAGTGGACGCCTGACCAACAAAAGGCCATTGACGGCCGGCAGGGGACCCTGCTGGTCAGTGCGGCCGCCGGCTCGGGCAAAACCGCCGTGCTGGTGGAGCGCGTGATTCAGCGCATCTGCGATTCCGCGGCGCCCTGCGGCATCGAAAACCTGCTGATCGTGACCTTCACGAACGCGGCGGCGGCGCAGATGAAAGAGAAGATTGCCGCGGCGCTGGACCGGCGGCTGGCGGAAACGCCGGAGGACCGCCATCTGCGGCGGCAGCAGCTGATGCTGCCCTGCGCCAATATCTGCACGATCGATGCGTTCTGTATTCGCCTTGTGCGGGAAAACTTCCACGCGCTGGGCATTTCGCCGGATTTTACCCTGCTCGATCAGGGCGAGGCCGCGCAGCTGCAGGATACCGCGCTGCAGACGGTCCTGCAGGAGCGCTATGCCGCGCCGACGCCCGGCTTTGCGGCGCTCTGTACGCTGCTGGGCAACGCGCGGGATGACAGCAAGCTGACCGACGCCATCCTTTCGCTTTACGCCTTGTCGCAGGCCTACGCCTTTCCGCGCAGCTGGATGCAGTCGCTCCTGGCGCCCTTTGAGGCGCGTGCCGGCGCGAAGGAAAGCCCCTGGGGGCAGCAGATCCTTTCCTATGTGCGCAGCTTTCTGACCAACGCTACGCGCACGGCCGATCAGTGCCTGCGTATGCTGGAGGCGGAGCCGGAGCTGGCCGGATATCAGCCGACGTTTCAGTCCGATCAGCTGCTGTTTGCGCAACTGGAGACGGCGCTCGACGGCCCGTGGGACGCGATCTGCGACGCCTTTGCCGGCGCGAAATTCGACCGGCTCGGCAGCGCGCCGCGCAAATATGAATCCGTCGTCCGGACGCTTTGCAAGCACGCGCGCGACGACTATAAGGACGAGCTGAAAAAGCTGACGGAAAACTGCCTTTGCGTGCGCGAGGCGGAGCATGCCGGGGATCTGGAAGCGCTCGCGCCGGCCGTCGGCGCGCTCGTGGATGCGGCGCTTGCCTATGACGACGCCTTTACGGCGGCCAAACGGGCGCGCAACACCGCCGATTTCAGCGATACGCTCCATCTCGCGCTGCAGCTGCTGCTGCGCGAAACGCCGGACGGCACGGAGAAAACGGCGCTGGCGGAATCGCTGTCCGCGCAGTATGAGGAAATCCTGGTGGACGAATTCCAGGACGTCAACGCCGCGCAGAATATGATCTTCAAAGCCCTTTCCCGCGACGAAGAAAACCTGTTTATGGTCGGCGACGTCAAGCAGAGCATTTACGGCTTCCGCAGGGCGATGCCGGAGATCTTTCTTCACCGGCGCGACGCGCTGCGGGATTATGACGGCGCGCACTTCCCCGCGCGGGTCACGCTCGGCAGGAATTTCCGTTCCCGCGAAGGCGTCACGGGAATCGTCAATTATATTTTCGAAGCAGTCATGAGCACCGAAACCGGCGGCGTGACCTATAACGCCGGGGAGCGGCTGGAGGCGGCGGCGCCGTATGCGCCCAAGCCCGGGCCGGCGACCGAGCTGTATCTGGTGGAGGCGCCGACCGATCAGGCCCTGCAGGCGCAGGCCGTGTTTCTGGCCGATTACATCACGCACGCCATGCAGACCGGCATGACCGTCAAGGACGGCGACGGCGAGCGGCCGGTGCAGCTGCGGGATTTCTGCATCCTGCTGCGCAGCGTGCAGCGGACGACGCGGGCGTTCACCGATGTGTTCACCGCGCGCGGTATTCCTTTCCTGTGTGAAGCGGGCAAGGGCATTCTCACCGCGCCGGAGGTGCGTTTTCTGCTCTCTCTGCTGAAGGTGCTCAACGATCCGCTCGACGACGTCCCGCTCACGGCGGTGCTGCTCTCTCCCGCGTTCGGCTTCACGCCAGCGGAGCTCGCGCGTATGCGCGCCGCGCAGCGGCAGGGGCCGATCTATCATTGCCTCGTGCGCGCCGCGGAAAACGGCGACGCGAAGGCGGCGGCCTTCCTTGAGCAGACGACCCGGCTGCGGCGGCTGGCCGTGACCGTGCGCACCGGCGAGCTGGTGCGCCGTCTGATCGATGAAACCGGCTATGACGCGATCGTCTGCGCGATGCGGGACAGCGAAAAGCGCCGCGCCAACCTCAACCTGCTGATCGATCTGGCTAACCGTTTCGAGCATAACGGCGGTCGCGGCGTAGACGGGTTTCTGCGCTATGTGGACGCAACGGTCAGCAGCGGACGGGATCTGCAATGCGGCGACGCCGCCTCGGATGCGGCGGACGCGGTGCGGATCATGACCATTCATAAAAGCAAGGGGCTGGAATTCCCCATCTGCATTCTCGCCGGCTGTGAACGCAGCTACAATACTCAGGCGCAGCGGTCGGATCTGATCCTCGCGCCGGGCAGCGGCGTCGGCCTGATCGGCGGGCGCGGCGCGGTCAAGTATGACACGCTCTCCCGCATCGCGGCGCAGATGGAGATCCGGCGAACGGAGAACAGCGAGGAGCTGCGCGTGCTGTATGTGGCGCTCACGCGGGCAAAGGAAAAGCTGCTGGTGCTGGCCGCCGACAGCGACTGGAGCAAGCGGCTGGCCGCGATCGCCGCAAAGGCTGGGACGCAGCCGCAGATTCCGCCCTTCACCGTCAACGGCTTCTCGCGCTACAGCGAGGTGCTGCTCGCGGCGCTTGTGCGGCATCCGGACGCGCACGCCCTGCGCATGGCGGCAGGCCTGCCGTCGGACTGGACGGTGCCCTGCGCTACGCCGCTGCACGCGGAAATCGTGCGCCCGGAACTGTCCGAAGCCGAGCAGGCGCAGACCCGCACGCTGCCCGCGCCGGATCCGGCGATCGTTGCGCAGCTGCGCGCGCAGCTCGCGTTCGTCTATCCGTATGCGCCGCTGCATGGCGTGGTGGCCAAGCGCATCGCCTCCCGGATGGAGGGTGCCGAAACGGATACGACCTATTTCGCCTCTGCCCGTCCGGCCTTCATGAGCAAGGAGGGGCTGACCCCGGCGCAGCGCGGCACGGCGACCCACCGTTTCATGGAGTTTGCCGATTTCCGCGCCGCCGCAGCCGACCCCGCCGCGGAGCTCGCGCGTCTGACAGACGCCGGCTATTTCAGCCCGGCGCAGGCGCAGGCGGTGGATCTACAGGCCGTTGCACGCTTTTTCTCCTCGCCGCTGGCCGCGCGGATGTTCCGCTCGCCGCGGGTGCTGCGGGAATACGGCTTTCGTGTCGGCGTGCCGCTCGCGGAGCTGCAGCCGGATCTCGCGCCGGAGTGCACGGCAGGGGAGCGGATCGTCATCGAGGGCGTGGTGGACTGCGCCTTCCTCGAGGACGGCGCGCTGGTGATCGTGGATTATAAAACCGACCGCGTGCAGACGGCGCAGGCGCTGACCGATCGCTACCGGGCGCAGCTTGCCGTTTATCGGCGCTGCCTGAGCGAAGCGCTGGAGCTGCCGGTGAAGGAAACGCTGATTTATTCCTTCCGTCTGCACGAAAGCGTCACGCTGTTTGCGGGCGAAGAATGCGCGGAAACGGCGAAAAACGGTGAAAACGACAGCTTACGAAAAAAAATAAAAAAAGGGCTTGCATTTTCAAATGAACTGTGCTAAAATGCTTCATGTTACGTTAGTGCAAGTGAAAGAGGTGACATCAATGAAGGAAGGCATCCATCCGAAGTATGAGCAGACGGAGATCCGCTGCGCCTGCGGCGAAGTGATCAAGACCGGCTCCACCAAGCAGAACATCCGCGTGGATATCTGCTCCAAATGCCATCCGTTCTTTACCGGCAAGCAGAAGCTGGTCGACACCGGCGGACGTGTGGATCGTTTCAACAGACGTTTCAATCTCGGCAACAAATAAGAACATGGTAAGCAAAAACAGCGGTGCATGGTTTGTGCACCGCTTTTTGTGCTATCCGAAAATGTGACAGCCTATGACGGAACAATATAAAACCGTCCGCGCCGCGGCGCAGGCGGAATTCATCGTGAAAAAATCCCGCTTCATCGGGTATATCTCTCCCGTCACGACGAGCGCCGAAGCGCTGGAGTTCATTGCGAAAATCAGCAAGCGCCACTGGGACGCCACGCACAACGTCTACGCCTACGTCATCCGGAACGAGGGCGTCAAGCGCTATTCCGACGACGGCGAGCCGCAGGGCACGGCGGGCATCCCGACCCTCGACGTGCTCGAAAAGCAGGGGCTGACGGACTGCGCCGTGGTGGTCACGCGCTATTTCGGCGGCGTCATGCTCGGCGCGGGCGGCCTGGTGCGCGCCTATTCCCACGGCGCGGCGATCGCCGTAGAGGCCGGCGGCGTTGTGACCCGCGCGGTCTGCGCGCGGCTGACCGTGACGTGCGACTACACCTTTTACGGGCGGCTCGCGGCGCTCGTGCCGGCAAGCGGCGGCGTGGTGGAGGAGACCGCGTTCACCGACGCTGTGACGCTGCAGCTGCGCATTCCGCGCGCGCTGGAGGACGGTTTCCGCGTGGCGCTGACCGAGGCGAGCAACGGCCGTGTGACGGCGGTAAAAATCGAAGAATTATATGCCGATCTCGACTGAATCGGCATTTTTTCATCTGCGAAAGAGAAAAATTTGTATTTTAAGAGTACATTTCCGACTTTTTCAGTATAAACTATTGAGAAGCTTTTCAGCACAACGGAGGGATGCAGCTTGAATGAGATTCGTCTGGCAGCCGAAGCGCGGGAACGGGCGACCCTGTCGCCGCGGGCGGCGCTGGCCTGCGAGAGCCGCGGGCGGCTGCGCCCCGAGCCGGATTGCCCGGTGCGCACGGTTTATCAGCGGGACCGCGACCGGATCATCCATTCCAGCGCGTTCCGGCGGCTCAAGCATAAAACGCAGGTGTTTCTCTCCCCCGAGGGGGATTATTACCGCACGCGCCTGACCCATACGCTGGAGGTGGCGCAGATCGCGCGCACAATCGCGGGCGCGCTGCTGCTCAACGGCGACCTGACCGAGGCGATCGCCCTCGGCCACGATCTGGGGCATACGCCCTTCGGCCACGCCGGGGAGCGGGCGCTGAACGCGGTCAGCGGCGGCGGGTTTCATCATTACACTCAGAGCCTGCGCGTGGTGGACAAGCTGGAAAAGGACGGGCAGGGGCTGAACCTGACCTATGAGGTGCGCGACGGGATCGAGCGCCATACCAGCGGCGCGCCGGCGGCGACGCTCGAAGGGCGCGTGGTGCGTCTGGCGGACCGGATCGCCTATATCAACCACGATATCGACGACGCCGCTACGGCGGGCGTTATGCGCGAGGAGGAGATTCCGGCGCAGATCCGTGCCGTGCTCGGCGAAAGCAAGAGCGCGCGGATCAACACGCTGGTGCTGGACTGCATTCAGAGCAGCGGCGCGGATATCTGCCTGAGCCCCGGGGTGCAGGATGCGTTCGACGCGCTGCATACCTTTATGTTTGAGAAGGTCTATACGAATCCCGTGTGCAAGAGCGAGGAGATCAAGGCCGCCGCGCTGATTCAGAAGCTGTTCGATTATTATACGGAGGTGCCCGAACGTCTGCCTGCGCTTTACAGAGAGATCGCGCTGTGCGACGGGCTGGAGGCGGCCGCCTGCGATTTTATCGCCGGCATGACCGACCGCTACGCCGTGCGGGTATTCAACGATATTTTTGTGCCGAAGGCCTGGAGCCGGCAGGATGAGATGCTCCTGCGGTGACGCCGCGGCAGGGGAGGTGAAGACCGATGCCGATCAGTCCGCAATTCATTCAGGAACTGCAGGATAAACTGGATATCGAAACCGTGGTCGGCGCGCAGGTCGCGCTCAAGCGGCGCGGCAAGACGCTGGTCGGTCTTTGCCCGTTCCATAATGAAAAAACGCCGTCCTTCACGGTGTATCCGGACACGCGCTCTTTTTATTGCTTCGGCTGCGGCGCGGGCGGCGATATCATCACCTTTGTGCGCCGGATGGAGAATCTGGATTATGTGGAGGCGGTGAAAACGCTTGCGCAGTCGGCCGGCCTGCCGATGCCGGAGGACGGCTACGACGATTCGCTCTTTCGTCAGCGTCAGCGGCTGCTGGCTGCGAACCGCGAGGCGGCGCGCTTTTTCAACGCGCAGCTCAACGCCCCGCAAAACCGCGCGGCGCTCGACTATTTTCTGCGCCGCGGGCTGACGCCCAACACCATCCGCAAATTCGGTCTGGGCTACGCGCCGGACGACTGGCGGCAGCTGACCGATCATCTGAAAGAAAAGGGCTTCACCGCGCAGGAGCTGGTGCTGGCCAACCTGACGCGCCGGTCGGATAAAAACGGCCGGACAAGCTATTATGACAACTTCCGCAACCGTGTGATGTTCCCGATCATCGATCTGCAGGGCAACGTGATCGCGTTCGGCGGGCGGGTCATGGATGATTCCAAGCCGAAGTATATCAACACCTCCGACACGCCGGTTTATAAAAAGAGCAACGGCGTGTTCGCCCTGAATTTCGCAAAGAATTCCAACGAAAACCGGCTGATCCTCGTCGAGGGCTACATGGACGTGATCGCGCTGCATCAGGCGGGCTTCACGAACGCGATCGCCTGCCTGGGCACGGCGTTCACAAGCGAGCAGGCGAATCTGCTCTCCCGCTACGCCGACGAGATCCTGATCTGTTATGACAACGACGAGGCGGGGCGAAAGGCGACCCGCCGGGCGCTCGAGGTGCTGGGCAGGACCGGCATGAAGCTGCTGGTCGTGCAGATGGAGGGCGGCAAGGACGCCGACGAGATCATTCGCACGCACGGGCCGGAGCGTTTCGCCGATCTGCTCAACGGCGCGGCGAACCGCACGGAATACCGGCTGCTGCGCGAGCGGGAAAAATACAATCTGCTCACCGACGACGGCAAGCTGCGCTTCCTGACCGCCGCGTCCGCGATCCTGGCCGAATGCGGCGAGATCGAGCAGGAGCTGTATGCGGCGCGCCTGTCCAATGAATTCGGCGTGAGCGTCGAAAGTCTGAAAGCGCAGATCCGTTCCGCGCGCGGGCGGCTGCGGCGGCAGGCGGAAAAAGAGAAGAAACAGCAGCAGATGACCCTGATGACAAAAAGCGCGGAGGATCAGAACAACCCCGAGCGCAAGCAGCATCTGCGCCAGGCGCGCGCGGAGGAAACGCTGATCGCCTCCTTCTTCCGGAATCCGGATTTTTATCACAAGCTGAAGGAGAAAATCACGCCCGACGATTTCGTGACGAGCTTCAACCGGCGCATGATGCGCACGCTGTGCGGCATGCTCGACGCCGGTCTGACGCCGGAGCTGAGCCTGTTTGCGCAGGATTTCGACCCGGAGGAGATGGCGACGGTCACGCGCATCTGCCGCAGCGCGGAAACGCTGCACAATTCCCTGCAGGAGTGCGAGGACTGCATCGCCGTGCTCAAAACGTCGCGGCAGCAGACCGCCCCGCAGACGGTCGCGCAGATGAGCGACGAGGAGTACCGCAGGCAGTTCGCGGCGCTCAAGGAGAAAAAATAACCGCAGATCATCGCGGTCAGCCGCTGCCGGCGGCGAATCGCGTCAACGGACATACAACAGTCAGGATGCACGAAAGAGAGGATGGTATGATGGAAGGCACCGAAAGAAAAACCCCGTTCAAGGCATTGATCGAAAAGGGCAAGGCCACAGGCAAACTCACAACGGGCGAGATCGACGCCGCCATGGTGGACGCCAATGTTGAGATCGAGGAGCTGGATAAGCTGTATGAAACCCTCGAAACGCTCAACATTGAGATCATCGACGATCTGTCGCAGGATATGATCGAAAACTTCGACGTCGATATCCCCAAGTCGATGGATATCGGCGGCGCGGACGACAAGAACGTCACCGTGGACGATCCCGTGAAGGTGTATCTCAAGGAGATCGGCCGCGTGCCGCTGCTCACGCCCGAGGAGGAGATCGAGCTCGCGATCCGCATCGCCGACGACGATCAGAAGGCGAAGGAGCGTCTCGCGGAGGCGAACCTGCGTCTGGTGGTCAGCATCGCCAAGCGCTATGTCGGGCGCGGCATGCAGTTCCTGGATCTGATCCAGGAGGGCAACCTCGGCCTGATCAAGGCGGTCGACAAGTTCGACTACACCAAGGGCTTCAAGTTCTCCACCTACGCGACCTGGTGGATCCGGCAGGCCATCACCTGCGCGATCGCGGATCAGGCCCGCACGATCCGCATCCCCGTGCACATGGTGGAAACGATCAACAAGGTCAAAAAGACGAACAGCC
>JAFZNN010000285.1 GCA_017550895.1 Clostridia bacterium
GATGCAATGCTTGATCTCATCAATCGTCAGCGTTTCGCCGTCGAGATATTTTTCGAGCAGCGCGTCATCCTGCTCGGCGACATGCTCAAGCATCTCGTCGTGATAGGTCTGCGCAAGCTCCTTCATATCCGCGGGGATCTCCGTCACTTCGATATCCACGCCGAGATCGTCCTTATAATAGTACGCCTGCATGGTGACAAGGTCAATGATGCCCTTGAACTCCGCCTCCGCGCCGATGGGCAGCTGGATGGGCACGGCGTTGCATTTCAGACGATCCTTCATCATTGCGACCACGCGGAAAAAATCAGCGCCCATAATGTCCATTTTGTTGACATAGACCATTCTGGGAACATGATACTTATCCGCCTGGCGCCAAACGGTTTCGGACTGGGGCTCCACGCCGCCTTTTGCGCAAAGGACGGTCACGGAACCGTCGAGCACGCGCAGGCTGCGCTCCACCTCTACGGTGAAATCGACGTGGCCCGGCGTGTCGATGATGTTGATGCGGTGGCCCTTCCAGAAGCAGGTGGTCGCAGCAGACGTGATGGTGATGCCGCGCTCCTGCTCCTGCTCCATCCAGTCCATGGTGGCAGCGCCGTCGTGGGTTTCACCGATCTTGTGCGTTTTCCCCGTATAGAACAGGATGCGTTCGGTTGTCGTTGTTTTACCGGCGTCGATGTGTGCCATGATGCCGATATTTCTGGTCATTTCCAGGGATACCTGTCTGGGCATAAGAACCTCCGTGTCAGAAAGACATGAAAAATGTGCGGTGCGCGGAGATTACCATCTGAAGTGGGCAAACGCCTTGTTGGCCTCTGCCATCTTGTGCGTATCTTCGCGCTTTTTGAACGCGGAACCGGTGGAGTTGACGGCGTCGATGATCTCGTTCGCCAGGCGCTCCTTCATCGTCCGCTCGGAGCGGGCGCGGGCATAGTTGGTGATCCAGCGCAGACCCAGGGTCTGACGGCGCTCGGGACGCACCTCCATGGGCACCTGATAAGTGGCGCCGCCGACACGGCGCGCCTTGACCTCAAGGGCGGGCATGACGTTTTCCATCGCTGCCTCGAACACCTCAAGGGGCTCCTTGCCGGTCTTGTCTCTGATGATGTCAAACGCATCATACACGATCTTCTGCGCGACACCCTTTTTGCCGTCATACATCACGTTGTTGATCAGGCGGGTGACGAGCTTTGAGTTGTAAAGCGGATCAGGCAAGACTTCACGTTTTGCAATGTTGCCTCTTCTTGGCACTTTACTTCCCTCCTTCATAGTAATGATATCATAGGTACTCGGTGACAAATTCCCCGTCGGCGCCAATACGAGGCATACTATAACTTATATAATACACCTTGCATTGGGCGAAAATAGCTGTGGTTTTCAGCCTGCAAGAAGATTTGTCTGTTGCTGGCGGTCAGGAATTATTTCTTGACCTTGGGACGCTTCTGGCCGTACTTGGAGCGCGCCTGCATTCTGCCGCTGACGCCCTGCGTATCGAGGGTGCCGCGAATGATGTGGTAACGCACACCGGGAAGGTCCTTGACACGGCCGCCGCGAATGAGCACAACGGAGTGCTCCTGCAGATTGTGGCCGACACCGGGGATGTAGGCCGACACCTCGATGCCGTTGGTCAGACGCACTCTGGCGATCTTGCGCAGAGCGGAATTCGGCTTCTTGGGCGTTGCGGTCTTCACAGCGGTGCAGACGCCGCGCTTCTGCGGAGAGTTCTGATCCGTCATCACGTTTTTCTTGGAGTTCAGACCCTTTAACAGAGCGGGAGCCTTCGGCTTTCTTTCGAGTGTTTCTCTGCCGTTACGAACAAGCTGATTAAAGGTCGGCAAAAACAATCTCTCCTTTCATAAGATTTTTATCGTGCAGCGCCCCGTTGGAAACCCGCAGGGGCGCGGAACACCACAATTGCGTATTTTAACACAACAAGCGCCGGGTTGTCAACACTTTCTACAAAAATTAATCGGCATTTTCGGCACTATTCACCAACGGTTCGGCCGGATAGACCTCAACCTTGTGGTAGCAGCGCATACCGGTGCCGGAGGGCAGGAGCTTGCCGATGATGACATTTTCCTTCAGACCGATCAGGCGGTCGGTCTTGCCCTTGATCGCGGCGTCGGTCAGCACGCGTGTCGTCTCCTGGAACGAGGCGGCGGACATGAACGAATCCGTGGCAAGCGAAGCCTTGGTGATACCCATCATCGTGGGCACGACAACGGCCGGGCGCAGCTCTTCGCCGCTTTCGGCAGACAGCTTCGCCAGACGCTCATTCTCCTCGCGCAGCTCGGATTTCTCCACGATGACGCCGGGCAGGAACTTGGAATCGCCCGGATCCTCCACGCGCACCTTGCGCATCATCTGGCGCACGATGACCTCGATATGCTTATCATTGATATCAACGCCCTGGCCGCGATATGTGCGCTGCACCTCGCGGATCAGGTAATCATGCACGGCCTCGACGCCGAGGATGGCCAGGATGTCGGCGGGATTCTGCGCGCCCTCGGTCAGCTGCGCGCCCTTCTGCACACGCACGCCTTCCTTGACGTCGCTGCGCAGGCGGTAGCCGTAAGGAATCAGATAGGCCTTTTCGGTACCGTCGTCGCCCGTCACTACCACGTGCTGGCTCTTCTTGATCTCACGGAAGGAGACCACGCCGTCGATCTCGCTCATAATGGCAAGCATCTTCGGCTTGCGCGCCTCAAACAGCTCCTCAACACGCGGAAGACCGGTCGTGATATCGGATTGGTCGGCCGCGCCGCCGGTATGGAAGGTACGCATCGTCAGCTGCGTGCCGGGCTCGCCGATGGACTGAGCGGCGATGATGCCGACTGCTTCGCCCACGGTCACGGGCTGACCGGAGGCCAGGTTCGCGCCGTAGCACTTGATGCACACGCCGTGCTCGGAGCAGCAGGAGAGCAGCGAGCGGATCTTGATCTGCGCGCGGGATTTCTCCGGCAGCTCTTTCGCGGCGACCTTGCGGTCATGCTCCGCATGCACGCACGCGGCAATGCGCTCCGCGACGGAATCCGTCACCATCTGATCCTTGCTGCAGATCAGCTCGCCGGTTTCGGGATCATAATAATCCTCCAGCAGGAAGCGACCGGTCAGACGCTCGGAAAGACCGACGATCTTTCTGCCGCCGTTCTTGGGATCCCCGTCGTAAATATCATAGATGTTGATGCCTTCGGTGCCGCCGCAATCCTCCTCGCGGATGATCACGTCCTGCGACACATCCACCAGACGGCGGGTCAGATAACCCGAGTCGGCGGTACGCAGCGCGGTATCGGCCAGACCTTTGCGCGCGCCGCGGGAAGAAATGAAGTATTCCAGAATATTCAGGCCCTCGCGGTAATTCGCGCGGATGGGCACCTCGATGGTCTTGCCGGCGGTGTTGGCGATCAGGCCGCGCATACCGGCCAGCTGACGCAGCTGGGAATCGTTACCGCGGGCGCCGGAATCCAGCATCATATTGATGGGATTGAAGCGTTTGAAGTTCTTCTTGAGCTCCTCCGCAACCTCTTTGGTGCAGAACTCCCAGGCCTTGATGACTTCCTCGGAACGATCCTCGTTCGTCAGGAAGCCGCGTTCGTAATTGCGGGTGATCTCGGCCACCTTGGCCTCCGCCTGCGCAAGCAGCGCTTTCTTCTGCGGCGGGATCGTCGCGTCGATCACGGCGACGGTGATGCCGCTGCGGGTCGAGTAACGGTAGCCCTGCGCCTTGATCTTGTCGAGCACGTCGGCGGCGACAGCAGTGCCGTGCACCTTGATGCAGCGGTCGATGATCTTGCCCAGCACCTTTTTGTTGACCAGCTGATCCACTTCGGGCGTGAACCGGTTGGCCGGATCGGAGCGATCGATGAAGCCCAGATCCTGCGGGACGGGATCGTTGAAGATGATCTTGCCAAGCGTGGTGGTGACCAGCTCCGTGACGGGCACGCCGTCAAATTCCTTGGTCATGCGCACGCGGATATTGACATGCAGACCGATATCGCCCTCGTCGTACGCCATCATGGCCTCGTCGACGGTGGAGAAGGTCTTGTAAACGAGATGGACGCTGCCGTCCTCATCCGTTTCCTCCCACGGCGCGCCCGGCTCATAGGGATCGTCGGGGTTGTAGTCGGAATTGGCGGGGTTGTTGTTGTTGACCATCGTCAGGTAGTAAGAGCCCAGGATCATATCCTGCGTGGGCACCGTGACGGGGCGGCCGTCGGACGGCTTGAGCAGGTTGTTGGCGGCCAGCATCAGGAAGCGGGCCTCCGCCTGCGCCTCGGCGCTCAGCGGCACGTGCACGGCCATCTGGTCGCCGTCGAAGTCCGCGTTGAATGCGGTACAGACCAGCGGATGCAGCTTGATCGCGCGGCCCTCCACGAGCACCGGCTCGAACGCCTGGATACCCAGACGGTGCAGCGTCGGCGCGCGGTTGAGCATGACGGGGTGATCCTTGATGACGACCTCGAGCGCATCCCAGACGGCGGGATTCGAGCGCTCGACCATCTTGCGGGCGGATTTGACGTTGCCGGCCACCTCGGTCTCGACCAGGCGCTTCATGACGAAGGGCTTGAACAGCTCGAGCGCCATCTCCTTGGGCAGACCGCACTGATACAGCTTCAGCTCGGGGCCGACGACGATAACTGAACGGCCGGAGTAGTCCACGCGCTTGCCCAGCAGGTTCTGACGGAAACGGCCCTGCTTGCCCTTGAGCATGTCGCTCAGGGATTTGAGCGCGCGGTTGTTCGGCCCGGTCACGGGACGGCCGCGGCGGCCGTTGTCGATCAGCGCATCGACCGCTTCCTGCAGCATCCGCTTCTCATTGCGGATGATGATCTCGGGGGAATGCAGCTCGATGAGCTTGGCAAGGCGGTTGTTGCGGTTGATCACGCGGCGGTACAGATCGTTCAGATCGGAGGTGGCGAAGCGGCCGCCCTCCAGCTGCACCATCGGGCGCAGCTCCGGCGGGATGACCGGAATCACGTCGAGAATCATCCATTCCGGGCGGTTGCCGGACTGGCGGAAGGCCTCCACGACCTCCAGCCGCTTGAGGATCTTCGCCTTCTTCTGCCCGGCGGCGCGCTCCATCTCTTCCTTCAGCTCGGCGGAAAGCGCGTCCAGATCGATCTCCGCGAGCAGCTCCTTGATGGCTTCCGCGCCCATGCCGGCCTTGAAATCGTCGCCGTAGTACAGGCGGTATTCCTCATATTTTGCTTCGTCGAGCGTTTCGCATTTTTTCAGCGGCGTCTCGCCCGGATCGATCACGATGTGCTTCGCGAAATACAGCACCTTCTCAAGATCGCGCGGGGAAATATCCAGCATCAGGCCCATTCTGGAAGGAATGCCCTTGAAATACCAGATATGAGAGACGGGCGTGGCCAGCTCGATATGGCCCATGCGCTCGCGGCGCACCTTGGAGCGGGTGATCTCGACGCCGCAGCGCTCGCAGATCTTGCCCTTGAAACGGATGCGCTTATATTTGCCGCAGTTGCACTCCCAATCCTTCGTCGGCCCGAAGATCTTTTCGCAGAACAGACCTTCCTTTTCCGGCTTCAGGGTGCGGTAGTTGATCGTCTCCGGCTTTTTGACCTCGCCGTAGGACCATTCGCGGATCTTTTCGGGCGAAGCGAGGGTAATATTGATCGACTCAAAAGTGAGATTGGTATTGGTTTCCATCGGTTCCATGCATCGATGCCCCTTCCGTAATAAATAGATCGTGGGATGCGGTCATCAGTCGTAGTCATCCTCGGAGGACAAGAATTCATCCATGCCGTAATCCTCGTCAAGGCCTTCCACAAGATCGGACGGCAGGAATTCATCCTCATCGCCTTCTTCGTCATCGAGGAAGATGTTGTTTTCCTTGCTGTCCTCATCGACGATGAATTCCTCGCTGCCCTCCGCGTCGTTGACGGTCTGGAAATTCATGAAGCCGTCTTCGTTCTCGTAGGTCTGGCGCAGGTCGATCTCTTCGTTGTTTTCATCGAGGACCTTGATATCCAGCGCGAGCGACTGCAGCTCCTTAACCAGCACCTTGAAGGATTCGGGGATGCCGGGCGTCGGCACGTTCTTGCCCTTGACGATTGCCTCGTAGGTCTTGACGCGGCCGACCACATCGTCGGACTTCACGGTCAGGATCTCCTGCAGGGTGTAGGCGGCGCCGTAAGCCTCAAGCGCCCAGACTTCCATTTCGCCGAAGCGCTGGCCGCCGAACTGCGCCTTGCCGCCCAGCGGCTGCTGCGTCACAAGGGAGTACGGGCCGGTCGAACGGGCGTGGATCTTATCATCGACCAGGTGATGCAGCTTGAGATAATACATCACGCCGACCGTGACGGGGTTATCGAAGCGGCGGCCGGTGCGGCCGTCCGTCAGAATGGACTTGCAGTCCATGCGCAGCTGCGGCACGAGCGTGGGATCGAACTCCTCGCCCTTTTCCAGCGCCTCCTGCTGCGCCTTTTCCATGGTCCTGCGGTTGGCCTCCTTGAAGGCCTCGGTAATATCCTCCTCATGCGCGCCGTCAAAGACCGGCGTCATGATATTGAAGCCGAGGGAACGGGCGGCAAAGCCGAGGTGCACCTCGAGCACCTGCCCGATATTCATACGGGAAGGCACGCCCAGGGGGTTGAGCACGATGTCGAGCGGCGTGCCGTCCGGCAGGAAGGGCATATCCTCCTGCGGCAGAATGCGGGAAACGACGCCCTTGTTGCCGTGGCGGCCGGCCATCTTATCGCCGACGGAAAGCTTGCGCTTCTGGGCGATGTAGCAACGCACGACCTTGTTGACGCCGGGGCTGAGCTCATCGCTGTTTTCACGCGTGTAGACCTCGACGTTGACCACGATGCCGTATTCGCCGTGCGGTACCTTGAGGGAGGTGTCGCGCACTTCCTTGGCCTGTTCGCC
>JAFZNN010000286.1 GCA_017550895.1 Clostridia bacterium
CCAAGCTCGAAGGCCGGCAGATGCTGATGTTCCTGGCACCCAAGAGCACAAAGTAAAAAAAGAACGAAGGAGGATTTTCATTATGCCGAAAATCAAGACGCACAGCGGCGCGAAGAAGCGCTTCAAGATCTCCAAGGGCGGCAAGCCGATGCGTGCCCATGCCTACAAATCCCACATCCTCAATAAGAAGAGCACCAAGCGCAAGAGAAATCTGCGCAAGGTCAGTGTGGCCGACGAAACCAACGTCAGACAGATCAAACGTCTTGTTCCTTATAAATAATCGACAAGGCACACCGAATTTTTATTGAACGGAGGATAATCAAACATGGCTCGTATTAAAGGCGCAACGATGACGCGCAAAAGAAGAAATAAAGTGCTCAAGCTCGCGAAGGGCTACTACGGCTCCAAGAGCAAGCTGTTCAAGACCGCGAAGCAGGCGGTCATGAAGAGCGGCAATTATGCCTATATCGGCAGAAAGCAGAAGAAACGCGATTTCCGCCGCCTGTGGATCACCCGCATTTCCGCTGCCTGCAAGCTCAACGGCATGAATTATTCCACCTTCATGAACGGCCTGAAGAAGGCGGACATCACGCTCAACCGCAAGATGCTCTCCGAGATCGCGATCGCCGATCCCGCCGCCTTCACCGCCCTGACCGAGAAGGCCAAGGCCGCGTTGAAATAAGCGATACACCAGCAATATCAGAGATGTTGACTTCCTGTCACATCTCTGATTCTTTGTTATTATTTCCGCCGCGTGCGACGGCAGCCCCGGCGCGGACGGCAGAAAAGCAAGGTATCAAATCATGAATTCGGAGCACCCTATGGAACGGATCACCGCAACCGCGAACGACAAAATCAAATATGCCGTTCGGCTGGCGGCGCAGCCGGCCTTCCGCCGGGCGCAGCGCGCGTTCTTTCTGGAAGGCGCCCGCCTGTGCGCGGACGCCGCAGCCTCCGGGCTGCCGCTGCTGCAGGTCTTTCTGACCGCCGCGGCCGCGGAGAAATACGCCGCGTATCTCGCGCCCGTGCTCGCTGCCGCCGCGCAGGTCTATGAGATCGGCGACGCGCCGGCGCGCAGACTCTCCGACACAGAGCATCCGCAGGGCGTGTTCTGCATCTGCGGCTTTCCGGACGTCACGGATGGAACGCCCGCCCCGCAGGGGCGCTATCTGGCGCTCGAGCAGGTGCAGGATCCCGCCAACCTCGGCGCGATCAGCCGCAGCGCGGAGGCGCTCGGCCTGGACGGGCTGATCGTCAGCGGCGGCTGTGACCGCTGGAATCCCAAGGCGCTGCGCGCGTCCATGGGCGCGCTGCTGCGTCTGCCGGTCCTCGAAACGGACGACCTGCCCGCGCTGCTGCGCAAGGCGGCTGCCGACGGCATGCAGACGCTGGCCGCCGTGCCCGACCCCGCGGCCGCGGACATCCGCACCGTCCCCCACCCCGGCGGCGTCATCTGCTGCATCGGGAATGAGGGCGGCGGGCTGAGCGACGCCGCGCAGGCCGCCTGCGCCGTGCGCGCCGTGATCCCCATGCGGGGCCGCGCGGAATCCTTCAACGCCGCGGCGGCGGCCGCAATCCTTGCCTGGGAGCTGCAACGATGAACGATCAACTGTATTGGATCTGGTTATCCAGGGCGCTGGGCGCCGGGGCGCGCACGGATGAGATCCTGTGCGCCTTCCCGCATCCGCGCATGCTTTATGAAGCCAACCGCACCACACGGCTGCTCGCGGGCGTCTTCACCAAGGCCCAGATGGAGCGGCTGGAAGCAACGCCGCTCGAGGCGGCCGCGCAGATCGCCGATCTTTGCGCGCGCAACGGCTGGCAGATTTATACGCCGCAGGACGCGGGGTACCCCGCGCAGCTGCAGTCCCTGGTGGATCAGCCGCTCGCGCTGTACAGCGACGGCGCGCTCGAGGCGCTTGACCTCCGCGTCGCCATCGGCGTGGTCGGCACCCGCAAACCGACCTTGGAAAGCGTCAATATCGCCCGCCGGATCTGCGCCGACATGGCCGCGGCAGGCGCGGTGATCGTCAGCGGCGGCGCGCTGGGCATCGACAGCGCCGCGCACGAGGGCGCGCTGCTGGCCGGCGGCCCGACCGTCTGCGTCATGGGCTGCGGTCTGGGCACGGACTACCTGCGGGAAAACGAAGCGCTGCGCCGCGAAATCCGCGCAAACGGCGCGCTGGTCACGGAATATCCGCCCTTCACCCCGGCCTCCCGCTATACCTTTCCCACCCGCAACCGCCTGATCTCCGGCATGAGCCTGGGCGTGCTGGTCGTGGAAGCCGGCGAAAGAAGCGGCTCGCTGATCACGGCCCACCGGGCGAACGAGCAGGGCCGCGAGGTCTTCGCCATCCCCGGCAGCGTGCTGACCACCGCCTACAAGGGCGCCAACAGCCTGATCCGCGACGGCGCCAAGGCCGTCACCTGCGCGCGGGACGTGCTCGCCGCGTTCGCCATGATGTATCCCGACCGGCTGGATCTGACCAAAACCGGCCCCCTCGCGACGGAGCCGCCCGCCGCCCCGCAGACGCAGCCGGCGGCGCAGACGCCGGCGCAACCGGCGGTTTCCGAAGCACCCGCGGCGGAAAAAACCAAAAAAGTTCCCGCCGCCCCTCTTGACCCGGACGCCGCCCGCGTTTATAATCTTTTTGGCGGCACGCCGCTGCATCCCGATGAGATCGCCGCCGCGACCGGCCTGTCGCCGGCGCAGCTGATCCCCGTGCTGCTGCAGCTCACGCTCGCCGATCTGATCGCCCCGACCGACGGCGGGTGCTATACCTTAGCATAAGAATCCCCCGGTCGGCCGCTGCTGCATGTCCGCCGCTTCGCGCGGCAGATATCCAGAAACGGCCGCAGCCGCATCAATTTATCATCAGCAGGAGAATATTATGTCTAAACTAGTGATTGTGGAGTCGCCCGCCAAGGCGAACACCATCAAAAAATATCTCGGCAAGGACTATGACGTCGTCGCCTCCAAGGGCCACATCCGGGATCTGCCCGCGGCCAAGCTGAGCGTGGACGTCAACAACAACTATGCGCCGAAATACGCCCTGATCAAGGGCAAGGAACGGCTCGTCAAGGAGCTCGAGGAGAAAGTGCGCAAGAGCGACGCGGTCTATCTCGCCGCCGACCCGGACCGCGAGGGCGAGGCCATTTCCTGGCATCTGGCCACGGTGCTCGGGCTCGACCTGAACCAGAAGAACCGCGTGACCTTCAATGAGATCACGCGCACGGGCGTGGCCAACGGCATGGCGCACCCGACCAAAGTCAATCTGGATCTGGTCAACGCGCAGCAGGCGCGGCGCATCCTCGACCGTCTGGTCGGCTACCGCCTGAGCCCGTTCGTTTCCCAGAAGATCCGCCGCGGTCTGTCCGCCGGGCGCGTGCAGAGCGTCGCCGTGCGTCTGATCGTGGACCGCGAGGAGGAGATCAACGCCTTCGTGCCGGAGGAATACTGGGTCATCGAGGCCAAGCTCGCCACCGCGCAGCGCCGCACCTTCACCGCCGCGCTCCACGCGGATGAGAAGGGCAAGGTCAAGATCACCGACGCAGCGACGGCCAAGGCCTACACGGACCGGCTCGACGCCGCGGTCTACACCGTCAAATCCGTCAAGAAAGGCACGCGCAAAAAGAATCCCGCGCCGCCCTTCATCACCTCCACGCTGCAGCAGGAGGCCTCGCGCAAGCTCGGCTTCCCCGCGGAGCGCACCATGCGCGTGGCGCAGGAGCTGTATGAAGGCGTCACCGTCGCCGGCCACGGCACCATGGGTCTGATCACCTACATGAGAACGGACTCCCTGCGCATCTCCGAGGAGGCGCGCGCGGCGGCCGCCGGCTATATCGCCAAGGCCTACGGCAAGGACTATCTGCCGGAAAAACCGGTCTACTATAAATCCCGCTCCAACGCGCAGGACGGCCACGAGGCGATCCGCCCGACGGATCCCACCCTCGCGCCGGACGCGGTCAAGGGCGGCCTGTCCGCCGACCAGTTCAAGCTCTATCAGCTGATCTGGATGCGCTTCATGGCCAGCCAGATGGCCAGCTGCGTGCAGAACACGGTCAAAACCGAAATCATCGCCGCCAAGCCGGAAACGCCGCAGCAATACTGCGTCTTCACCGCCGCGGGCTATTCCGTGCGCTTCGACGGCTTCACAAAGCTCTATGACCTGAGCGACGACGAGCAGGAAAAGGGCCTGCTGCCGGAATTCAAGGCCGGCGACGTGCTGCGTCTGCGTGAGCTCAAGGCCGACCAGCACTTCACGCAGCCGCCCCCGCGCTACACGGAAGCGGCGCTGATCAAGGAGCTCGAGGAGAACGGCGTGGGCCGTCCGAGCACCTACGCGACCATTCTCACCACGATCATCAAGCGCGGCTATGTGGTGCGCAAGCCCAAGACCAAGCAGCTCGCGCCCACGGAGCTGGGCATGGCGATCACCGGCCTGCTCAAGGAGAAATTCCCCAAGATCGTCAACACGAAATTCACCGCGCAGATGGAGTCGAATCTCGACGCTGTCGGCGGCGGCGAAATGGACTATATCAAGATGCTGGACGATTTCTACACGGATTTCGAAAAGACCCTGGACAAGGCCAAGGCCGAAATGAAAAACGTCAAGATCCAGCTCGAGGAGGATACCACCGACATCCCCTGCGACAAGTGCGGACGGATGATGGTGATCAAAACCGGGCGCTACGGCCGCTTCCTGGCCTGCCCGGGCTACCCCGAATGCAAAAACGCCAAGCCCCTTGTGCTGCAGACCGGCGCGCAGTGCCCGAGCTGCGGCGGCACGATCATCGAGCGCCGCTCCAAGAAGGGCCACACCTTCTACGGCTGCGGCAACTGGCCCAAGTGCAGCTTCATGAGCTGGGATCCCCCGGCCGGCGAAGCCTGCCCGCAATGCGGCAAGGCGCTCTTCCGCAAAAAGACCGGCAAGCTGGTCTGCATGAATCCGGACTGCAGCTACGAGAAATCCGCCGGCAAGGGCAAACGGAATGCATAACGTCACCGTGATCGGCGGCGGCTTCGCGGGCGTTGAGGCCGCCTGGCAGCTGGCCAACCGGGGCGTCGCCGTCACGCTTTACGAAATGAAACCCGCGCGCTTCTCCCCCGCCCACAGCAGCGACGCGCTCGCGGAGCTGGTCTGCTCCAACTCCTTCAAGGCCATGCGGCTCGGCTGCGCGGCCGGCCTGCTCAAGGCGGAGATGGAGGCGCTCGGTTCGCTGTGCGTGGCCTGCGCGAAGGAAACGGCCGTGCCCGCCGGCGGCGCGCTGGCTGTGGATCGCGCGCGGTTTTCCGCCCTGGTCACGGCCCGCATCGCCGCGCGGCCGGAAATCACGCTCGTGCGCGAAGAGGTCACGGCGCTGCCCGCAGACGGCACGGTCATCGTCGCCGCCGGGCCGCTGGCCTCCCCCGCCATTTCCGACGCCATCGCCGCGCTCTGCGGCGGCAGTCTGAGCTTTTTCGACGCGGCCGCGCCGATCGTCTCCGCGGAAAGCGTGGATATGGACTTCGCCTTCACGCAGTCGCGCTATGACCGCGGCGACCCGGAGGATTATATCAACTGCCCGATGAACAAGGCGGAATACGAGGCGTTCTATGAAGCGCTGATTTCCGCCGAATCCGCGCCGCTGCATGACTTTGACCGGCGCAAGGGCGTCTACGAGGGCTGCATGCCGATCGAGGTCATGGCTTCGCGCGGGCACGATACGATCCGCTTCGGGCCGATGAAGCCCGCCGGGCTGCGGGATCCGCGCACCGGGCACCGCCCCTGGGCGAATCTGCAGCTGCGCAAGGAAAACGCGGCCGGCACGATGTATAATCTGGTCGGGTTCCAGACCAATCTGAAATTTCCGGAGCAGCAGCGGGCCTTCTCCATGATCCCCGCGCTGCACCGCGCGGAGTTCCTGCGCTTCGGCGTGATGCACCGCAACACTTTTCTCGATGCGCCGCGCGTGCTCGGCAGCGATTTCGGCTGCCGCTTGCGGCCGGGGCTCTATTTTGCCGGGCAGATCACCGGCGTGGAGGGCTATATGGAGTCCGCCGCCTCCGGTCTGCTCGCCGGCGTCAACGCCGCGCGCAGCCTGCAGGGCAAGCCGCCGTTTCTGCCGGCGGCCGAAACCATGCTCGGCGCGCTCGCGCGCTATGTCAGCGACGGCGCGATCCGCGATTACCAGCCGATGGGCGCGTCCTTCGGTCTGCTGCCGCCGCTCGAAACGAAAATCCGCGATAAAAAGCTGCGCTGCGAGGCGCTCTCCGCCCGCGCGCTGCAGCATCTGCAGGACGATATCCACCGTCAAGGGATCAACGAAGAAGAAAGAAACGAGGTGTTTTTGTGATCCTTGAGAAATTGCTCGCGCTCCTGAGCGAAGCCTACGGCTATGAAGAGGTCGAACTGGAGGAATCCACGGTGCTCGAGGAACTGGCCGGCGACACCATGGAGCTGGAGGACCTGATCCTTGCCATCGAAAGCGAGTTTGAGGTCGATCTCAGCGATGAGGACTGCGGCGCGCTGACCGTCGCAGAGTTGGCTGACTGCATTGAGGATGCACTCAGCGAGGACTGAGGAGAAACAAATGGACGACGCACTGGAAGCCCTGCAGGCCAAGCTGGGCTATCATTTTCATGATCTTTCGCTGCTGCGCACGGCGCTCACGCATTCCTCCTACGCCAATGAGCACGGCGGCGGCACCGTCTGCAACGAACGGCTGGAATTCCTCGGGGATGCCGTGCTGGGCTTTGTGACGGCGCGTTACCTTTATGATAAATACAATCTGCCCGAGGGCGAGCTGACGAAGCACCGCGCCGCGAAGGTCTGCGAGCACGCGCTGTATGTGTTCGCGCAGGAGCTTTCGCTCGGCGACGCGCTGCGGCTCGGCAAAGGCGAAAAGCGCACCGGCGGCGACCGCCGCCCCTCCATCCTCGCGGACGCTTTCGAGGCCGTGCTCGCAGCCGTCTATCTCGACGGCGGGCTGGAGCCGGCCAGAGAGATCGTGCTGCGCTTCGTTTCCGGCCACGACGAGCTGGAAAAGGCGCGGGATTACAAAACGATCCTGCAGGAGGTTGTGCAGCGCAATCCGGAGGAGCATGTGGAGTATGTGCTCACCGGCGAAACAGGGCCGGATCACGCCAAGGAATTCACCGTCGAGGTGCATCTGAACAGCAACGTGATCGGCAGCGGCACCGGCAAGAGCAAGAAGCTCGCCGAGCAGCAGGCCGCGAAGGAAGCGCTCGCGCTCATGGGCATTCAATGAAGCATATCAACGTCGCGCTGTTCGCGCCGCACGCAGGCTGCCCGCACCAGTGCAGCTTCTGCGACCAGCGAACGATCTCCGGTCAGGCGACGCCGCTCACGCCGGCGGCGGTACATGAAGCGGTGCGCACGGCGCTGGCAAGTCTGCCGGCGGACGCCGCCGCAAACGGAGAAATTGCCTTTTTCGGCGGCAGCTTTACGCTGCTTCCGCAGGCGGAACAGATCGCCCTGCTGGAAGCGGCGCATTCCTATATAAAAGACGGCCGCTTTCGCGGCATCCGCATTTCCACGCGCCCGGACGGGATCGATCCGGCTGTCTGCGCGCTGCTGCGGCGCTATGGCGTCACTGCCGTGGAGCTCGGCGCGCAGAGCATGGACGACCGCGTGCTGGCGCTCAACCGCCGCGGCCACACGGCCGACCGGACCGTGCAGGCGCACGCGCTGCTGCGCGCGTCCGGCTTTGAAACCGGGCTGCAGATGATGACGGGGCTGTACGGCTCGACGGATGCGGACAGCCTCGCGACTGCCGAAGCGATCTGCGCGCTGCAGCCGGACACCGTGCGCATCTATCCGACGGTCGTGCTCGCGGGAACGCCGCTGGCCGCGCTGATGGAGGCCGGGCAGTTTCAGCCGCAGGGGCTCGCGGACGCCGTGGCGCTGTGCGCAAAGCTGCTGCAGATGTTTGACGCGGCGGACATCCGCGTGATCCGCGTCGGGCTGCACGCGAGCCGCGACGTCGAGGCACGGATGCGCGGCGGCGCCTATCATCCGGCGCTGCGGGAGCTCGCGGAAAGCCGCATCCTGCTCGAGCGCGCGCGGGAACAGCTTGCCGGTCTGCCGGCCGGGCGCTACACCCTGGCCGTCGCGCCGGCGTCCCTCTCAAAAATGACCGGGCAGCGGCGCTGCAATCTGCAGGCGCTCGCGGCCGAGGGCTATCGCTGCACCGTCGAGGCGCGGGACGGGCTCGGAAGTTACGACGTTTTGCTCGCGCAAAACCAGATTTTAGATATTAGATGTTAGATGTTAGATGCTAGAAAAGGGCGGGGCAAGCCCCGCGCCCCATTTTAATTGATTAAGATTGATTTCGGAAACAATACCCATTCAAATACACCTTCTTCCCTGAAGACAAAGATTGAGGAACCAGGCTATGATTTTAAAAGCACTTGAAATGCAGGGCTTCAAGTCCTTCCCGGACAAGACCGTGCTCTCCTTCGGCAAGGGCATCACCGCCGTCGTGGGACCGAACGGCTCCGGCAAAAGCAATATCTCCGACGCGGTGCGCTGGGTGCTGGGCGAGCAGTCGACCAAGAGCCTGCGCGGCTCCCGCATGGAGGACGTCATCTTCGGCGGCACGAGTCTGCGCAAAGCGCTCGGCTACGCCGAGGTGACCCTGCGACTGGACAACACCGACCGCAGTCTGCATGACTGCGACCGCGACGAGGTGGCGGTGACCCGCCGCTTCTACCGCTCGGGCGAAAGCGAATACCGCATCAACGGCGAGGAATGCCGCCTGCGTGACATCCACGAGCTGTTCATGGACACGGGCCTCGGGCGCGACGGCTACTCCATGGTCAGCCAGGGCCGCATTGCCGACCTGGTCTCCGCCCGCTCCACGCAGCGGCGCGACATGCTCGAGGAGGCCGCGGGCATTTCCCATCTGCGCTACCGCCGCACCGACGCGAACCGCCGTCTGGCGCTCGCGGAGGAGAATCTCGTGCGCCTGCGGGATATTCTCGCGGAGCTGGAGGGGCGCATCGGCCCGCTGAAAACGCAGAGCGAAAAAGCGCAGAAATTCCTGACCCTGGCCGCCGAGAAAAAGACGCTCGAGATCGGCCTGTGGCTGCATACGATCGAGAAATCCAAGGCCGGCCTGCGCGAGCAGGAGCGCAAGCTCTCCATCGCCGCCGCGCAGTATGCGCAGTCGGAATCCCGCATGACCGCGCTCAATGAGGAAATCGAAGACGCCATCGAGCAGGCGCACGCGCTGACCGCCGAGGCGGAGCAGCTGCGGCAGACCATCGCCGCCTGTGAAGAGGAGGCCGCCGTCCTTGACGGACGCATCGCCGTGGAGCAGAACTCCATCACCCACAACAACGCCACGATCGAACGCATCAGCGGCGATATGGGCGACGGCAGCCGTTCCGTGCAGGCGCTCGAGGAGGAGATCCGCGCCGCGCAGGCGGAAAACGCCGGCAAGGAAGCGACCATCGCCGCCAAGACCGCCGAAGCGCAGGAAGCGCTCGAACAGCTCAACGCCCTGCTCGGCCAGAGCAGCGCGGGCAGCGAAAAGCTGCGGCAGGCAAACGAAACCCTGACCGCCCTGGCCCTCAAGCTCGCGGATGAACGCGTGCGCGCCTCCACGGCCGCCTCCACAAGCGAGGCGCTCGCCGCGCGCGTGGCGGAGATCGACGCGGGCGCCGGGCAGCGGCAGACCGCGCTGGACGCCATTGAACGCGAGCACGCCGACGCCGACG
>JAFZNN010000287.1 GCA_017550895.1 Clostridia bacterium
GGGCGCGCTGGCGCTTCAGGCCGGACTGATGGCGCAAGGCGCGCAGGTGTTCGACATCGGGTGCGCGGCGCTGCCTCAGCTGCGCGCCCAGCTCTGGCTGATCGGCGCGGAGGCGGCGTTCTATGTGGACGAGGGCTGCGTGCGGCCGATGGACGCGCAGGGCGCCGATCCCGGCACGGCCATGCAGCGCAGGATCGAACAGCGGCTTCTCATGCAGGATTACGACCGCCCGTTTACGGCGGTTCCGCGCGGCCCGGTCAGTATCGGGCGGAGCGATCTGAACTACATCGGCGCGCTGGCGGCTGAGGCGGGCGCGGCGGAGCGTCTCCAGATCGCGCTGTACGCGCCGGACGAGACGCTGCTCAGCCTGGCCGAGCGCGCGCTGGAAAAGGCGGGCTGTTCGGTGCGCGCCGAGTGGGAGGAGGAGATGATGACGCTCGCGCCGGGCGAAACAGGCGTCTGGCTCACGGATGGGGGAGAGAACATGTGCCTGGCCGACGAACACGGCTGCCTCACGGAGAGCCAGGGCCAGCTGATGCGCGTGTGGGCGGCGCTGGAGCTGGGCGTCAGGCCGGTGGTCGCGCCGATGAACGCCACGCGCGCCTCGGAGGAATTGGCGGCGCGTTACGGCGCGGAGATCGCGCGCGTGAGCGGAGAGCGGCCCGCGCTGATGCGCGAGCTGCTCGAATCGGACAGGCGCGCCTTCCGCCTGTGGTTCGACGGCATTTACGCCGCGCTCGTGTGCGCGCGGCTGCTGGCGAAGTACAGCCTGAGCCCCTCAGAATGGGCGAAGCTCATGCCCGCGATGGCGCGGAGCGCGCGCAGCGTGCCGCTGAACGAAAAGGACAGGAGCCGCATCCTGCACGAGCTCATCGAGGGCGAGGAGGAGCCGGACATGACCGACGGCCTGTGCGTGCGGCGGGGCGGAGGCTGGACGCTGATAAAACCATCGCCGGGACGCGCGGAATGCCGCATCATGGCGGAGGCCGCCGACAGCGAGACGGCGGACGAGCTGTGCGCCTTTTACGAGGCGCGCATACGGGACCTGCTCAAGAACAAGGAATAAAAAGAAAGCAAGGGGGAGCGGCGCGCGTTCCCTCTTTCACGTTAAAATTCTGCGGAGGGCTTCAATCGTTTTGCTGTTGTGGTATAATACATTCGTATAAACTCAAAAGGGAGGAAAGACATATGCAGTATTCTCGCGAAGTTGAGGAAATGGTATGCGTGGCCAAGGGCCCGAACCATGGCCCGGCTCCCATTCCCGAGGAGGGCAAGTGGATTCAGGCCAAGGAAATCAAGGACATCTCCGGCTACACGCACGGCATCGGCTGGTGCGCTCCCCAGCAGGGCGCCTGCAAGCTGAGCCTGAACGTGAAGGACGGCGTGATCCAGGAGGCGCTGGTTGAGACGATCGGCTGCTCCGGCATGACGCATTCCGCCGCGATGGCCGCCGAGATCCTGCCCGGCAAGACCATCCTCGAGGCGCTGAACACCGACCTGGTGTGCGACGCCATCAACACCGCGATGCGCGAGCTGTTCCTGCAGATCGTGTACGGCCGTACCCAGTCCGCCTTCTCCGACGACGGTCTTAAGATCGGCGCGGGCCTTGAGGATCTCGGCAAGGGCCTCAGGTCCATGGTAGGCACCATGTACGGCACCAGGGAAAAGGGCACCCGTTATCTCGAGATGACCGAGGGCTACGTGCTCAAGATCGCGCTTGACAA
>JAFZNN010000288.1 GCA_017550895.1 Clostridia bacterium
CAGCCGTCGCAGCGCGCCCTGTCGTAGGCGTGGCCCGCGCCGTCCACGCGGTGCAGGCCCTTCGGGCACGCCGCCGCGCACGCGCCGCACAGCGCGCACTTTTCCGCGCTGTAGAGGATCTCCGGCCGGCTCCGCTGCGATTCGGGATTGTGGCACCAGGCGCAGCGCAGCGGACAGCCCTTGAAGAACACCGTCGTTCGGATGCCCGGGCCGTCCTGTACGCAGAAGCGCTGGATGTTGAAAATCACGCCCCGCATCGCGCTACGCCTCGTGCGCCGTGCGCAGCAGCACCTCGGCCTGCATCTGCGGCGAGAGCTTCACGAAATAGTCGCTGTAGCCTCCGATGCGCACGACCAGGTCGCGGTAGGCCTCCGGCTCGGCCTGCGCCTTTATAAGCGTGTCGCGGTCGACCACGTTCACCTGGATCTCGAAGCCGCCGCGGCGCAGGTAGGTGAGCATCAGCGCGGCGACCCTGGCGCAGGAATCGGCCGTGAAGGTCTTTTTCGAGAACTTCATGTTGACGGCCACGCCGCCGATCAGCTCCTTATGCGACCACTTGGTGCTGGAGAGGATCGAGGCCGTGGGGCCGTTTTTCTCGCGGCCCTGGCACGGGCCGGAGCCGTCGCCCAGCGGGAAGCCGGCCCGCCGCCCGTCCGGAGAGGCGCCGGTCTCCCGGCCGAACCGCTCGTGCATGACCCAGCAGAACACGCTGGGGATCAGCCGCGCGCCGGAGAACATCGGGGTGTATTTCCTGCATTCGGCCACGATGTGCCCGACCAGCGTGGCGAACAGGCTGTCCACGGCGTCGATGTCGTTGCCGTATTTGTCGACGCCGTTCAGCATTTTCAGCCGCTCGGCCTCATAGCCCTCGAAACCCGCGGCCAGCATGGCGCGCAGGGTTTCAAAAGTGAGCGTTTTCTTTTCAAAGATCAGCGTGCGGATGACCTCGAGCGAGTCGGCCAGGTTCGCCATGCCCACAAAGCTGGGCATGATCCAGTTGTAGCGCGCGCCGCCCTGCTCGATATCGACGCCGCGCGCGAGGCAGTCGTTCACGAAGCACGACAGCAGCGGATTGATCGTTCGCTCCGCGCGCAGGCGGCGAAATTCGTTCTGCTGCTCGAAATGCAGGCGGATGGCGTCGTCGAGACGGCGCAGCAGCGCTTCGACCAGCGCGTCGAAGCTGTCCCAGTCGCGGTCGAGGAGGTCGAGCAGCAGCTGAACCATGTTCGTGTACGGGCTGGCCACCCACACGTTGCTCGCCGCGACGGGCGTGATCTCCACGCAGGTGCTGTGGATGTAGTCGCGCGCCTCGTCCGGCGCGACGCCGTACTCCATGAGGCCGGCGCTGATCACGTCGTCGTTGAAGATGGCCGGGTGCGAGCGCCCGCGGGAGAGGATCTCGCACGCCTGGTCGAGGAGCTCCCGCGGCATGCCTTCCGTCCAGCACAGGCCCACGGACGGATAGACGAGGCGGATGTCGTCTATCGCCTGCATCCCCATTCGGGTGAGTTCGTTGGCCACGACCGCGCCGCTCCTGTCGCGGCCGCCCAGCATGTAGCCGCTGGACAGCCCGTGCGGCACGCGGTTATTGATCTGTATGGCCAGGCAGTCCATGAGCGTCTGCGCGCGCTCGTCGGTCAGGCGGCCGGCGTCGATATCGGCGCGGTAGAAGGGGTAGAGGTATCGGTCGGGCCGGCCCAGCTGGAACTGCTGCATGCCGAAGTAGCGGTAGGGGTTGAGCGACAGGCACAGCGTCATGAAGTGGACCGACTGCACGGCCTCGCGGAAGGTGCGCGCCGGATGCCGCGGCACCCGGCGGCAGATGTCCGCGATTTCGGCCAGCTCCGCCTGGCGCGCGGGATCGGCGCAGCCGCGGGCCAGCGCCTCGGCGTGTGCGGCGTAGCGGTCCGAAAAGGCTGCGACGGCGTTCAGGCAGACGACGCACAGGCGGTAGACGGCGCGCGCCGATTCGTCCGCGGCGTCGGCCATTTTCGCCTCAATCTGCGCGGCGATGCCCTCGGCGCCCTCGCGCAGCAGCAGGTCGTAGTCGATCGCCATGTGGGAGTCCTGCCCGAAGCACACGTCCAGCGGGTCGGCGACCGCTTCGCGCAGCGCCCGCCAGCGCGCGGCGTCCGCCTCGGTGAGGGGACGCGAGGC
>JAFZNN010000289.1 GCA_017550895.1 Clostridia bacterium
GATCGGTTACGCTGACTCCGTCACCTACGAGCCCGGCTCGTATCTGGCATCCAGCCTTGTGGATACGGGCAGCATCATCGAAAAATTCACGCAGATCACGCACAGCACGCGCATCTATACAGCCGGCGGGTTTGAAACGCCGGAGACCGCCGCCATGCGGTTCAGCACCACAAAGGAGAAGATCCTGGAGCTGAACCCGGGGCTCGGCGCGATCATTCCGCAGGGCACACCGATCACCGTGCCGGTCTCTGCCCGGTTCCTGCCGATCATTTTCAAGCGCACATTCAACACTGTCTCGCTGATCGACTACGACACGGCCGAGATCGAAACGAACACGCTGCCCGTCGGCAAGCAGAAGCTGATACAGGCGGGCGAAAAGGGCGAGCGCCGCAATACCGTGCAGGCGACCTATTCCGACGGCAGCGAGATCACGCGCACGCTGCTCTGGTCGCAGATCATCGCGGAACCGGTCGAGGAACAGATCGGTGTGGGAACATATACCGCAAAACCGGCGAGCGATACGACCGTGCTGACCGGTTCGGGGCGGTTTTCGTGGCCGCTGGACGGCGGACGCATCAGCGATTATTTCGGCGGAAACCGGAAGCACCGCGGCATTGACCTTGCCGCACCGCTCGGCACAAATATTTTCGCGGCCGATGACGGCGTGGTGCGCGTCGCAAGCGTCGGCAGCAGCTACGGCTACTATCTGATCGTGGATCATCAGGACGGCACCGAAACGCTTTATGCGCACTGCAGTCTGCTTCTGGCGACTGCCGGGCAGGAGGTCAAGCGCGGGCAGATCATCGCGCACGTCGGTTCCACGGGGCATTCGACAGGCCCGCATCTGCATTTTGAGGTGCGCGTCAACGGGCTGAATTTTGATCCTGCACTGTTCCTGCGCGTCAATGCGGCCGACTGAGCCGATCAAGAAACGGAGCGGCGGGTAGCACCCGCGGGCAGTTTCGCGTTCACAGCCTTCTGTCACCGACAGTCATCCTCTCGCGTTAAGGTCTGTTTATATTGCTAATAATTGTCAGCCTGTAATCAATTTGCAGGCTGACTCAGCTTGTCGAAAAAGTCTGCATCCTGATTAGATTAGAAGCTCCAATCAAAGGCGGAACGGGATTGATAATTTGGGGAAGCAGCCCCTTCGGGGTTTCTTGCCCCAAGCCCCTTTTTCCCTCGCTTTTGGCAGAGAAAAAAGTATTTCGGCGTCTGCGGACGCCGACCAGAGAATCACTGGCCCTTTGGAATCCCGCAATGGGTTCCCCGACAGACTGAACGGAGCGTTCCGAAACCGGAACGCTCCGTCTTTGTTCTGATCACAGACTATTCAGAAGATCACATCCCAGCCGCCGGCGATGCGTCTGCGGAGCATCACGACGTCCTTCAGGTTGACCGCGCCGTCGCCGTTGACATCGGCGTATTTCTCGTCAATTTCCGCGTTCCAGCCGTCCGCGATGTATCTGCGGAGCAGGACCGCGTCCTTGAGGTTCACCGTGCCGTCGCCGTTCAGGTCGCCCATGCGCGTGAACTTGCTGTCATCCA
>JAFZNN010000290.1 GCA_017550895.1 Clostridia bacterium
CCGCTATATGCGCCCGCTGATCGAGCACGGCTACGTCTATTCCGCCGTGCCCCCGCTCTACAAGCTCCAGCGCGGCAAGACGCAGCGCGTGGCCTATTCCGACGAGGAGCGCGATCAGATCTCCGCCGAGATGCGCGGCGACAATCCGAATGTCAAGGTCGATATCAGCCGTTTCAAAGGTCTGGGCGAAATGGATCCGCACGAGCTGTGGGAGACCACGATGGATCCCGAAAAGCGCACGCTGCGCCGCATCACGATCGACGATGCGCTCGCCGCCGACGCGGTCTTCAGCCTGCTGATGGGCGAAGAGGTGGATCCCCGCCGCGAGTGGATCGAAAAGAACGCAAAATACGTGATCAATCTGGACGTTTAAGGGGGTGCTGAGCGATGGCACATAACCGAGATTACAAACCGGAGGATATCCTCTTCCCGAATCAGGCGATCGTGGAATCCGATATCGTGCAGGAGATGCAGGCCGCGATGCTGGACTACGCCATGTCCGTCATCGTCGACCGCGCGCTGCCCGACGTGCGCGACGGCCTGAAGCCCGTCCACCGCCGCATCCTTTATACGATGTATGAGGACAATCTGACGGCTGACCAGCCTTTCAAGAAATCCGCGACCTGCGTGGGCGACGTGCTGGGCCGTTACCATCCGCACGGCGACGCCTCCGTCTATGACGCGATGGTGCGTCTGGCGCAGAATTTCTCGCTGCGCTATATGCTCGTGGACGGCCACGGCAACTTCGGCTCTGTGGACGGCGATCCCCCGGCGGCCTACCGTTACACCGAAGCGCGCATGAGCAAGATCAGCGATGAAATGCTGCGCGACATCAACAAGGAGACCGTCGACTGGATCCCCAACTTCGACGAGAGCCGCAAGGAACCGCGCGTGCTCCCCTCCCGCTTCCCGAATCTGCTGGTCAACGGCTCCACCGGCATCGCCGTGGGCATGACGACCGGCATCCCGCCGCACAATCTGGGCGAGGTCATCGACGCGTGCGTCAAGGTGCTCGACGACCCCGAGGCGACGCTGGCGGATCTGATGGAATGCATCAAGGGGCCGGATTTCCCCACGAGCGGCATCATCATGGGCCGCGCAGGCATCCGGCAGGCCTATGCCACCGGCCGCGGCAAGGTGATCGTGCGCGCCCGCACCGAGTTTGAGGAGTACGGCCGCGATAACCGCACGCGCATCATCGTGCGCGAGCTGCCCTATATGGTCAAAAAGCGCGCGCTGATCAAGACGATCGCCGATCAGGTCAAGGAAAAGCGGCTCGACGGCATCTCCGACCTGCGCGACGAAACCGACCGCAACGGCATGCGCGTGGTCATCGAGCTCAAGCGCGACGCGAACGCCAACGTCGTGCTCAACAAGCTCTTTGCCCAGACCGCGATGCAGTCCTCCTACGGCATCATCTTCCGCGCGCTTGTGGACGACCAGAAGCAGCCGAAGATCCTGTCGCTGCGCAACTATATCGACGAATACCTCGCGTTCCAGAAGGAGATCATCCGCCGCCGCACGCAGTTCGACCTGAAGAAAGCGCTCGAGCGCGCCCATCTGCTGGAGGGCCTGATCATCGCGCAGGACAACATCGACGAGGTCATTCACATCATCCGCACCAGCTATGACAACGCGCGTGAGCGCCTGATGGAGCGCTTCGGCCTGGATGAAGTGCAGGCCCAGGCGATCCTCGATATGCGCCTGAAGGCGCTGCAGGGGCTCGACCGCGAGAAGCTGGAGAACGAATACAAGGAGCTGGAAGAAAGAATCGCCTATTACCGCTCCCTGCTGGCCGACGAGGGTCTGCTCGTGCAGGTGCTCAAGGAGGAGCTGCTCGCGATTCGCGACAAGTTTGCGGATCCGCGCCGCACGGAGATTCAGGATGTGAGCGGCGAGGTCGATTTCGAGGATCTGATTCCCGAGCAGACCTGCGTCTTCACGCTGAGCAACGGCGGCTACATCAAGCGCACGCCGGTCAACGAATACAAGCAGCAAAACAAGGGCGGCAAGGGCGTCACGGGTCTGAAATTCCGCGAGGAAGACACGACCAAGACCATGTTCATCTGCTCGAGCCACGATTACATCATGTTCTTCACCACGCGCGGGCGCTGCTACCGCCTGAAGGGGTATGAGATCCCCGAGGGCTCCCGCCAGAGCAAGGGCATGAACGTCGTCAATCTTCTGCCGCTCGAGGCGGAGGAGCAGGTCTCCGTCATGATCCGCGTGCCGGAATTCGGCGAGACGGACGCCTACCTCTGCATGGCCACGCGCTGCGGCGTCATCAAGCGCACGGCGCTGGACGATTACAGGAACATCCGCAAGAGCGGCATCATCGCCATCAATCTGGATGAGGGCGACGAGCTGGCCTGGGTCAAGCTCACCAGCGGCAGCGACAAGCTGCTGCTTGCCACGCGCAAGGGCATGGCCATCGCCTTCAACGAGGAGGACGCCCGCGTCATCGGCCGCACGGCCCGCGGCGTGCGCGCGATCCGTCTGCAGGCGGGCGATCAGGTGGTCGGCATGGATATCCTGCGCGAGGGCCGGCTGGTGCTGACCGTGAGCGAGACCGGTCTGGGCCGTCTGAGCCCGATCGCCAACTACCGCGTGCAGTCCCGCGGCGGCAAAGGCCTGATCAACTACCATGTGGCGCGCTTCGGGGACGTTGCGGCCATCGAGGCGGTCGATCCGGCGGATAACCTGCTGATGATCTCCTCCGACGGCATCATCGCCCGCATCTCCATCGGCGGCGAAAAGGGCATCCGCATCTGCGCCCGGCCCTCCAAGGGCGTGCGCATCATGCGCCTGACGCCCGGCCAGACGATCATTTCCGCGGTTTCCGTGCCCGCCATGGGCGAGGAAACGGAGGCGGTGGAAGCCGATCCGGACAGCGAGGCGGAGGCCGAAACGGAGATCGACGCGGAGACCGAAGCGGAGGAAACGCCGGTCGAAGAAAACGACTGATTGTCAAATAATTTCAGATAATTTCCTCCACCCTCTTGCGCGCGCGCAAAATCTTTGCTATTATAAAGAATCATAATCGAAACCGGACGCACAGCCGCTGCGCATCCCGCCGATGCGCAGCGGGCATGATAAAGACAATGAAAGGGGAAGATGTATGAACATCGCGCTGATTGCACACGACGCAAAAAAAGAACTGATGACCCAATTCTGCATCGCCTACTGCGGGATCCTGAGCCGTCACAATCTCTTCGCCACCGGCACCACCGGCAAAGTGGTTGCGGAGGCGACCGGACTGAAGATCGTGCGCTTTCTCAGCGGCTCGCAGGGCGGAGATCAGCAGATCGCCGCGCGCATCGCGTGCAATGAGATCGATCTGGTGCTGATTTTCCGCGATCCGCTCACCGCAAAGCCGCACGAGCCGAACGAAACGACCCTGCTGCGCCTGTGCGACGTGCATAATATCCCCGTGGCGACCAACATTGCCACCGCAGAGGCGCTCGTGCATGCGCTCGCCCGCGGCGACCTGGATTGGCGCGACATCGTCAATCCGAAATCATCATCCTGACCGACAGAGGGCACCGACATGGCATTGATCACAAAAGCAATCAAGGGCACGCAGGATTTCCTGCCGTCCGACATTTATAAATATCAGTTCCTCGAGCAGACCGTGCGCGACATCGCGGAGAAATTCGGTTTCCGCGAGATCCGCACGCCTGTTTTTGAGCATACCGAGCTGTTTCAGCGCGGCGTGGGCGAAACGACCGACGTTGTGCAGAAGGAAATGTATACCTTCGACGACAAGGGCGGCCGTTCCATCACCCTGCGCCCGGAGGGCACGGCCGGCGTTGCGCGCGCCTTCCTGGAGCACGGGCTGTTCAACGACGCGCTGCCGCAGAAATTCTGCTATCTGACCAACTGCTACCGCTATGAGAAGCCGCAGGCGGGCCGCTGGCGCGAATTCCAGCAGTTCGGCGTGGAGATCATGGGCGCCGCCGCTCCGGCGGCCGACGCCGAGATCATCAGCCTGGCCAACGAGATCTTCAGCTTCCTCGGCGTGGAGGAGATCCGGCTGGAGCTGAATTCCATCGGCTGCCCGGACTGCCGCAAGCAGTATCACGCGGCGCTGCGCGACTATTTTGCCGCGCACAGCGACGATCTTTGCGGCACCTGCCGCGAGCGGCTCGAGAAAAATCCGATGCGTCTGCTGGACTGCAAGGTCCCGACCTGCCGCGAGATCGGCAAAAACGCGCCGGTGATCCTCGATTATCTCTGCCCGGACTGCGCCGACCACTTTGACAAGGTCAAGCGCTATCTGGACGCAATGGAGATCCCCTTCACCGTCAATCCCCGCATCGTGCGCGGACTGGATTACTATACCCGCACCGTGTTTGAATTCGTGGCCGACACGATCGGCGCGCAGGGCACGGTCTGCGGCGGCGGCCGTTACGACGGGCTGATCGAAGAGCTCGGCGGGCCGCACACGCCCTCGCTCGGCTTCGGCATGGGCACGGGCCGGCTGCTGATGCTGCTCGAATCCCAGGGCATCGAGCTGCCCGCGCCGACGGGCTGCGATCTCTATATCGCGCCCATGGGCGAGGCCGCTTCCTTCCGCGCCGCCGCGCTCACGGCCGCGCTGCGCGCGAACGGCGTCCATGCGCAGACCGACGTCGTGGGGCGTTCGCTGAAGGCGCAGATGAAATATGCCGACAAGATCGGCGCAAAGTATACGCTCGTGCTCGGCGACAATGAACTGGCCGAGGGCAAGGCAAATCTGAAGGATATGGATTCCGGCGAAACGTCGGCCGTCGCGCTCGACGGGCTGGAGGATTCCTTCATGGAGCTGCTCGTGCAGCGCGCCACCGCCAGCCTTGCCGAAACGCTGGATCTCGATCCCGGCGAAGTTGATCTGAGCGCACTGATCTGACAGAAGAAAGGACAGAGGCAATATGGATACCATGACGGGCCTGAAGCGCACCGATTACTGCGGCACGCTGCGGGCACAGGACATCGGCCGGCAGACGGTCGTCGCGGGCTGGGTGCAGCGCCAGCGCGATCTCGGCGCGCTGATCTTTGTGGATCTTCGCGACCGCACGGGCATTGTGCAGCTGGCCTTCGGCGAAACCACAGCGCCGGAGATTTTTGAAAAAGCAAGGGCCGTGCGCGGCGAATTTGTGCTCATGGCGCAGGGCGTTGTGCGCGAGCGTTCCTCCAAAAATCCGGAGCTCCCGACCGGCGAGATCGAAATCGACGTGACGGATCTGCGCATTCTGAACCAGAGCGAGACCCCGCCGTTTGAAATCGTGGAGAACTGCCAGACCGCGGAGCTGACCCGGCTGAAATACCGCTATCTCGATCTGCGGCGGCCGGATCTGCAGCGCAACCTCCTGCTGCGGCACAAGCTGACCAAGGTGACCCGCGATTATTTCGACGAAAACGGCTTTGTGGAGATCGAGACCCCCATCCTCATCCGCTCCACGCCCGAGGGCGCCCGCGACTATCTGGTGCCCAGCCGCATTCACAAGGGCAAATTCTACGCCCTGCCGCAGTCGCCGCAGCTTTACAAGCAGCTGTCGATGGTGGCGGGCTTTGACCGTTATATGCAGATCGCCCGCTGCTTCCGCGACGAGGATCTGCGCGCCGACCGGCAGCCGGAATTCACCCAGATCGACCTGGAGATGTCCTTCGTCGAGATGGAGGACGTGCTGGCCGTCGGCGAGGGCTACATGCAGCGCGCCTTCAAGGAGGTGCTCGGCGTTGACGTGCCCCTTCCCCTGCCCCGCCTGACCTATGCCGAGGCGATGGCGCGTTACGGCAGCGACAAGCCGGATACCCGCTACGGGCTGGAAATCTATGACCTGACCGAAACCGTGCGCAACTGCGGCTTCGGCGTCTTCACCGGCGCAATCGCCGGCGGCGGCAGCGTACGCGGCATCACCGCGAAGAACGCCGTCGACACCCTCACGCGCAAGGAGATCGACAAGCTGACCGAAGCCGCGCGCGGCATCGGCGCGAAGGGGCTTGCCTGGATCCGCATGAACGCGGACGGCACCTCCAGCTCCTCCTTCACCAAGTTCCTCACCGAGGACGAAACGGCCGCCGTGCTCGCCGCGGCCGACGCGCAGCCGGGCGACGTGGTGCTGATCGTGGGCGACACGAAAAACTCCATCGTCCTGACCGTTTTGGGCGCTTTGCGTCAGATTGTTGCAAAAAAGCTTGACATTATCCCCGCAGGTCAATATAATCTTCTGTGGATTACGGAGTTCCCGTTCTTCGACTGGGATGAGGACGCAAAGCAGTTCGTCGCGATGCATCATCCCTTCACCGCGCCGATGGATGAATGCCTGCCGTATCTGGAAACGGATAAGGCGGCCGTGCGCGCAAAGGCCTATGACCTTGTGCTCAACGGCGTGGAGCTCTGCTCCGGCTCCATCCGCATCACCGACCCGGCGCTCCAGAGCCGCATTTTCACGCTGCTCGGTCTGAGCGACGAGGAGGCGCACGCCAAATTCGGTTATCTGCTGGACGCCTTCCGGTTCGGCGCCCCGCCGCACGGCGGCATGGGCATCGGCCTGGACCGTCTGATCATGCAGATGCTCGGCTGCGAATCCCTGCGCGACGTGATCGCATATCCGAAGGTGCAGAACGCCAGCGAACCGATGACGGACTGCCCCGCTGCGGTGGATGCGCCGCAGCTGACGGATCTGGGCATAGCGATCACCCCCGCGGCCGAATAACAAGTCAATTTTCCCGATAGAAAGGATGTAATAACCATGGCAAGAGTCTACAACTTCTCAGCCGGCCCCTCCATGCTGCCGGAAAGCGTGCTCAACCGCGCGGCGGCCGAAATGCTCGATTATCAGGGCAGCGGCCAGTCCGTCATGGAGATGAGCCACCGCTCCAAGGTCTATGAGTCGATCATTTACGGCGCATTCGACCTGTTCCGCGAGGTGCTGAACGTCCCCGACAACTACAAGATCATCTTCTGCCAGGGCGGCGCCTCCACGCAGTTCGCGGCCATTCCGCTCAACTTCATGAACGGCAGCGGCAAGGCGGACTACGCGCTCAGCGGCCA
>JAFZNN010000291.1 GCA_017550895.1 Clostridia bacterium
CGTGGTGGCCACCATGAGCGGGATCAACAACTCCCTCACCTACGTGGGCGCCTCCTCCGGGGTGTATCTCTTCGGCAAGATCGCGGACAACGAGGCGCTCGGCTGGAACGCCGTGCTGATCTCGTGGGTCGCGATCGCGGCCGGTGGGATGCTCGTCTGCTTCTTCGCTGCAAGGCCGTGGAAGCGGTTCAAGGCGAAAATGCATCGTTTTTTGCCCGGGAACGGCCGCGGACGCCGGATCGGGACGAAATCCGCAGTTGAATTGCGCTGCTGTTTATGATATAATGATTCCATAAAATAACAAGCAAAGGGAATCGCAGGTCCCGATGATGAAAGAAAGAAGAAAAGGGGAGAGGGCATGAAACAGAACCCCGACAGCTATCTGCTGTATGAAGCAAACAAATTTATCACCTACAATATCCGCATCAAGCTGGTCATGACCGCGCCGATCAACGTCACCGCGCTCAAAAAGGCGGCGCAGATTGCGATCAAGCGCTTTCCTTATTACGCAAAGGAAATCAAGCTGCATGCGGACGGCTCGATCGATCTGATTGAGAATCCGCGCCCGCTGACCGTCGCGCCGGCGACGTCCGCGCACACCCGCCTCGGCTCGGCGGATGTGAATTTTCATCTGTGCAGCATCGAATATGAAGGCGACACGATCTATTTCAACATGTATCACGGCCTGTGCGGCGGCTGCGGCGTGATGTTCTGGATCAAGAGCACGCTCTATCATTATGTGCAGGAGGCGTTCGGCGTGACGCCGGAGAAGGGGAATATCAAAACGGCAGATACGCCGTTTGCGCCGGGAGAAACCGATTATCCCGATCCCGACAAGCTGCCGAACGATCTGCCGGTCGGCACGGTGAAAAAGGATCTCTGCTATATTCCCGCCGCGGACTATGCGCGGCAGATCCTGAAAACGCCGTTCCGGGACAGCCGCTATTTCGAGCTCGAGCTGCAGACCAGGGATTTCATGAAATATGCCCGCAGCAATGACGGCAGCCCGAATTCCATCCTCTCCTCGCTGATGTTCCGGGCGCTTTGCAAGGTGACCTCGCCGTCGGTTGCAAAGGCCATTCGCGGCAACATTCTCTGCAATTACCGCGCGGACGTCGGCTGTCCGGAAACATATCACGATCTGATCCGTCTGCTCTCGGTCTATTATCCGCGTGAGCTGGAATCCAGAGATATCGAGTATCTGAGCACGATCACGCGCAGCATGATGTATCTGCAGATGCAGCCGGAATTCAGCGTGGAATCCTTCCGCGCCACCTATCGATCCAAATCCGGCATTGATACAGTTAAGGGCCTGGCAAAGAAAAAGCTGTATGCCACCAGCCACAGCTCCTTCACCAAGCCCCCGGTCGGGTCCTTCCTGATCAGCTATGTCGGCAAGGAGGACTGGGCCGGACTGGAGGACTATATCGCGCGCATCCACTGCATCACGGACGGTCATCTGATGGTGGAGGTCAACACGCTGCGCGACAAATTCTATCTGACCTTTATGGAGATGAACCCGGATCACAGATTCTATGACGCCTTCTGCGAAGCGATGCGGGAGGTCGGCATTGAGTATAAGGAATTCGGCGGCTTCGACCGCAATCTTGCCTACACGGTCCTGCCCAAAAAGAGCTCATGAAGCGGGAACGATTCTACAGCCGGAACGCCCGGACGCTGCGGGATGCGCGCGGGCTGACGCCGGAGGATTACTATGATCTGCTTCTGACGCTCTGGTGTCCGGAGACCTGCGCGCCGCGCATGCGGGCGGAATGGAGTCCGGAAAACCCGACCAAGGGGCAGTGCTCCGTGACCGCCTTTCTGATGCAGGATCTTTTCGGCGGCGCGGTGCGCGGCATCCCGCTGGGCGACGGCAATTTTCATTGCTTCAACGTGGTCGGCGATAGCGTGTTCGATCTGACGAGCGCGCAGTTCGGCGATGCGGCGCTGGACTATGCGCACTGCCCGGTGCAGGAGCGCGCGGTGCACTTTGCCAGAGAGGAAAAGAAACAGCGGTATGAACGGCTGAAAGCCGCGCTGGCCGAGCGGCTGGCCGGGGGAAACGCCGCCGCAGACGAAAACTGCGAACGCATGCCGGAACGTGAAAAAATGTCCGGGCAAGACGGCGCGCAGGATTGACGAACGGCAGCTTTTTCGTTATAATTGAATCGGTGATTGTTTGCGCCGAGGGCCGGATCGCCCGCCGGAAAAGCATGACGCGGCGCAATGGCGTTCAGTGCGGACAATCTGATAAATCCATCATGAAATGAGGATGATAAATAATGAAAAAAACAGTCAAGAAAAGCATGTCCCTTCTGCTGGCGCTTCTGATGACGGTCGGTCTGCTCACAACGGGGACCGTCACCCCGCTCGCGCTGGATGAGCCGCTGAATCACACCGCGACTTTCCATCTCGCGGGCGGCAGCATCAACGACAGCACGGACGACGTTACCTATGTGTTTGCAGAAGGCGATCCGATCATTCCCCCGCCGGATCCCATCAAGGAAGACTATATCTTCGCAGGCTGGACGCCGGAACTGAGCGAATACATGGGCAATGCGGATCAGGAGTACTGGGCGACCTGGGAAATCCTGCCGCCGCAGACCTATTCTGTGGTCTTTGACCCGGCAGGCGCGGATTACCTGGGCAATATGGACGATCTTTGCCAGGAGCTTCTTCCGGGCGAACCGATCTATGTGCCGCAGGAGATCGATCTCGTAATGACCGGCTACGTCTTTATGGGCTGGGGTGCGGAAGTGCCCGCCTATATGCCCGCGGAGGACCTCTACTTCACCGCGCAGTGGCTGACCGAAACCAACTCCCTGACCTTCGACCCCAACGGCGGCACGATCAACGGCAGCGCGGCGCCGCTGGTTTACGAGGGGCTGTTTGAAGGCGAGCCGATCGGCGCGCCGGAGGATCCCGTCCGGCCCGGCTACATCTTTTTGGGCTGGGATGACGTCGTTCCCGATGAAATGCCCGCCACCTCCCTGTATTTCACCGCGCTGTGGGCGCAGGTCTACACCGTGACCTTCCACCTCAACGGCGGCAATATCAACGGCGTTACGGATGACGTTGTTTATGAATTGCTTGAGGGCGATCCGATCGATCCCCCGCTGGATCCCATCATTGACGACTTTGTCTTCGCAGGCTGGACGCCGGAAGTGAGCGAGTACATGGGCACGGAGGATCAGGAATACTGGGCGACCTGGAATATCCTGCCGCCGGAGACCTATTTTGTGGTCTTTGACACGGCAGGCGGCGATTACATGGGCAATATGGACGATCTTGCCCAGGATCTGCTCCCGGGCGATCCGATCTACGTGCCGCAGGCGGCTGATCTTTCCAAGCCGGGATACGTCTTCATGGGCTGGGATTCCGTAGTGCCCGCTTCTATGCCGGAGGAGAATCTCACCTTCACCGCGCTGTGGGCGCCGCTGTATACCGTGACCTTCCACCTGGAGGGCGGCAATATCAACGGCATCACGGACGACGTTGTCTACGAATTGGCTGAGGGCGATCCGATTACCGTGCCCGCAGAGAATCCCGTGCGGGACGGCTACGACTTCCTCGGCTGGGATCCGGTCCCGAGCGACCTGATGTATGACTTTGACCAGGATTATTATGCGACGTGGGAAGAGCACCAGATTCAAGAGGTCACCGTCCGGTTTGTGACCTCGCTGACCCCGCTCGACGTCTATAATTCACAGACCATTGCGCTCGACTGCACTGCGGATGAGCCGGAGGATCCCACGCGGACCGGCTATATTTTCGGCGGCTGGTATCGTCCGGTGGATACGGACGACTGCATCTGGGATTTCGGCACCGACGGCATGCCGATCGCCTATATCTATGACGCGGACGAGGATGATTTCCTGCCCGTCAGTCTGGTTGCGCTTTATGCAGACTGGGAAGGCTCCGGCCTGGATGACTATATGGAGCCCTGGGATTCCTCCCTGCCGATTGACGAGAGCTTCATGCTCTTTGCCAAGTGGACGCCGGCAGCGCCCATCACGATCGCCTACCATTCCCTGAGCCTGGACGGCGATATCGGCGTGAATTTCTTTGCGGAGATCCCGAATGCGTCCAACGACGCCTATGCAGAGTTTATCGTGAACGGCGCCGCGCGCACCGTGCCGATCGATTTGGATAATTACTATGTGCAGGACGGCAAGGTCTATTACAGATTCACCTGCAGCGTGCATTCCGCGCAGATCGATATGAAGATCACCGGCGCGATTCACAACGGGGACGACGCGAGCGACCCGATCAGCTATTCCGTCCATGATTACCTGACCGAGGCCATGGCGAATCCCACGACCCAGAACAATCAGAACCTCATGGCGCTCATGAGCGCGATCGCCACTTACGGCTATTATGCGAATGAGCTGCTCAACTACGATCCCGATTTCACGATCCATCCGCTGGCGGATGACGCTCCCATGGCGGCTGTGACCGCAGCGTCCCTGGCAGACCATGCCGCGCAGATCACGGATACCGCAATCGGCGTGGCTTATTACGGCTCGAGCCTGGTGCTGCAGACAACGACGGCGATCCGCCACTATTTCACCGTGCCCGCGGGCAAGACCGTTGACGACTTCACCTTCCTGTGCGGCGGCGTGATCCTGACCCCGACGGCCAACGGCAGTCTGTATTATGTGGAGCTGCCGAATATCCAGTCGGGCAATCTGGGCAAGACCTATACCGTGGAGATCTTCGACGGGAGCGGCGATACGCCGGTCAACGTGTGGAGCTATTCGGCGCTGAGCTACGCATACAAGGCGCTGAACAACCCCGATACCGCATCGACGCTGGCGAATGCCGTCAAGGCGCTTGTCGTCTATTATCAGCGGGCGGACGCCTATTTCCACGCGGCGTAACCCCCTGAGCATCTGCACCGAAAACAGCAATTGAGATCCGAACCTGCGGGCGGCGAAAACCGTCCGCAGGTTCTGCTTTTTTGCCGCAAAAAAACCGGCCGCATCGCACAGAAAGAAAAAGAAGATTGACAGATGACGAAAAAACGTGTATAATATGGGTGTCGTTTCGGCGGCGGTTTGCTGCGGAAGGGATCACAGCCGGGGCCCGCGCGGCCGCCGGTCCGGGGATATCTCGACTTGCGCATAGGGGTATCCTTTTCTGAGAATGAACAATGCAGAATTTCATGCGGCGCGGCGTCTTTGTTCGCTTTGCAAGAGCCGATTGTCGGCGCTGCCCGTGTGAAGATGCATTGTTCATTTTTCTTTTCCGAATTTGCCGGAAAGCCTTGCATTCTTTCTTATATGATGATATACTATATAGAATAATAAAATTTATTCTAGATAATTTATAAATATATTCAGCCGTATTCGGCGGGAAGGGAGGCGAGATCATGATCCGCAAGCAATGGCAGGTCGCGAAATGCGATAAGGACGCCGCTGCGCAAATTGCGCAGGAGCTGGGCGTGGACCCGTTTGCGGCGCTGCTCGTCACCGCCCACGGCGCGATGCCGCGGGAGGCGCTGGAAGCGTTTTTTGATCCGGATCCGCCGCTGACCTTCGACCCCTTCTCCATGAAGGATATGTCGGCGGCCGCCGCGCGCATCAATCAGGCGATCGACCGGTTCGAGAGCATCTGCGTCTTCGGCGATTACGACGCCGACGGCGTGACCGCGACCGTGCTGCTTTATTCCTATCTGGAAGCGCGCGGCGCGAATGTGATCCGCTATATTCCCGACCGTATGACGGAGGGCTACGGCCTGAGCGTTTCCGCTGTCGAGCAGCTGTGCGAACTGGGCGTGAAGCTGATCGTGACGGTGGATAACGGCGTTTCCGCACTGGAGGAAGCGCAGCGCTGCAGGCAGCTCGGCATCGATCTGGTCGTGACCGATCATCACAAGGCCGGCGCGCAGCTGCCGGACGCCGTGGCGGTCGTGGATCCCCACCGGCCCGACTGCCCGAGCCCCTTCAAGGAAATGGCCGGCGTGGGCGTCGCCTTTCAGCTGGTCTGCGCGCTTGAGGGCGGGGAAGCCGACATGCTGCTTTCCGAATACGGCGATCTTGTGGCGCTCGGCACGATCGGCGACGTGGTCTCGCTCACCGGCGAAAACCGCGTCATGGTGCAGCGCGGACTGGCGCTGATGAACGCCGAACCGCGGCCCGGTCTGACGGCGCTTGCGGCAGCGGCAGGCATGGGCGACCGCGCGTTCACCGCGTCCTCGGCCGCCTTCACGCTCTGCCCGCGCATCAATGCCGCGGGGCGCATGGGCTCGGCCGAAAAGGCGCTGGAGCTGCTGCTTTGTGAAGATGAAGAAGCCGCCGCGCAGCTTGCGGCGGAAATCCAGGCCATGAATTCAGAACGTCAGCGCACCGAAACGGAGATTTTCTGTCAGGTGCTTGCCCGGCTTGCCGCCAAACCGGCGCTGCTGAAGGATCCGGTCCTCATCGTTGACGGCGAGGGCTGGCATCAGGGCGTGATCGGCATCGTGGCGGCGCGGATGGTCGAGCGCTTCGGGCGCCCCTGCATCGTGATCGCGCGGGACGGCGAGACGGCGCGCGGCTCCTGCCGCAGCATCGAGGGGTTTTCCGTCTATGACGCGATTTCGTCCGCTGCCGATTGCCTGACGCATTACGGCGGGCATCCGCTGGCCGCCGGGCTGGGGCTGCAGACAGCGCGGATCGCGGAGTTTCGCGCGCGCATCAATGCCTATGCCGCGGACCGGACGCTGCCTTTCCCCGTGCAGCACATTGACTGCCGGCTGCAGCCGCAGGCGATTTCGCTCGATCTGCTGGATGCGCTGTCCGTGCTCGAGCCCTTCGGCGCAGGCAACCCGCAGCCCTGCTTCGGGCTGTTCGGCGTGCGGCTCGAGGAGATCAGTCCGGTCTCCGAGGGGCGGCATATGCGCATGGTGGTGTCCAAAAACGGCGCGCGCACCGGGGTGGTTTATTTCGGCATGCCCGAAAAACAGTTCCCCTATGAGCGCGGCGATCTGGTGGATCTCGCGGTCAATCTGGACCGCAATGTATATAACGGTGAAACGCGCATTTCCGTGATCGTGCGCGCCATGCGTCCTGCCGTCACGCAGGAGCAGAAGGTGCTCGACGGGATGCGCCTGATGGCGCAGCTTCTGCGCGGGCAGGAGCTGACCGCCGCGCAGGCGGCGCAGCTGCTGCCGGAGCGCACGCTGCAGATCGAGGTGTTCAAGAGCATCCGGCAGCGTCCGCTGCGGGATCGCGCCTATGAGCAGCTCTGCGTGCGGCTGGGCGACGACGGCGGGCGGTATCCCGCCATCGCGGCGACGGTCGAGATCATGCTGGAAATGGGGATCCTGTCCGTCGACGAGCAGAACTGCGTGTCCGTCACGGAGAACGCCCCCAAGGTGGATCTGGAGCGCTCGGCGCTCATGCGTCAGATCCGCAGCGGCCTGCAGCGGCGGGAGGAAGTATGAAAGATTTCAGGGAACAGGCGGGGCAGACCTTCACCTCGCCCGAGGAAGCGCTGGATGCGCTGATCACGCTGATCGAGCCGGTGGTTTCGCCCGAGGAGCTCACCGCCGTGCGCAGCGCCTATGCCATTGCGAGCAAGGCGCACGCGGGGCAGAAGCGGCTGTCCGGCGAGCCGTATATCATGCATCCGCTGAATGTGGCGGTCATTCTTGCGCAGCTCGGCATGGACGCCGCGTCCGTCATTGCGGCGATTCTGCACGACACGGTGGAGGATACCGCGCTGACGATCGAAGAGGTGCAGGCGCAGTTCGGCGAAACGATCGCCGAACTGGTGGACGGCGTGACCAAGATCGGCAAGGTGCCGCTGGCCACGCGCGAGGAGCAGCAGGCGGAGAATATCCGCAAGATGCTGCTGGCCATGTCGCGCGATATCCGCGTGATCATCATCAAGCTCGCGGACCGGCTGCACAATATGCGCACGCTGATGTTCAAACCCGAGAACCGCCGCCGCGAGATCGCGCAGGAAACGCTGGAAATCTATGCGCCGATCGCGCACCGCCTCGGTATCCGGCCGATCAAGGAGGAGCTGGAGGATCTTTCCATCAGCTACCTGGACGCGGTCGCTTATAAGGAAATCGAGGAGGCGCTCGAGCGGCAGAGCCAGTCGCGCAATGAGTTCCTGGAGGAAACGCGCGCCAAGATCGAGGAGCGCATCCGCACCGTCGTGAAGGACGCGCAGGTGAGCGGACGCATCAAATCCGTGCATGGCATTTACCGCAAAATGTACATGCAGAATAAGAATTTTGACGAGATCTACGATATCTATGCCGTGCGCATCATCGTGGATTCCGTGATCGACTGCTATAACTGCCTGGGCGTGATCCACGATATGTTCAAGCCCATTCCCGGCAGATTCAAGGATTATATCTCCACGCCCAAGCCCAACATGTATCAGTCGCTGCACACGACGGTGCTCGGCAAGGAGGGCATTCCCTTTGAGGTGCAGATCCGCACCTGGGAGATGCACCACACGGCGGAATACGGTATCGCGGCGCACTGGAAATACAAGCTCGGCATCAACGGCACCCAGAAGTTTGAGGAGCGCCTGGCGTGGATCCGTCAGCTGCTCGAAAGCCAGAGCGACAGCGAAAACGTCGAGGACATCGTCACCACCATCAAGAGCGATCTGGTGCCGGAGGAGGTCTTTGTGTTCACGCCGCGCGGCGACGTGTTCAACCTGCCGATGGGCGCGACCGTGATCGATTTTGCCTATGCCATTCACTCGGCGGTCGGCAACAAGATGGTCGGCGCGAAGGTGGACGGGCGCATCGTGCCGATCGATTATCAGGTCAAAACCGGCGAGATCGTTGAGATCCTGACCTCCGCGCAGCAGGGGAAGGGCCCGAGCCGCGACTGGCTGAAGATCGTCAAGACCAGCCAGGCGCGCACAAAGATCCGCCAGTGGTTCAAACGAGAGCGGCGGGATGAGAATATCGAAGAGGGCCGCGGGGAGGTCGAGCGGGAATTCCGACGCCACTTCATTCATCTGTCGCCCCCGGAGTATGAAGCCTTCATCGCGAAGATCGCTGAGCATCAGCACTGCAAGAACGTGGAGGATTTCTACGCCGCCATCGGCTACGGCGGCATTTCCCTGATCCGGCTGATGCCGAAGATCAAGGACGATTATCAGAAGATGCTCAAAACCGAGCAGCAGGTCATTGCCGTCACGCAGCCGAAAAAGCGCACGCGCACGAAGGACGGCGTCGTCGTGGAAGGCATCGACAACTGCCTCGTGAAGTTCTCGCGCTGCTGCAATCCGCTGCCGGGCGACGAGATCATCGGGTTTATCACGCGCGGCCACGGCGTTTCGATCCATACGCGCAGCTGCACCAATGTGCCGGCGGATCTTTCCAAGGCGGGCGAGCCGGATCGCTGGATCGTCGCTTATTGGGATACCAACGTCCGCGAGGAATTCAAGTGCACGCTGCAGATCGTCTGCCTGACGCGCATCGGTCTGCTGGCGGATATTTCCGGCACGCTGGCCAATATGCATATCATGATCACCGATATCAACACCCGGAATTCCAAGGACGGGCGCTCCTCTGTCTTTGTGACCGTGACGGTCAACGGCGTGGAGCATCTGAATTCCGTGGTGGCCAAGCTTTCCAGGATCGACGGCGTGCTGAGCATCGAGCGCTCGGGCGTCTGACGGTCCGCAGAAACGGAGGGACGCAAATGCGTGCAGTTGTGCAGCGCGTGCTGCAGTCAGGCGTCAGCGTGGACGGCCGGCCGGTCGGCGCGATCGGGCAGGGCTTCAACATCCTGCTCGGCGTGATGGACGGCGATACGCAAGCCGAAGCGACGCTGCTCGCCGGGAAGATCGCCCGCCTGCGGGTGTTCGAGGACGCGGCGGGCAAAATGAATCTGAGCATCACCGAGGTCGGCGGCGCAGCGCTGGTGATTTCGCAGTTCACGCTCTGCGCCAATCTGAAGAAGGGCAACCGGCCCTCCTTTGTGCTCTCCGCTCCACCCGCGGAGGCGGACCGCCTGTATCGCTTCTTCTGCGACGAGCTGCGCGCAAACGGCGTTTCGCAGGTGGAAACCGGCGAATTCGGCGCGGATATGCGCGTGGAAATCATCAACGACGGCCCCGTAACCATTGTGATGGATACGGAGATCTGGAAAAAAGCCTGAGGAAATCATATGAAGATTCTGCAGCTCCCGCTGGAGCATCCGGCCTTTGCGAATCGCTATCTGCTGATCGATGAGGCGACGAACGAGGCGGCGGCGGTCGACCCGGCGTGGTATGAAGGCGCGCTGAAAGAAACGCTGGCCGCCATGCCGGAGCTTCGCGTCAAATATATTCTGCTCACGCACGGGCATTTTGACCATCTGCTCGGCGCGTATGCCTTGAAAGCGGCCACCGGCGCGGCGGTCGTGATCCATGCGCTGGATGCGGACTGCCTGTCCGATCCGTCGCGCAGTCTGGCTGCGCAGAACGGTCTGGATCAGACGCCGATGACTGCGGATCTGCTTGTGAACGACGGCGATACGCTTTCGCTCGGCAGCGAAACAATTCGCGTGCTGCATACCCCCGGCCACACGCCCGGCGGCGTTTGCTTTCTGCTGGAGCGCGACCGCGTGATATTTTCCGGCGACACGCTCTTTTGCATGACGGTCGGGCGCACCGATCTCGGCGGCGATCCCGCCGCGATGGCGGACTCTCTGCGCCGGCTGATCGCGCTCGAGGGGGATTACAGGGTGCTCCCCGGCCACAACCGGGAAACGACGCTCGCACAGGAGCGCCGCCGCAATTTCTTCATCAGAAGGATGGGATAACGTGATTCTGCGAGTGCTCGGGCACAGCTTCCATTATGAATGTGAAAACCTGTGCCGGGTCTTCTTCCCGAATGAAAAAATCGTGACCCGCCGCGACCGCGAAGGCGCGGACGCGCGCACGGTCGATACCATACTTGCCGCAGCGCCCGACGGGATTTCGCTGACCGTGACCGCGGAGCTTGACGGCGCCGCAGCGCAGCGCAGCGACTGCCTGCCCGCGGATGCGGAAAAGGACGCCTGCGAGCTGCGTATGGCGCAGCTGCTGTTCGACGTGATGTGCACTTTGACCGGCTATGTGCCGCCCTGGGGCGTGCTGACCGGCGTGCGGCCCTCCAAGCTGATGCTCCGGCTGGCCGGCGCGCAGGGAGAGGACGCTGCATTCCGCTATTTCACGCAGGATCTGCTGGTCAGCCCCGAAAAGGCGCGTCTCGCGCTGACCGTGGCGAAGGCGGAGGATGCGATCGTTGCGCTCTCGCAGCCGAATTCGTTCAGCCTCTATGTGTCGATTCCGTTCTGCCCCTCGCGCTGCAGCTACTGCTCCTTTGTTTCGCATTCCATCGGCAACGCCAACGCGCGCAAGCTGCTGATTCCGTATCTGGAGAAGCTGGCGCTCGAGCTGCAGGCCATCGGCCGCCTGCATCGGGAGCTCGGCCTGCGGCTGGAAAGCGTCTATTTCGGCGGCGGCACGCCCGGCGTGCTTGAAGCGCCGCAGCTGGACCGGCTGCTTACGGAGATTGAACAGTCCTTTGACTGCACAACCTTGCGGGAAACCACCGTGGAAATCGGCCGGCCGGATACCGTCACGCCCGAGAAGCTGCACGTGCTGCGGCTGCACAACGTCGGGCGCATTAGCATCAATCCCCAGACCTATCATCAGGCGACGCTCGACCGCATCGGCCGGCAGCACACCGTGGCCGAGGCGCTTAAGGCCTATCGCCTGGCCGCCGGCTGCGGCTTCGACTGCATCAACACCGATCTGATCGCCGGGCTGCCCGGCGAAACGCCGGAAATGTTTCGGCAGTCGCTGGATACCGCGATTTCGCTCGGCGGGGGCAATATCACCATCCATGCGCTTGCGCTCAAGCGCTCCTCCGCGCTCAATGCCGACGGGGGCGGCGTGGCGGACGGCAACGCGGCCAAGGAAATGCTGGCTTATGCCGCCGAAACGCTGCCGGCAGCCGGGTATGCGCCGTACTATATGTATCGCCAGAGCAAATGCGTTGGCAATCTGGAAAACGTCGGCTGGACCCGACCGGGGCAGGCCTGCCTTTATAATGTGTTTATGATGGAGGAGTGCCACACCGTGCTCGCCGCCGGCGCAGGCGGCGTGACCAAGCTGTGCGAATACAGAGGCACGAACGTCGAACGCATTTATAATTACAAATACCCTTATGAATATATCAGCGGCTTTGAACAGCTGCTTGACCGCAAAAACGGCATAAAGCAATTCTATGAAACATACAGAATATAACGTATGACAGAACTGAATCACCGCTGGACAGATGCGCAGATCAACGCTGCCGCCCGCGCGCCGGCCTTTGCCGCGCGCTGCTCCGCCGATTACCGCGCGGCTGTGGCGGAAGCGGCCGACCGTCTGTTTTTTCGCGAAAACAAAACCATTCTGATGCTCGCAGGTCCCTCCGCCTCCGGAAAGACGACCACGGCGAAGCTGCTTAAGTCCCGTGCCGCCGCGCAGGGGCGAGCGGCGCACGTGATCTCCATGGATGATTTTTATCGCTCCAAGACCGCGCCCGGGTATCCGCGCGACGCGCACGGGGAGCCCGATTTCGATCGGCCGGAATCGCTGGATCTTCCGCTGCTGCGGCAATGCCTTGCGCAGCTGCTGGCCGGCGACGCCTGCGCGCTGCCGCGCTATGATTTCGCCGCGGGCCTTCGCCTGCCCGAAACGGTGCGGCTGCAGCTCGGCAAAACCGATCTGCTGATCGTGGAGGGGCTGCATGCGCTGCTCCCCGACGTGACCGAAGCCCTGCCGTCCGACCGGATCGGGCGGGTTTACGTCAGCGTCGCCAGCTGCGTTTATGATGCGCAGGGGCGCGTGCTGCTCTCGGCGCGGACGCTGCGGTTTCTGCGGCGCCTAGTGCGCGATGCGCGGGACCGCTCGATCACGCCAGAACGCACCTTTGCAGGCTGGCAAACCGTGCTGCGCGGGGAGGACCGCTATCTGTTTCCGCTGCGTTCGCTTGCCGATGTGCAGCTGGATTCCTTTCATCCCTGCGAGCCATGCATCCTTGCCTCGCAGGCCATCCGTCTGCTTTCCGAAGTGCAGGCGCCGCGGTATCGGACGAATGCCGCAAAGCTGTGCGAAACGCTGCGGCGGTTCCACGCGGCGGATCCCGCCCTGCTGCCGCCCGCCGCGCTGCTGCATGAATTTACAGGAGAAGGAGTGTGAGCCTTTTGGCCGCAGAAAAAAAACAATCTGTTCTGAACGGCGCAATGATCCTGATGACCGCGGTCGTGCTCGTCAAGATCATCGGCGTGCTGTTCAAGATGCCGCTGACCGATATGCTCGGCGCGGTCGGCAGAGGCTATTTCAACTCTGCCTATGAGATTTACACTCCGATCTTTGCCATCTCCATGGCCGGCCTGCCCATCGCGGTCTCCCGCATGGTGGCCGAGAGCGTCGCGCTCGGGCATTGCCGACAGGCGCGGGCGGTGTTTGCCGTTTCCAAAAAGGTTTTTCTGATCGCCGGCATTCTCGGCACGCTGCTGCTGCTGATCGCCGCCTATCCCTATGCGCGCTTCTCCGCGGGCACAAAGAGCCTGCCCGCGATCTTTGCCGTGACGCCGTCGATCTTCTTCTGCTGCTATATGTCCGCTTACCGCGGCTATTATGAAGGTCTGCGGAATATGACGCCCACGGCGGTTTCGCAGGTGATTGAAGCCACGTGCAAGCTGGTGATCGGATTGCTGCTGGCAAAGGCGATCATGTCCGCCGGCATCAATCAGTATGAGAGCGGCATGGCCGCTTCCTCCGATACCGCCGCGACCGTGTTCGGCAAGGCCGTCACGAATCTGACGGAAGCCAACAGCGTCATCCGTCCCTGGGCGGCGGCGGGCGCCGTGATCGGCGTCACGCTCGGCTCCGTGGCGAGCCTGCTCTTCCTGATTATTTACCACCGCGTCAAGGGGGACGGCATCGACCGCGTGCAGCTGGTGAATTCCCCGAAGCCGGAGCGCGGCGAAACCATTGCACGCGAGATGATCCGCATCGCGATCCCGATGGTCGTCAGTGCGCTGATCCTCAATATCACCAACCTGATCGATACCGTGACCATTCAGGCGCGCCTGACCACGGCGCTGGAAAAGGATTTCAACACCGTGGTGCAGATGCACGCGGATTCCATCAATGCCGCCGTCAATCTGGCCAGGCTGAATATCTCCGACCATCTGGAAGTCATGAAATACCTCTGGGGCGCTTACGGCACCGCGCTGGATTTCAAGAGCCTGGTGCCGACGATCACCATTCAGCTCGGTGTGAGCGCGCTGCCCGCGCTGGCCGCCGCGTGGACGGTCAAAAACCGTCAGGAGATCAAGACGACGATCGAGACCGTGCTGCGTGTGGGTATGCTGATCGCGCTGCCTGCGGGCATCGGCATGGCGTCGCTGGCAACGCCGATTCTGACCATCCTTTACGGCCGCGGCGAAAGCTCCGAAGCGATCCCGATCATCGCGCCGATCATGGCGGCCTACGGCTTTGCCACCTTTGCAATCGCGCTTTCCACGCCGACCATGAGCATGCTGCAGGCGATCGGCCGCACGGATATTCCGATGAAATCCGTCGCAGTCGCCGCCGTGTGCAAGATCCTGTGCAATTTCATTCTGGTCGGCAATCCGAAGTATAACGTCTACGGCGCTGTGTTCGGCACCGTGCTGTTCTATGTCATCATTGTCGTAAGCAACCTGATCATGCTCCTGCATATCACCGGCACGCGCGTCAACTGGCTGTCCGTGTTCCTCAAGCCGCTCATCTGCGCCGCCTTCTGCGGCGTGACCGCGTTTGCCTTCAACGGCCTGCTTGAGCAGATTTTCCGGCCGGATACGACGCAGAGCATTCTGAATATGGGCACGGTGTCCGTCCTCATCGCGGTCCTGATCGGCGCGGTTGTGTATGTCCTTTCCCTGCTTTTGCTGCGCGCGCTCCTGAAAAATGACGTTTCTGTATTGCCAAAAGGAGAAAAAATCGCGAAAGCCCTTGAAAAATACGGACTTTTAGGTTAAAATAGACTTGTAGATCACAGAGGTGAACCGATATGACGGCATTCGAACCGAAAGAACGGTATGAGATCCGGGATCTGCTGCGCATCATGGCGCTGCTGCGCGCGCCGGGCGGCTGCCCGTGGGATGCGGCGCAGACGCATGAGAGCATCCGGAAAAACCTGATCGAGGAAACCTACGAGGTGATCGAAGCCATCAACAAGCAATCGCCGGAGATGCTCTGCGAGGAGCTGGGCGATCTGCTCATGCAGGTTGTGTTCCACGCGCAGATGGCGCAGGAGCAGGGGCAGTTCGATTTCGGCGACGTTGCGGACGGCATCTGCAAAAAGCTGGTGGAGCGGCACCCGCACGTGTTCGGATCCGTGCATGCGGAAACCGAAGACGAAGCGCTTTCGAGCTGGGACGCGGTCAAGCGCAGGACCAAGGGGCAGGCGACCACGGCTTCCGCGATGGAGAGCGTGCCGCGCGAGCTGCCCGCGCTGATGCGGGCGACAAAGATCCAGAAGAAGGCGGCGGACGTCGGCTTCGACTGGGAGGACGCGCAGGGCGCCTTTGACAAGGTCGGAGAGGAGTGCGCCGAGCTGCAGGCCGCCGTTGCCGAAGGGGACGGCGCAGCCGTTGCGGAGGAGCTGGGCGATCTGCTGTTTGCGGTCGTCAATGTTTCCCGCTTCGTCCATACGGACGCCGAGGAGGCCCTGACCGCCGCAAGCGACAAATTCCTTGCCCGCTTCACCGCGGTGGAGCAGCTGGCCGCCGCGCGCGGCATCGAAATGAAGACCGCCGGCATCGCAGCGCTCGACGCGCTGTGGGAGGAGGTCAAGGCGGCGCAGAAGCCGTCGCCGGCTGAAACATGATTATGAATACCGACCGGTATTTGTAAATACTTCAAAATGTAAGGAGTCAGAAACATGAACAAAAGTGAACTGATCGCAACGATCGCAAAGAATGAGGGCATCGAGAAAAAGTGCGCCGAGAAGGCCGTCAACGCAGTGTTTGCAGCAGTCGCAGATGCGCTTGCAGCAGGCGACAAGGTTCAGCTGATCGGATTCGGCACCTTTGAGGTGCGTGAGCGTGCCGAGAAGCAGGCGCGTAATCCCCAGACCGGCAAGGCCATCACCGTTCCCGCAACGAAGGTTCCCGTTTTCAAGGCGGGCGCAGCGCTCAAGGCGAAGGTCGCAAAATAAAAACCAATCGCAGAATCGGGGGCTGCACCTGCGGCTCCCGATTTTTTAAAGGAGAGGAGGCGCCGGCATGCGTCTGGATAAGTATCTGAAGGTGTCGCGCATCATCAAGCGCCGCACGGTGGCCAACGAAGCCTGCGACGCGCAGCATGTCACGGTCAACGGCAAGGTCGCGCGCGCGTCCTATGAAGTCAAACCCGGCGACGTGATCGAAATCACCTTCGGCGCAAATCGTTCGCGCTATCGGGTGCTGACCGTGACGGAGCACGCGACAAAGGAAACCGCCGGGCAGATGTTCGAAGCGCTCAAATGAATCGTCAAGTATAATTCCGCCTTCCGCCGCATAGAATGAAGAGACGAAGCATCGTCGGATTTTATGCAGAGGGAGGTCTTTTTTTGCAGGAGGAAAAGAAAACGCCGATCGTGCCGCATACGCTTGTGCTGGAGGACCGGCGGCTGCTGACGGTTTCCGGCGTGTCGGATGTGGATTCGTTCGACGAGGAAACCGTCGTGGTGTTTACAGAGCTCGGGGAGCTGACCGTGCGCGGCTCTGCGCTGCACGTCAACCGTCTGAGCGTGGATGTGGGGGAGCTGACGGTGGAGGGCAACATCGCGGCGCTGGTTTATACCGAGCAGGCGCCCTCCGGCGGCAGCGGCGGCTTCTTCAGCCGCGTATTCCGCTGAAATGGAATATCTGCAAAGCGTGCCGGCGCAGCTGCGGCTGTTTTTCTATGCGGTCGGCTTCGGGCTGCTCATGGGTCTGCTCTACGACGCGTTTCGCTTTCTGCGGCTGCTGACGGCCTGCCGCGGCGCTGTGATCGCGCTGGATCTGCTCTACGTGCTGGCGGTGGGCTTCTTTGATTTCTGCTTCCGGCTCGTCCTGGATCACGGGCGGCTGCGGCTGTATGTGATCTGCGGGCAGGTGCTCGGCTGGCTGCTCTATGTGCTGACGGTCGGGCGCTGGAGCGCGCGGCCCGCCTGCCTGTGCGCGGGGAAACTGCGCGCCGCGGCAGCCGCGTGGCGGCGTCCGTTTCATCTGATTTCGCTGCGCTGCGCCCGCCGGTTGCGCTGCTGCGGCCGGATCTGCAAAAAAACCGCGAAAAATGCAAGAAAAATTTGAAAAATCTCTTGAAAAACGATCCGGGAATAGTGTATAATAATCCTAATTGGATGATCATGACGTTTCAGATGCAGACCGACCCCTGCAGCTTTGAAAATACAAAGGAAAAAACAGATATGCAGCTTTTGAAAAAACGATTTGACCGCATGAATCAACAGGAGCGCCGCTTCAGCTTCATCACGCTGGCAGTGGTGCTGCTTGTGGTTTGTGTTTTTGTTGTGACGATCCTCAGCCTGACCGCCCAGGCGCAGGAGAAAAAGCGTGAGATTGCTTCGCTCAACGCCACGCTTGCCGCCCAGCAGGCGGAGAATCAGCGGGTGCAGGATCTGATTGATCAGGGGGATGAATCAGAGTATATCGAGCGCATCGCCAGAGAGAAATACGGCTATGCGCGCCCGGAAGAACGCGTCTATATTGACTCAGATCAGTCCTGATTCCGTCGCCGGCGGCGGATGGGGATTGATCTGCAGTTTTTTTTTAAGACAAAACCGCACGTCCTAAAGCGCAGGATCGAAGCGGATTGATCTAATTTTCACGGGAAAGGTATTTTCATTCTATGCAAATCGAAGA
>JAFZNN010000292.1 GCA_017550895.1 Clostridia bacterium
CAGCGCACCAACTGCCTGTACCGCAAAATGCGGGAACTGGTGCAGTCCGGCAAGTACGGCCGCATCCGCCGCACCAACTGGATCATCACCGACTGGTACCGCCCTCAGGCGTATTATGATTCGGGCAACTGGCGCGCCACCTGGTCCGGCGAGGGCGGCGGCGTAATGATGAACCAGTGCCCGCACAACCTGGACCTGTGGCAGTGGATCTGCGGCATGCCCACCAAGGTGCGCGCGTTCTGCCACGAGGGCGCTTGGCACGATATCGAAGTCGAAGACGACGTGACCGCCTATGTGGAATACGAGAACGGCGCCACCGGCGTGTTCGTGACCACCACCGGCGACTGCCCCGGCACCAACCGCTTTGAAATCACCCTGGACGGCGGCAAGCTGGTCGTCGAGAACAACAAGCTGTATATGTACAAGCTGGAGCAGTTCGAGCAGGACTTCTCCGCCTCCTACAAGGGCGGCTTCGGCCATCCCAAGTGCGAGAAGATCGAAGTGGAGACCGACGGCTTCAACCCCCAGCATCCCGAGGTGCTGCGCGCCTTCGCCGCGCACATCATGAACGGCGAGCCGCTGGTCGCCCCCGGCGTGGAGGGTATCCGTGGCCTGACGCTGGCCAACGCCATGTATCTGTCCAGCTGGACCGGCGAGACCATCGAGCTGCCGCTGGATGAGGACAGGTTCATCGAGGAGCTGAACAAGCGCCGCGCCACCTCCCGCCACAAGGACGACGTGAGCGTCACCCTCAGCACCGAAGGCACCTACGGCACCCCGAATAAATAAGGCGTATTCAGCGGCTATGATCAGGGCGGGGCATGCTCTTGCCCCGCCTGCTTTAACGGAGGGAATAATATGATTCGACTGGGTGTTTGCGCGAAACCGGAGCATATGGAGCTGCTGGCAAAGCAGGGCTTTGAATACATCGAAATCGGCCTCAGCTGGCTGCACAGCCTGAGCGAGGAAGACTATCAGAAGGAGCTGGCCATCGCGAAGGCCGCGCCCATCAACGTGGAGGCCGCCAACGGCATGCTGCCCGGCACGGTGAAGGTGACCGGCCCGGACGCGGACGAGGCCACGATCCGCGCGTATCTGGAAAAGGCGTTCAGCCGCGCGCACGAGATCGGCATCAAAGTGATCGTGTTCGGCAGCGGCGCCGCCCGCGGCGTGCCCGAAGGCTGGCCCCACGCGGAGGCCTGGCGGCAGATCGCCCGCTACCTGACCATCGCGGAGGAATACTGCGCGAAATACGACATCGAGATTGCTATCGAGCCGCTGCGGCGCGCCGAGTGCAACATCATGAACATGGTGACCGAGGGCACCATGATGAGCGCCCTTTTGAACCTGCCCCACATCGGTACTCTGGGCGACACCTACCACATGGTGTGCAGTCACGAGCCCTACAGCGCGTTCGTGCAGGCGGGCAAGCTGCTCAAGCACGTGCACATCGGCCACACCATCGGCGTCGATCAGGGCCGCATCTGGCCCACCGCCGAGGACGGCGAGAACTACCGCGAGGTGTTCGAGGCGCTGGAAGCCGCCGGCTATAAAGGCCGCGTGAGCATTGAGGCCGGCACCAAGGACATGGCCGCGGACGGCCCGAAGGCGTTCGCCGTGCTGGATAAGGCGAGGAAGGGATAACTCCTGGGCATCATAAAGGGGATTCGTCCGGTCGGGCGAATCCCCTTTCGCTTTTATGAAACATGCTTCGGCTGCCACGCGCTCCGGACGACATCAGGCCGTCTCCGCCAGCGGGGAAAACGGGCGAAGCGTTTTCTCCGTGCGGGGACGGCTTGTTTTCCCGTGCGCTTTCTGTTATAATGACGGAAGCATCCACGAAAGGACAACCCGCCATGATCTACCTCTCTGAATTTACCTTCCCGGACGCGGATCGGGAATTCGATTTCCGGCTGTCCGTGAAGCGCACCTGCTACGACACGGTGTATCCCTTCCATGTACTCTCGGGGAAGGGGCTGGAGCGGATCGAGTTCGCGCCGGTCACGATCCTTTACGGCGGCAACGGCTCCGGCAAGACCACGGCGCTGAACGTGATCGGCGAAAAGCTGAACCTTCAGCGCGACACGCTCTACAACCGCTCGAATTTCTTCGAGGACTACACCAAACTCTGCCGCTTCGAGACCCGCGCGCCTATCCCGGAAAACAGCCGCGTGATCACCAGCGACGACGTGTTCGACTTTATGCTGAACCTGCGCTCGCTCAACGGCGGCATCGACCGCAGGCGCGAGGAGCTGTTCGAGGACTACATCGAAAACAA
>JAFZNN010000293.1 GCA_017550895.1 Clostridia bacterium
ATACGGTTTTTGCGCCGCACAGACGCACGGAGCCGGCGAGCACGGCGCGCCCGGACGGCTCCGCCGTGACACTCAGCTGCCCGGCCGGCTCTTGCAGCGTCAGGCGGACTGTTTTGTCTGCGCGTTTTGCCAGCACCAGCCCCACCGCGGTGGTGCCGCTCGCGCAGGAGCGCTCCCACATACAGGTGCCGGCGCCCGGGACATAGACCAGCGGATCGAGCCGCTGCGTCTGCCCGTCATAAAGCATCAGGCCGAGCGCATCCGCGCAAAGCGACGCGCACCACTGCCGGATCAGCAGCTCGGCGTCCTGCCGGGCCATGGGCGTTTCCACGATCAGATGCGTCAGCCCGCCGAAGGAAACCGCGGGCATCGGCTGCAGGCGGCCGTCCAGCGGCAGCAGACATTCCGTCACGGCGTCCGGCGGCGGCATCGTCACCGCGCAGGCATAGCAGCCGTTCTGCGGCGGCTTCACCTCCACCTCCACCGGCGTTTTCGCGCCGGAGACGCCGAGCGTCACGCGGCCGCAGCGGCCTTCTTTCTCACAAAGCCATGCGGCGGCGGACATCGTCGCGTTGCCGCAGAATTCGCCGCCCGCCATTTCCAGACGCAGGCCCGCAGGCGTTTCCAGCAGAAAGCCGGCCTGCTCCGCATCCGGTTCCAGCGCCATGAGCGCTGCCGCGGCCGCGCTGCGCTGCGCCGGGGCAACGGGCGTTTCGATCAGCAGGGTGATGTTGCCGGTCGGATCCATCCGGTGATAGCGCAGCACCGTCATCTTTCGTAATGGCGCAGGAACTGCTTCGTGCGCTCCTCCTGCGTGTCGCCGAAGACGTCCTCCGGCCTGCCCTGCTCGACGATCACGCCGCCGTCCATGAAGATCACGCGGTCGGACACCGCGCGGGCGAACGACATTTCGTGCGTGACGATGACCATGGTCATATGCTCTTCGGCCAGCTGCTTGATGACCTTGAGCACCTCGCCGGTCAGCTCGGGATCGAGCGCGGAGGTCGGCTCGTCAAAGAACAGGATTTCCGGCTGCATGGCCAGCGCGCGCACAATCGAAACGCGCTGCTGCTGCCCGCCGGACAGCTCGCAGGGATAGGCGTCCGCCTTTTCGGACAGGCCCATCTTCGCGAGCAGCTCCTCCGCGAGCGCCCGCACCTCCTTGGGATCGCGGTGCAGCACGGAGATCGGCGCGTCGGTCACATTCTTCATCACCGTGCGGTGCGGGAAGAGGTTGAAATTCTGGAACACCAGGCCGAAATCCTTGCGGAAGGGCTTAAGATTCTTCACATAAACCGCGCTGTTGTTTTCCGTCCACGCCGCCTTCTGACCCATATAGGCGATCTCGCCCGCGTCGATTGTTTCTAGGAACGTGGCGCAGCGCAGCAGCGTCGATTTGCCGGAGCCTGAAGGACCGATGATCGAAACAACCTCGCCTTGTTCAACCCTGAGGGAAATATCCTTGAGCACCTCGTTGTCGCCGAAGGATTTTTTAATATGCTGCATCGATAGTACTGACATCGGATCCCCTCCTTTACTGATAATAGCTGAGTTTCTTTTCAAACAACTCCATCCCACGCGCGGCAATATAATTGAACACGAAATAGAAAAGGCCTGCCACCAGCAGCGGAATGATGTTGGAATATTTTGCCGCGAGCTGCTTGGCAATGGTAAACATTTCTAGATAAGCAAGCACAAAACCCAGCGAGGTATCTTTTACCAAGGTGATAACCTCGTTGGTTACCGGCGGGATCACGCGCTTGATCATCTGCGGCAAAATAATTTTGACAAACGTCTGGGCTTTGCTGTAGCCCAGCACCTGTGCCGCTTCATACTGTCCGACCGAGATGGATTCGATGCCGCCGCGGTAAATCTCTGCAAAATAGGCGGAATAATTGATCACGAAGCCAATAATCAACGCAAAAAAACGCCAGGCAGTATTCAGCTTTATGCCGAAGAGATAAAACGGTGCATAAAACACCACCAAAAGCTGCAGCATCAGCGGTGTGCCGCGCAGAATCGATATAAAGAGCCGAAAAATCGATGAAATCGGCTTAAACTCAGCAACTGCACATTTGATCTTTCCGGGTGAGCGGTCACGCTTGCAAAGGAAGGCCATCGGCGCCCATTTGGAGCTGCGGCCAAAATAAACCAGCAAACCCATCGGAAGAGAAAAAACAAGCGTCAGTGCAAAAATCAGCAATGTTGTCAGAAATCCTTCCGCCAGCTTTTGAAAAATGAATCCATAATCCATGGGGAACCGTCTCTCCTTCTTCCGTTCATTTCACATCCGAAAAAGAACAGGAAGGACGGCGAGCCGCCCTTCCCACACTTTCACATGATATTGCTTGAACGCTTATTGATTTGCCATCTGATATTCAGCAACACCGATATCGATTGCAACAGCGTCCACAATGCCAGATTTCAGGTTCATCACTGCAGTGTTGTAATCTGCAACCAGCTCATAGCCGCCCAGCTTTGCGACCAGCTCGGTATCATCATCCAGCGCAGTTTGCGCGGAAGAACCCTGCTGCGCAACAACGATCTTGCCTGCCAGATCGTCCACGCTCTTGATGCCGGAATCGGACATGGTCATAATGACGATGGTGTTGTCAACATAAGCGTCCGTCCATGTGTACTGATCCTCGCGGCCGGTCTTGGTAAAGCCGTTCCAGATCACGTCGATGGAACCGGAATCCAGCTCGGTATCCTTGCTCTCCCAATCGATGGGCTGTTTTACCAGCTCCCAGCCGTAAATGGCGCAGACGGCTTCGGCAAGCTCCAGATCGAAGCCCGTATAGCTGCCATCGTCATCCATATAGCCATAGGGCGGATATTCCGCATCAAAGCCGACCGTGAAGGTCTTGCGGGCTTTGAATTCCTCGGTCGCGGCTTCCACGTCAAAGGTCGTGGCATTTGCGCTGTCAAGGCAAACCATATCAGCAATGCCGTATTTCTCCGCCAACTCCGCGACTTTACCCTCGGCAAAGATCTGATACAGACCCGCCTGCACGGCGTCGCGCAGCTCGGTGTTGCCCTTCTTGAAACCGATACCATACTGTTCGCTCGAAAAAGGCTCGTCAAGGATTACCAACTTTGCCGCCTCAGTCGGCGCGTCGGGCGCAGCGGTGGTAACGTCGGTCGAGGTCTTGCCGCCGCAGCCGGTCAGGCCGAACATGAGCGCCGCCATCAGCAGCGCGAGCACAAGCGCGAGAACTTTTTTCATGATCATGACTCCTTTACATTTTTAATGCGATATCACTTTACCATATTAAACTGTATTTGTCAATCTTTTTTTCATCTGCGGCGCTCGGATACAACCGGTTTCAAGCCTTTGAATCTTCTCCGGAGAAGCGCCCTGCGCCCTCGGAATGAGAGCAAACAGAAAAAGAACCGCCCGGGCAGCCGCGTTGGGTATCGACCGCCCGGACGTTTGCTTTTTCAGATCAGTCTGCCGCCGGCACGTTCAGCACCAAATCGGTCAGCGGGAAGGAGCAGCAGGGGTGAATGCAGCCGTACTTGAAATCGGCCATGCGGCGGAATTCGAGCGTCTTGGGCACAAAGACCTCGCCGCTGAGCAGATGCGAATGGCAGAAGCCGCATTCGCCGCTGCGGCAGCGCGCCGGCACGGCGACCCCGTTTTTCTCAAGCGCCTGCATCACGGAATCCGCGGTGGAGGCGGTGAAGGTCGCCGTTCTGTCCTGCACGGTCACGGTAATCTGCACCGTTTCCGGCACGTCGGCCGGATACTCCGGCAGCGACGCGGGATCATGCACCTCGCCGAAGGTCTCGCGGCGGATATACTTGCGCGCGAGCCCGAGCGTTTCCAGCTCTTTCTCAAGGAAGGCGTACATCTGCTGCGGGCCGCAGATGAAGATCGAATACAGCGCATCCTCCGGCGCGTATTTGCGAATCAGCTCCGCGGTCAAAAAGCCCTTTTCCATACCGGCAGGCAGCTTCTTTTTGCCCGGCTCGCTGAGCACGTGCACCACCTTGACGCGGTCGGTGCGCTGCTGCACGGCGTCCAGCTCCTCCCGGAAGAGGATGCTGTTCGCATCCCGGCTGCCGTAGAGCAGCACGAGGTCGCAGTCCTCGTCGCCGTCCGCAATGGCGTTGGCCAGGGAAACAAACGGCGTGATGCCGCTGCCGCCTGCCAGACCGATCACGGTCGGCGCGTCGCGCAGAGGCTGATACTCAAAATTGCCGGCAGGCGCGGACACCTCCACGGGGGTGCCGACCGCCCAGTTCTGCAGGATATAGTTGGACATCAGACCGCCGTCCACCCGCTTGACCGTCAGCTCATAGCTGCCGGCGAGCGCGGCCTTCGGCGCGGAGGAGATCGAATAGGCGCGGGTGGCGGGCATGCCCGCGATGGTTTCATACACGGTCAGGTATTTGCCTGCGGCGAAATACGCAAGCGCCTGCGTGCCGCGATCGGGATCGGGCACCAGGGTGAAGCTCTTGCAGTCCGGCGCGCGCTCGGTCACGGC
>JAFZNN010000294.1 GCA_017550895.1 Clostridia bacterium
ACAAGCACGGAGCCGACCAGCAGCAGCACGGCGGCCACGGAAAACACGATCGCAAATTTGCGCCGTGCCGCCCGCTGCGCGCCGCGCGCGGTCTGAAATTCTCTTTTCTTTTGGGGAATCATCGCCATGATGCCGCCCTCTGCTTTTCTTTATTGTTGTTCCTGCGGCGCCTGAAACGCAAGCACCGCCGCGCTTTTCGCTTCCAGATACAGCTCGCGTCCGCGCACCTCGCCGCCGAGCAGCGCGGTGAAGCCGTAATCCGGCAGCCAGTAGACGATCGCGTGCTCGTTGCGGTTGGCGACGGTCAGCAGCCGCTCGCCCCGCCCGCGGCGCTCAAAGGCAATGCAGCCCAGCGCGTCGGAAACCGGCACGTAATCGCCGTCGATATAGACCGGGTGCGCCCTGCGCAGCGCGCCGAGCGCGCGGTACCACGCCAGCAGCGCCGGATCCTCCCGCCCCCACGGATAGCAGCCGCGGTTGAAGGGATCCTCGCCGCCGTCCAGCCCGGCCTCGTCGCCGTAATAAATGCTCGGCACGCCGGGGAGCGTGAACTGCACGGCCGCCGTCATTTTCAGCAGCTGCACGCCTTCCGCGCGTTCCGCGGCGTCGAGCCCGCCGGCATAACGTTCGCGCTCGGTGGAAACGTAGCTGCCGTGGGTCGCCAACCGGTTGAGAATGCGGCAGGTGTCGTGTGTGCCGATATGATTCATCAGGCAGTCCACCGCCGGCTTCGGATAATTTTCGCAGATCTCCTGGATCGCGTCGTGAAAGCCCTCCGCGACGCCGGTGACCGCAAATTCGATCAGCCGCGCCGCAAACGGATAATTCATCACCGTGTCGAGCTGCGCGCCGCCGAGATAGCGCCGCCGCTGCCCGTAGCTGATTTTGTTGGACGCATCCTCCCAGACCTCGCCGATGATCAGCGCGTCCGGCTTCTCCGTCTTGACCGCCGTGCGCAGCGCATCGAGGAAGCGGTCGGGCAGCTCGTCGGCCACATCCAGCCGCCAGCCCCGCGCGCCCGCGCGCAGCCAGCGCCGCAGAATGCCGTTTTCGCCCGCCATATAGGCGATGTAGTCCTCGTTTTCCTCGTCGATCTCCGGCAGGATATCCACGCCCCACCAGCAGTCGTATTCCTCGGGATACTCGATGAAACGGTACCAGTCGAAATAAGGGGAGTCCTTCCCCTGATAAGCGCCGACCGTGGGGTAGCGGCCGTCCTTGTTGAAATACTTGCTGTTTGCGCCCGTATGGCTGAACACGCCGTCGAGCAGGATGCCGATGCCCGCTTTTTCCGCCGCCGCGCAGAGTGCCTCGAAGTCCGCGGCGTCGCCCAGCAGCGGGTCGATTTTTTCGTAATCCCCCGTATCATAGCGATGGTTGGATTCCGCCTCGAAGATCGGATTCAGATAAATCGCCGTCACGCCCAGGGACTGCAGATAGGGCAGCTTTTCCGCAATGCCGCGCAGATCGCCGCCGAAGAAATCGTAGCGGTGAATCTTTCCGTCTTCGTCCGGCTCCCAGAGCGGCTGACCGCCCCAGTCCCGGCGCAGCACGCGTCCGGCCGGCACGCCGGTTTTCGGCGTGCCGGAGGCGCAGAACCGGTCGGGGAAAATCTGATACAGCACGCCGCCCTTGAACCAGTCCGGCGTCTGAAACGCGGGGTCATAGACGGTCAGCTGGAAGCTGGTGCCCGCGCCGGAGATTTCACCGATGCCGCAGGCAAAGCGCGTGATCAGGCTGCCGCCGTCGCGCTGCGCGAGCGCAAAATGATACCAGTAAAGGCCGGGCGTGCGCGGGGTGAACTGCACGGTCCACCATTCCTCCGCCGTACCCTCCATGCGTTCCCAGCGCATGGCCGCCATCTCCGTGTGCCCGCTTTCCGCGCTGACAATCAGGCTCGCGCCCGTGCAGCCGAAGGCACGGGGCAGCACGATGCGAAAGGTGACCGTCTGCCCGGCCGGCACGGCGCCGAACGGGGATTTATGATAGGTATACCGTGAATTGAACGGGATAAATTCCATGTTGTCAAATCCTTTGCAGGAAACTGTAAACGGGCAGCAGCAGCGCTTCCGCCTCGTCGTCGATCGGCTGCTCCGTAATGCGCAGCAGCACATCCGTCACAAAAAAGCCGACGGCGATCAGCAGCAGGACGCCCGCCGCGATCAGGATCGCCGTGATCAGGCGCTTTTTGCGAGTGCGTTCCTCGTAACTCGGCTCCGTGCCGAAGCGGGCGGAGAACCCTGTGATCGCCTCGCGCTGCGAGGGCTTGAGCGCCCGTTCGGGCTTGGGAGTTTTCGCCATGACGGCCTCCTTGAAAAAGAATTATTGGAAAAGAGACGTCCCGGAGAAGCCCAGAAAGCCGAGCGAAATCAGCCCGACATACAGGAACAGCGCGGGAGATCCCCGGAAGATCGGGGGAATGTTGCTGTTGTTTGCCAGCAGCTTTGCGCCCTGCCCGATCACGGCGGCGGCAAGCACAAACGCCGCGCCGGCCGCAAGACCGGAAAACAGGCTTTCGGCAAAGCTGTAAGCCGCAAATTCATTCAGGAACGGCACGGCATAGACCAGCGTGTTCAGCGCCGCGATGCCCAGCGTGCTGCGCAGACGGCGATCCTGCGGCTTGAGGAGCGCGAGCAACAGCGCCGCGATCAGATACACTGCCGCGAGCACGCCGCCGTAGACCGCCGCGCGCCCGGCGAAGGGCAGCGTCGCGATGGCGGGAATGCGGCTCAGTCCGCCGCAGATCGTGCCGGTAATCACTGAAAACGCGGTGATCATCACGGCCAGCGACCGGAATTTTTCGGGCTTTGCCGCCAGGCGGATCGCCTCGCTCATGCCCAGGCCGGCGCTCATGACGAGATTCTGCACAAACACCGTATACAGCACGGTGATCAGCAGCGTGGAGATCATTTTCATTGCGCATCCTCCTCTCCGCCGATCAGGCGCTCGGTGAATTCATCCAGCGCCGCAAGCCGTTCGTTGCTCACCGCTTCGGCCTCCAGAATGTCGCTCCAGAGGTCATCCTGCGCATCCGTCTGCGCCGGCTGCGTCTGCGCCGGCTGCGCGTCCGTCTCCCGCGTCTGCGCCTGGCGCAGATAGGGCGAGAACGCCTGCAGCGCCGCGGCTAGGAAGCCGAGCAGGATGAAGCAGCCGAACGGCAGGCTCAGCCCCTTGAGGGAGATCGGCAGGTCGAGATCGATGCCGGCAAAGGCGCCGCTGCCGAGCACCTCGCGCAGCGTGCCGATGATCAGAAAGACGATCGACGCCCCGAGGCCGACCGCCGCCGCGTCCGAAAAGGCTGTGCGGACGGGATTCTTGACCGCGACCTTTTCGCAGTGCAGCGCGGTCACGGCATTGACCGCGAGCAGCGGCAGATAGACTTTTATGCTCAGGCCAAGGTTCATCAGCGTATACGTTTCAATAAAATAGAGCAGGGGGCAGATCAGCGCAAGGCCGATGCCCAGATACAGCGCCACGCGCACGGCGCGGGGAATCCGCTTCATCAGGGCGCTGGCCAGCACGCAGGTCACGATCAGATCCAGGCAAAGCACCGCCGAAATCAGCACGGCGCTGCGCACATTGGTCATGGCCGCCACCGCCGGGCACAGCCCGACCATCTGCACGAGCACGGGATTGGAGAGCACCGCGCTTTTCAGAAACGAAACGCGGAAGCCGGGTGTTTGCTCCTTCATGCGCGCGCCTCCTTTCTCTGCGTCCGCTCGCCGCCGGGCAGGATCGATTCCAGCACGGGGCGCAGGGCGTTGCCGAGCACGATCGCAAAGCAGACCGGCTCCTCAAACACGCCACTGCGGCGCATCGCCATGCAAAGCACGCCGCAAAGCACGCCGTAAATCACGCGATGCAGGCGCGCGGCAGGCAGCGTGGCATGATCCGTTACAAGAAAAATGGATGCGAACAGCAGCGAACCGGAGCAAAGCTCCAGCACGATATTGGTCAGCACGCCGCCGTTGCTGCGCGGCAGGATCGCCGCCCAGAGCATGCAGGCGCCGAGGAAGCCCGCCGTCGCCAGCAGCGCGCGCGGGCGCCGCATCAGCAGATAGACGCCGCAGGCGAGCATCAGCAGACCGCAGCCGGTCCCCATCGGGCCGGCGACGTTGCCGCCGAGCACATCCAGCAGATTCGCCGCGTTCAGCCGCATGGCGTTGCCGCCGCCCAGCAAAGCGCCGAGCGACTGCGCGCCGAGCAGCTTCTGCTCCGCCCGCAGCGTATAGGTGAAGACCTCCGCGCGAAAGCAGACCGCAACAAAGGCAAAGCCGGCCGCCGCAGGCATGATCGGCGCGCCGCTGCCGCCGAGCGGCATCTTCACCGCCGCGACGGCAAAGGCCGCCGCGAGCGCGGGCACATAAAACGGCACGCCCGCCGGCAGCATCAAAGCGATGCAAAGGCCGGTGTAAAGGCTTGTCAGATCGCGCAGATAGTAAGAGCGGCCCAGCACGGCGCTGAAGATCGCTTCCGTCAGCACCGCGACGCCCACGCTCACACCAGCGACCGCCAGCACGCGCGTGCCGTAATAATAGACGGCCAGCACCGTGGGCACAAGCAGCATCAGCAGATAATCGCCGAACAGCTGCAGCGCCGTGACATACGGCTTCTGCGCGCCTTCGGTTCGTTTGGTTGCAGAGTCAGGCAAAGGATCACCTTCCAATTATTTTGCATTGCATCCCGCAGCCGTTCCGTCATAAAATGAAGTATCGGAAACTTTTTCAGAATCGCCGGGGGTGTCAGCCATGTTGATCCGATCCGCCGCAGAAACGCGGCTTCTGGTGGAATTGTCCGCGCAGGATCTGCGCGAGCTGGATATTACTTATGACGCGCTGGATTACGCCACCATCGAGACCCGCCGCGTCATCTGGACGGTGCTCGATCGGGCGGGCAAGCAGCTGGACCGCACGCTGGATCCCTCGCGCCGGATGCTCATCGAGGCCGCGCCCGTGCCCGCAGGGGGCTGCACGCTGACCTTCACCTTCCTGACCGGGCGCTACGGCGCCGGACGGCAGACCCAGCTGCATAAGCAGAGCCGGGATGTGCTTTGCGAATTCGGCACGGCCGAGGCGCTGCTCGGCGCGCTCGCCCAGCTGGCGGCGCAGGAGGAGATGCCGGAAAGCAGTCTGTATACGCAGGGCGGCCGTTACCGGCTGCTGCTCTCCGCCCCTGCCGGGGTGGGCAGCATCTGCCGGCGGCTGCGGGAATTCTGCTGCGCGGAAAGCACGGAGCCGCTGCTGCGCGCCTATACCAAAGAGCACTGGCAGCTGCTCGCATGCGGGAAAGATCTGTTTAAGTGAGTGTTCGCATAGCCAGAGCGGAATTTCAGGTTCTTATTCCGGAAACGCGGCGGTCGCTTTCGCGCGCAGATCGGCAATGACGGCCGCGGGGTCCGCCGCGCCGAACACGGCGCTGCCGGCCACGAACACATTTGCGCCGGCGGCGGCCGCGGTCTCCACGGTCTTTGCGCCGATGCCGCCGTCCACCTGCAGATCGACGGCAAGCCCTCTGCGGCTGCACTCCGCGCGCAGCGCGCGCAGCTTCCCCATCATATCCGGCATGAAGGACTGCCCGCCGAAGCCGGGCTCCACGGTCATGACCAGCACCATATCCAGCGTCTCCAGATAGGGGAACACCGCCTCCGCCGGCGTGCCGGGCTTCACGCTCAGACCGGCCTCGCAGCCGCAGGCGCGGATCTTTTCGATCGTTTCCGCCGCGGGCGAATCGCTTTCAATATGAAATGTGATCCGGTCGGCGCCGGCTTTCACGAAATCCTCGATATAGCGCAGCGGCTCGCTGATCATCAGATGCACGTCGAATTTCAGTCCGGCACAGGGGCGGATGGCGCGGATCACCGGCGCGCCGAAGCTGATATTCGGCACAAAATGACCGTCCATCACATCCAGATGCAGCCAGTCCGCGCCGCAGGCTTCCATGCGCGCGGCTTCCTGCCCGAGCGCGGAAAAATCACTCGCAAGGACCGAGGGGGAAATCAGGATCATATTCAGCATCCTTTCTGTATCTCGAATAGTTCGTATAGATAGTTTATTATACCAGTTTTCTGCCGTGCGGTCAAGCGCGGAGCGAAAATTCGCCGCCGCAGCCATATTTTTTTAAAATATTTTAAAAAAATCTCGGAAAGATGAAAAATTTCTCTTTATTATTTCGGAATTCTGTGGTATAGTGATATATACATCTGATTTTGATGCGCCCTCGCTGCAAACAGAAAGGGGTTTTGAAAATGAAGGTCGCAATCATGGGCTATGGCGTCGTCGGCTCCGGCGTCGCAAGCCTGCTCAAAAAAAACTATGATCAAATCGTGAAAAAAAGCATGCAGACCGAGATGGAGCTGGCGTATATTCTGGACCGCCGCACCTTCCCCGGCGACCCCAATGAGCATCTGGTCATGGCCGATTACACCAGAATCGTGTCGGATCCCGATGTGCGCATCGTGGTGGAAACCATGGGCGGTCTGCACCCGGCATTTGAATACGTCAGCGCCTGCCTGGAAGCGGGCAAGAGCGTCGTCACCTCCAACAAGGAGCTGGTGGCGGCCAAGGGCTATGAGCTGCTGAAGATCGCCGAGCGCAAAAACGTCAACTTCCTCTTTGAGGCAAGCGTCGGCGGCGGCATCCCGATCATCCGCCCAATCACGCAGTGCCTGGCGGCCAACGACATCGACGAGATCGCCGGCATTCTCAACGGCACGACCAACTTCATCCTGACCATGATGATCGAAAAGGGCATGACCTTTGACGAGGCCCTGCTGCTCGCACAGCGCAACGGCTATGCCGAGCGCGATCCGTCCGCGGACGTGGACGGTTTCGACGCCTGCCGCAAGATCTGCATCCTGGCCGCGCTCTGCTTCGGCAAGCATGTGTATCCCGACGAGGTGCACACCGAAGGCATCCGCGGCATCCAGCTGGCGGATGTGGACTATGCCCGCGCGTGGGGCGGCGTGATCAAGCTGATCGCCCGCGCCAAGCGGCTCGCACCCAACAAGATCGCGGCGCTCGTTTCGCCCGCCTTTGTGCAGGGGCACAGTCAGCTTGCCACGGTGGACGACGTCTTCAACGCCATCCTCGTGCGCGGCGACGCGATCGGCGACGTCGTCTTCTACGGCAAGGGCGCCGGCGCCATGCCCACCGCCTCCGCCGTGGTTGCGGACGTGATCGACTGCGCCAAGCATCTGGAGCGCCGCAAATTCTTCGGCTGGCAGGACAGCGAGCCGGATTACATCGCGGATTACCTTGACATCGAGAACGCAGTCTATCTGCGCGTGACCGCCGAGGACCCCGCCGCCGCGCTGGCCGCAATCGGCAGCACGCTGGGCGCGGTGCAGATGCTCAAGCGCGAAAACGCGCCCGACGGCGAGCTGGCTTTCATTACCGAGCCGATCACCGAGCGCAAGCTGCGGGCGGTGCTGGCAGAGATCCCCGCCGCGGTGCAGTCCATGATCCGCGTGACGGATTATTGATGGGAGGTTCTCGCTTATGGCACTGATCGTTCAGAAATTCGGCGGCAGCTCCGTTGCGGACGCCGCGCGCGTGATGAATGTTGCAAGCATCGTCACGGACACTTATAAAGCCGGCAACGACGTTGTGGTCGTGGTTTCCGCGCAGGGCGACACGACCGACGACCTGATTGCCAAGGCGGCCGAAATCAATCCGAAGGCATCCAAGCGTGAGATGGATATGCTGCTGGCCTCGGGCGAGCAGATCTCCATCGCGCTGCTGGCCATGGCGATCGAAAAGCTCGGCTGCCCCGTATGCTCCCTGCTGGGCTGGCAGGCCGGCTTCTCCACCAACTCCACCTACGGCAGCGCGCGCATTAAAAAGGTCAGCGCCGACCGCATCAAGATGGAGATCGCGAAAAAGAACATCGTCGTGGTTGCAGGCTTCCAGGGTCTGAACAAATATGACGACATCACCACCCTCGGGCGCGGCGGGTCCGACACCAGCGCCGTGGCAATCGCCGCCGCCATGCAGGCGGACCGCTGCCAGATCTTCACCGACGTGGAGGGCGTTTACACCGCCGATCCCCGCAAGGTGCCGAACGCAAAGAAGCTCGACGACATTTCCTATGACGAAATGCTGGAGCTCGCGACGCTCGGCGCGCAGGTGCTCAACAACCGCTCCGTGGAAATGGCAAAAAAATACAACGTGCAGCTTGAAGTGCTTTCCAGCCTTGTGCGCAAGCCCGGCACGATTGTCAAGGAGGTTTCATCGATGGAAAAAATGCTGGTCAGAGGCGTGACGAAGGATACGGACGTGGCGCGCATCACGATCATCGGCGTGCCGAACGATCCCGGCATCGCTTATAAGATTTTCGGCAGACTCGCCGCAAAGAATATCAACGTGGACATCATCCTGCAGTCCGTCGGCAGAAACAATACGAAAGACATCGTTTTCACCACCACCAAGGCGCACGCCGAGGACTGCGTGGAAGTGCTGCAGGGGCTGGATCTGCTGGCCGGCCTGACGGTCACGTCGGAAACGGACGTTGCGAAGGTCTCCGTGGTCGGCGCGGGCATGGAATCCCACCCCGGCGTCGCGGCAAAGATGTTCGAGGCGCTGTTTGAGGCGGACATCAACATTCAGATGATCGCCACGAGCGAGATCAAAATCTCCGTGCTCATTGACGCGAAGGACGCCGACAAGGCGGTCGCCGCGATCCACAACGCCTTTATCCCCGTGCTGAATTAACACACGAAGACGACGAGAGGAGAACCAGCGATGGGATTTTTAAAGAACGCTATTTCCGGCGGCATCAGCAAAGGGCTGAGCGACGGCATCGGCAAGGGGCTGCGCGACGCGGTCGGCAAAGCGGTCGAAAAGGCCGTGACCCCCGCGGCTGAGAACTGGGCGAATCAGACGGCGAATTCCCTCAACCAGGCGGCCGACGCCACGGCGCAGGCAACCGCCGCAAACGCGGCTGCGCAGCAGAACGCCTCCGCTGCCGGGATGAACGGCGCCTTTGCCAATCTGCAGAGCGCGGCGGAGAATTACGCCACCGCGATGTCGATGAATCTCAAGCAGTGTCCGGCCTGCGGCGAGAGCTGCACGGCGGACCGGCAGTTCTGCCCCTCCTGCGGCGCAAAGCTGCCCGAAACCACAATGGCCGCGGCGTTCGTCTGCCCGAGCTGCGGCAAGCAGAACACCGTCGGCACCGGTTTTTGCGCCGCCTGCGGCACAAAGCTGCCCGGCGCGGAAGACTGATCCGATCCGAATCCGATCCAAACGCAATTGCCGCCGGAGGCTGCTGGCCTCCGGCGGCTTCTTTTGCATTATTCAGTTGTTTCCGGCGGGGCGACGGACTTCGCAGCCTTCTTCGCCTTTCTCTTTTTGCGCACTTTCACCAGCACGACGATCACCACGGCAATGACCGCGGCCAGCGGCAGCAGAATCGGCAGGCCGCCGATCAGGCCGACCGCGATGTTTTTCAGCCCTTCAATCAGCGCGTCCCAGTTCTCGAGGAAGCGGTTCTTGATGCGGGTGCCCAGACCGTCCTCTTCCACGAGCGCGCGGTTGACCTCGGAAATGTCCATCTCCACCGTGCTGTAGCTTACGCGGTTTTCCAGCACGCGCATCTGCGCCGTATAATTCTCCAGCTGATAGTTGACCTCGTTCAGCCGCTTGTGGATCTTCAGCGTATCCTCCAGCGACTCCGCTTTTTTCAGCAGCTCCATGAGCGTCGTCTGCTCCGTTTTATAAGCGCTGATGCGGCTTTCGAGATCGACATACTGCAGCGTCACGTTCGTCGCGCTTTCCGTGCTGCCGGTGATCACGCCGTTCTCCCCCGCGGCCGCAAGGAACGCGTCGGCATTCTGGGCCGGAATGCGCGCCGTGACGGAGGCGGAGCGGTTGCTGCCGCTGTAACTGCTGTTCCAGACGGAGAAGTTCTCCAGATAACCGCCGTTCACCGCAACCGCTTTTTTCAGCGCGGCAAGATAGGCGTCGAAGCTCTCTGTGCGCACGGTCAGCTCGAAGGTGCGCACGATCTTTTCCTGCGCCTGCGGCGAAGCGTCCGTCCCCTCCGCTGCCTGCGGGGCGCTTTCGCTTTTGGCGTAGCTGTTGTTCTCCATGAAGTCATCCTGCACAACTTCGGCAGCCGCGTCGCCGGCGCCATAGGACCGCGTGACGGGTTCGATGTAATCGGCGCTCTTCTCCGCCGCGCCGCAGCCGGCGAAGCCCAGCAGCGCAGTCAGCAGCAGCGCCGCCGCACAGAGCGCGGCGATGAGTGTTTTCCCCTTGTGTTTCATACAAAATAACCTCCTTTATATTGGATCGGGTTTCTCACTCCAGAGAACCGTATTTTGCAAGGATCTCTGCTTCCATTTCGTCCACGTCGACCCAGACCTCCGTCTGTGAGGTGTACGTTCCGGCGGCAACGGCTTCATCGAATTCAAAATCAAAGAGATACGGATAGTCCGGCCCTAAATAATAGGCGTTGATGATGTCCTCATCAAAGGTGTAGATGATATCCGCATTGTAGATTTCATCATCTTCCTGATTCGTATAATCCATCGGCCGCATGCAGGGGCGGCCATCCAGTTTGTCTCGAATGATTCTGGCTGTCTCCAGATTGGCCTTGTCAAACTGCTCTCTGGTAATGTTAAAATGGCGAACAAATTGCAGCATGACCATGGAAGACGCATCTGGAGAATAATCTATGGTTTCCATCCATTCCCGGCTAGCCTCTCGGCCAACCAACTGAACAAACGGAGCATAAAGCGTATAATATCTCGCCCGATATTTTTGCGGACGAATCACGCCGCCGCCGTTTCCATCCGTCATCTTCGTTGCTTCCGCCGGCGAGGCTGCCGACGCGGCGCTCTCCGACTGCGCGTCATTGCCGTACGCCGTGTCTGCTTTATCGTCATATGCCACGACGGCTTCGTTTTGCACCGCCGCATCCGCCGCCTTGCCCACGCGCCCGGCGCGGGACAGAAGGCCCGGCGCCGCGGCCAGCGCGGTGAGCACCAGCAGCGCCGCTGCGATCGCGGCGATCCTGCGATACGGCGGTTTCCGTTTCCTGCCCGCGCAGGCGGCGATCATCGCCTGCTTTTCTTCCTCGGTCAGCGTCAGCTGCGCCGCCGCTGCCTTCAATTCTTTCGGATCCATCTGATCCCCCCTTTGTTCCCGGCGTTGTGTTACTCTGCCAGATAGGCCTGCCGCAGCAGCTCCCGGCCGCGCTGCAGGCGCTTTTTGACCGCGGCCTGCGTCAGCTTCAGCATCGACGCGATCTCCGCGACGCTGTAGCCCTCCACATAATGCAGATGCAGCACGGAGCGGTAGGGCAGCTCCAGCGATGCGAGCGCGCCGAGGATTTGCGCATGATCCTCGGAAACGCCGCGATCCCGGATTGCCTCGAGCGGCAGGAAGCTCTGCCGCTTGCGGGCGCGCAGCTGATCGTTGCAGATGTTGGCGGTCACACGGATCAGCCAGGCCTTTTCATGTTCGCCGTCCCGAAACGACGGCGCTTTGCGAATGTAACGCAGGAAACAGTCCTGCACGGCGTCCTTCGCCTGCTCCGGATCCCGCAGCAGCACGGTCGCCAGCCGATACAGGCTGTCGCCGTAGAGCGTCACCGCCCGCTCGGCGTCCGGCTGCAGGATGCCCGTCACCTCCCCATGGAATCACCGCCCTTTCTACTCCATACACGTTTCTGCACCGCAAAAGGTGACACGGTTTTCAAAAAATTTTTCAGAAAGGCCGGACGGCGCTGTGCCATCCGGCCTTGTTCGGGTCACTGTTCTTTTTTCTTCGCGATTTTCGGCACAAGGATGCAGGCGGCAAGCAGCACCGCCGCCGCAACGGCAAGAAAGATCGGCTCCTTCATATCCCGGCTGCCCGTCACCGGCGCGGGGCCGGCCGCAAAGGCGCTCAGCGCAGCCGTGACGATGCCGAGCACCAGCAGCGCGCAAAGCACGATCGCCACAATGCGAATAATCAGCGCTCGTTTGTTGTTCATCCGTCCGTTCCCCCTGTTCATTCCACGCCCAGCGATTTGCGCAGATCCGCGCCGATCGCCTCGGCCGCTGCCGCCGCCGTCGCGCGATCCGCGCC
>JAFZNN010000025.1 GCA_017550895.1 Clostridia bacterium
CGCGATTGCAATTTCATAAACGATACGCCGCCCGGACGACTGCATCCGGGCGGTTTTTTCAGCAAAAGCCCGCCGCAGTCCTGCAGAGAACAGCGGCGGGATTCTTCGTTTTGTTTCGTTTTGTTTTATGCTTCTTCCTTCGGCACGGGCTTTGCCGCGTCGTCCGCATTGACCTCGTCGCTCATGGCCTTGCGGCGCTCCATGAGCTCGGCGTACATGCGCTCCTTCTTCTTGCCGCTCAGGTCGTAGAAGAGCTTGGGGATCACGCTCAGCGCGCCGGTCACGACCGGCAGGATCGTGCTCATGGTGAACAGGCCGAATTCCGTTTTGTCGGTCTGTCCGCCGTAGCCCGCGCCCTGCTTGTAGCCGATCGCGTCGAGGATGATCGCGTTGACGGAGCCGCCGACGGTGGAAATGATCTTCTTCGGGATGCCCTTGGCAACGCCGGTCATGCCCTCGGTGCGGTAGCCGTTTTTCCACTCGCCGTAGTCGATCGCTTCGTTGCGCATCTCCTCGGGGATCACGCTGCGGATGCCCCAGGTGAACATCCAGATCGTTTCGCGCAGCATGAAGGCCGGGATCATCGCGGCGGGCCGCTTGTAATTCTTATTGATCGCGCCGACGAGGAACACGCCGATCATCAGCACGTCGCTGGTGTGGGAGCCGACCAGCCACAGGGTCTTGGTCGAGAATTTCTCGCGCGCCCACGGCACCCAGGAGTAGGAAATGGGCGAAACCACGGCGCCGGGAATGCCGACGATGGTGGACATGGACGCAAGACCGAGCACGTTGATGTAATAATAATTCAGGCTCGAACCGACGCTGAAGGCGCCCAGAATCTCGGCGAGCGTAATCAGCAGCAGCGGTTTGTTATTCAGAATGGATTTGAAGGTTGAGCCGACGGACGGCTTATCGACCGTCTGCTGCACGCGTTCCTTGGCAACGAGGGAGAAATAAATCGCGAACAATCCGCTGATGATGGCTGTCACGGAGCCGGCGGACATATACAGCGAGCGCATCTTGATCTTGAGCACGTTATGGTTGACCAGATCGATCAGCACGCCCATGAGGATCTCCGGGCCCTTTTCCACGAAACCGGACAGCAGGTTCGCCTGCGTGATCAGCCGCGTGCGGTCGATGATATTCGGCGTGATGACCGCAAGCATGCCCGTGCGGGAAATATCGCGCAGCGAGGTCGCCAGGTTGCTCAGCAGCTGGAAGACCAGGAACACGGCCAGCTTGGAAACGTCATACAGCCCCTTGTCCTTGAAAAACAGCGGCAGCAGCCAGAACATCACGCTGAGCATGACGCCCGGCAGCGCGTAGATCACCAGCCAGGGCTTGAATTTGCCCCAGCGCGTGCGGGTCTTATCCACAAGCGCCGCAAGCAGGATATCGTTGATGATATCCCAGACGCCGACCACGGCATTGGTCACGCTCTGGAACTTCAGGCCGATCTTGAGAATATCCGTGGTGAAAATATCGCGGTATTTGTTGATGTCGAAGCTTTGCGCGATGTCATAAAGGATGTAGGCGACGGTCTCTTTCGTGCCGACGTAACGCCGATCCTTCATGGCCGTTGTAATAATGTGCGCGCGTTCCTGCTCCAGCTCCAACGCAGTCGCTTCGTTTGCCATCTCACTCCTCCTCTTCGCCGCTCGCGCCGCAGGATTGCCGCCCCGGCGCGGATGATTACAGTTCAGTATAACACAGGCCGCGCGGATTTGCAACCGCAATCCGGATATTTATACAGCTTATTCAAAAAAAACGCCCGTGTTTTGTGAAAAACGCCCCGTCGGCCGTCTGACCGACAGGGCGTGAGATTATGCAAGCTTATGGATGAACAGGCCGCTGAGCAGCTTCGGCTCGAACCAGGTGGATTTCGGCGGCATGATCTGCCCGGCGTCGGCAATCGCCATGAGCTCCTCCAGCGAGGTGGGATACATCGAAAACGCCAGGCGCATATCCGTGCGCACGCGGCGCTCGAGCTCCGCGAGGCCGCGGATGCCGCCGACAAAATCGATGCGCTTGTCCGTGCGCGGATCATCAATGCCCAGCAGGGGCGCGATCACGTTTTTCTGCAGGATCGAAACATCCAGCGCCGCCACGGGATCCGCCGCGTCGAAGCTGCCGTCCTTTGCCGTCAGGCGGTACCAGACGCCGTCGAGCAGCAGGCCGAAGGTATGGAGCGCCTCGGGATGATAGGGCGCGCTGCCGACCGCTTCCACAGTAAACGCCTTTTGCAGCGCATCCAGAAAGCCCTCCGCGGTGTAGCCGTTGAGATCCTTGACCACGCGGTTGTAATCCATGATCGCCAGCTCGTCGCAGGAGAAGAGCACGCTCAGGAAGAAATTGAATTCCTCCGTGCCGTCATAATCCGGTTTGGCGGCGCGGCGTTTGAGGCCGACCTTGACCGCGGAGGCGCAGCGATGATGGCCGTCCGCGATATACAAAGCGTCGATGCCGGCAAACAGCGCGGAGATCTCCGCCACGGCGGCGGGATCATCCACCACCCAGACCGTGTTGCCCACGCCGTCGTCGGTCGTGAAATCATAGACCGGCGCGTGCGATGCCTTCCAGCCCTCGAGCAGCGCCTTGACCGTCGCCTGCGGGCGATAGGTCAAAAAGATCGGGCCGGTGTTCGCGTCGCACGTATCCACATGGCGGATGCGGTCCGCTTCCTTGTCGGCGCGGGTCAGCTCATGCTTC
>JAFZNN010000295.1 GCA_017550895.1 Clostridia bacterium
AGCGTGAACGGCGACCACAGCTCCTTGCGGAATTTCTTGTTGATGCTGCGCTCGACGAGCTGGCAGGCGTCCAGTTCCCGGCCCATGGAATCAGCCCCTTCTCGAAAAAAACTGGTCCTTCACAGAAAGTTGTGTGACTCCGGGCTCCCCTGAAAGGGGAGCTGGCAGCGAAGCTGACTGAGGGGTTGGAATCCATCGCGCCGTACTGAGGCATGGCTCGATAATGCGCTGTCTCGCCATTGCTACCCCTCCGCCTCGCTTCACTCGGCACCTTCCCTTTCAGGGGAGGCATGTACTGCGATTTCCCTCAGCTTTCCGTGAAGAGCGAAAAACTTCAGCGAAAAATGGAAGGCCCCGCGCAGACAGGGCATTACGCCGGCAGGTGCTTCATGGTCAGTTCGACCATCTCCTCGACGGACACGCGGTTGACGCCGAAAATGCTGGTGTCCAGCGTGCCGCAGATGGGCGCGGTCCACTCGGCCCCGACCGCGGCGTCGCCCATCATCATGCCCACGATGGAGCCCACCGTGGCACCGTTGCAGTCGGTGTCGAAGCCGGTCTGCACCGCGCGGCAGATGGACTTGCCATAGTCCTTCCCGCCATACAGCAGCGAAGCCGTCACGATCTCGGCGTTCGAGATGGTGTGCACCCAGTCGTAGCTCCTGAACTCGTCCCAGCGCTCCGCGATGTGGGCGAAGCATTCGGCCTCGGAGCACCCCTTTTTCCAGTCGTCGATCACGCGGCGCACGCCGGCGGTCAGGCGGCTCTTTTCGGGCACCTCGCCCAGGCCCGCCTCGATGACCGTGAGCGTGTCGTCGCACACGGCCGCCGCCGCGAGCATCGCCGCGACGAACATCTCGCCGTAAATCCCGTTCTTCACGTGGGAGATGCACGCGTCGCGCCAGGCCATCTCCGCCGCCGTCTCCGGGTCGCCGGGGTTGATGTAGCCGAAGTAGTCCGCGCGGATCTGCGCGCCAATGTACTCGCGGTCGGGGTTCTTGTACATAGCCGACTGCGGCGGGCGGATGCCGATCACGAAATTGCGGAAAGCGCGGCGCTCGGCGGTGCAGTAGGCGTTCTTGGGCTGGCAGTCCATCCAGGCCACGGCCACGTCGCCCGGGGTGAAATTCCGGCCGTATTTTCCCACGATGCCCTTGGCGGCCATGGCGGTGTAGTTGGTGTCGTCGTCCACCGGCGCGCAGCCGTTCAGGTTGTCTGCCCAGGTGCGATTGGTCCAGCGCTCCTGAAGGCGCGGCGTCTTTTCAAGGTCCTTCAGTGTCATATAGCGCGCCAGCGGGAAATTGCCGCTGTTTTTGAGCAGCTCATGCATGTCCGGCGTGCGCATGCCCTCCACCGGCTTGCCCAGCAGGCACCCGCAGATGCGGCCCAGCCACGCGCCGCGGATCTTCGCCTTCAGCGCGCCGTCATGCGCCGGCGCTCTGAACGCGGGCCGATCCGCCGGACGCGCGGCGCGGATGGCCTCCAGTTCGTCCGGCTCGACATAGGGATAATCCGCGCGGATGGGCGCGGCCGTCACGATCTTAAAGAACACGTCGGCCAGTTCCTCGCGCTCCACGCCCAGCGGCAGCGCGGCGATGGCCTTGCACAGATCTTCATACCGCGCCACGTCGCGGCCCTCGTCCAGGCACTGGCGCAGCTCGTTTTCAAGGCTCGCGGAATACAGTTCCCAGTTGTGCATGGCCTTCATGTCGAGGTTTTTCGCGTCAAAATTCATCGTATCGCTCCTTCCGTCGGGTGTCATTCATGAGACCATTATAAAACATTCGCTGGAAAAGTTCAACGGCTGTCGCAGGTTCTTTCCATTCCACGCCGCCGAGGCGGCCTGCCCGGCATTTTTTCCAAAAAATTCTTCTTTTCATGCAACCATTCTGCCTTTTGGAACGTATATAATAGTGCACGCAATGCGAAAGGCCCTCACGGCCGCGCTTCATTGCAATAAATAACAAGGAGAGAAAATGTCATGAAGAAACTGTTTGCTGTGCTGCTGGCCCTGGTTATGCTGATGTCTGGCGCCGCGATGGCGGAAGGAATGCTTGTCGGCGGCTGGAGCGCCTGCGAGAGCGAAGCGCTGCCCCTGCCTGAAGACGCCGCCGCTGCCTTTGACAAGGCGCTGGAAGGCTTTGTCGGCTCCAATGTGACCCCTGTCGCGCTGCTGGCCTCTCAGGTCGTGGCGGGCACAAATTACTGCTTCCTGTGCAGCGTGACGCCCGTCGCTCCGAACGCCGAATCCTCCTGCGCGATGGTGTACGTCTACGCCGACCTCAACGGCGGCGCGGAGCTCATGGGCTTCGTGGATCTCGAATACGGCGCGGCCGATGAAGAAACCGGAGCCGAAGAGGCCGGCGCACCGGCGCTCATGGGCGGCTGGACGGTGTATGAAAACGAGCCCGCGGCGCTGGCCGAGGACGCGGCGAAGGCGCTGAACACGGCGCTTGAAAAGCTGGTCGGCGCGGACTACGCGCCTGTGGC
>JAFZNN010000296.1 GCA_017550895.1 Clostridia bacterium
GTCGCCGCCGGCGACCCGCACCGCCGGAACGGCGTTCCCTACGAGATTCCCTGTAAATCGTGGGGAGGGAGCGCTGCCCTCAGCGCTCCGGATGCGCCGCAGGCGCATTGCAAGCTGTGAAGTGTGTGTCGATCATTCGCGGCGTACCGCCGCGCGGAATGCTGAGGGCAGCATTCCCTACTGATTGTCACCGGCCGCCAGTGCGTTTTTATTTTTTCATTAGAAACACCTTATCGTCAAAAGCGAAGGAAACAGAGCCGCCGGAATGAAATGAAAAATACCCACTTTAAACAGATTGACATTTTCCCCGGTTTATTGTAAAATATCCCACAGTATATTTTCAGCTGAAGGATCGGAGGTTTGCTTCATGAAGATGGACAAGCTGGTCGGCGACCGTTTTAAGGAAAAGCCCTCGGACTGCGTGGTGGACAGCCACGCGCTCATGCTCCGCGGCGGCTATATGAAGGGCGTGGCCAACGGCATTTATTCATCCTATATGCCCCTGCGCCGCATTACCCGCAAGATCGAGAATATCATCCGCGAGGAAATGGACGCGATCGACGGGCAGGAGGTGCAGTTCCCGGTCGTGATGCCGGCGTCCCTCTGGCAGGAGACCGGCCGCTATGAAAGCATCGGCAGCGAGCTGCTGCGCTTCAAGGACCGCAACGACATTCCCATGGTGCTCGGCATGACCCATGAGGAGGCCGCCGTGCAGCTCGTGCGCGATTACGGCAACAGCTACTCGCGCTATCCCTTTATGATTTATCAGATCCAGACCAAATTCCGCGACGAGGCGCGTCCGCGCGCGGGCCTGATCCGCGTGCGCGAATTCACGATGAAGGACGCCTATTCCTTCCACACCTCGCAGGAGGATCTTGAGCGTTATTATCAAATCTGCTATGACGCCTACAACCGCATTTTCGCGCGCTGCGGCATCCCCGACGTCGTGACGGTCAAATCCGATTCCGGCATGATGGGCGGCAGCATTTCGCATGAATACATGCTCTTGACGCCCATCGGCGAGGATACGCTTGCCATCTGCTCCGCATGCGATTACCGCGCGAATATGGAAGCGGCCGAGAGCATCATCGAGAACGAAATGACGGGCGAGAGCGCTGCGCTTACCATGGTCTACACGCCGAATATCCACACGATCGAGGAGATCTGCGACTTCCTGCATACGCCGCTCGTCGAGAGCTGCAAGGCGGTCGTTTATCAGAAGAACATGACGGATGAATACGTCGTTGTGTTCGTGCGCGGGGATCTTGATATCAACGAAACAAAGCTGACGAATTATCTGGGCGAGGGCGTGCATCCGGCGGTGATCACCGAGGACTGCGGTCTGCACGCGGGCTATATCGGCCCGGTCGGCCTCGACAGTGAGAAGTTCACGGTGCTCTATGACAAATCGCTGCAGAATACGCACAATCTCTCCTGCGGCGCGAATGAGGAAGAATACCATTTCACTGGCCTGAAGATTTCCCGCGACGTCGGCGAGGTGGCGTATATCGATCTTGCCAAGATCATCGAGGGCGGCATCTGCCCGCAGTGCGGCAAGCCCGCGATCCGCATCTCCCGCGGCATCGAGGTGGGCAACATCTTCCAGCTCGGCACGAAATATACGAAATCCATGGAGATGCAGTATCTCGACAGCGAGGGCAACCTGCAATACCCGATCATGGGCTGCTACGGCATCGGCGTGGGGCGTCTGGCCGCGTCCGTGTGCGAAGCGCATCATGACGATTACGGCCCGATCTGGCCGATGAGCATCGCGCCCTGGCACGTGGAGCTGTGCTGCCTGCGCGCCGACGACGCCGAAACCAAGGCCGTGGCCGACGGGCTCTATCAGTCGATGCTCGACGCGAAGGTCGAGGTGCTCTATGACGACCGCAACATCCGCCCGGGCTTCATGTTCTCCGACGCGGATCTGCTCGGCATCCCCGTGCGCGTGATCGTCAGCCCGCGCAACCTCAAGGAAGGCGTGTGCGAGGTCGTCACGCGCGACAAGGAAATCAGCGAAAAGGTGCCGGCCGATCAGGTGCTCGACCGCGTGCAGGCGATCATCCGCGAACGCCTGAAATAATTCCAATCATAAAAAATGGATCGCCGTTCTGATTTTTTCAGCGCGGCGGTCTTTTGCGTTTGTCAGATTCTGCGCGAAGTGTGCAATTTTCCCGGGAAAAGCGAAAAAGGATTGCATTCGGCCGGATCCTTTGGTATAGTGGAAGCAGAATCAGGAAGGGGAGAATGCAATGAAACGCGCGTTATCGATTGCCCTGGCGGCGCTTGTGCTGCTTTCATCCTGCGGCGTCGCGGCGCTTGCGCTCAGCGGTCATGTGGATCCCTCCGTCGTCGCGGTTTCCAGGCAGACGGCGATCGACGTGGAGGCCGAGGGCATCGTGCTGCTGAAAAATGAAGAAAACTGCCTGCCGCTTTGCGGCAAAAAGCTGAATATCTTCGGCGTCGGCTCCGTCTATCCGTTTCTGGGCGGCGCGGGCTCCGGCGCGATCACCTCGGACGATCCGACGGATTTTTATGAAGCGCTCGAGGCGGAAGGGATCGCCTTCAACACCGAGCTGCGTGCCCTTTACGAAGCGAATATCGGGCGCAACAAGATGCCGAAAACCGACAACACCGTGATCAACAACCTTCTGCAGGTGATGCTTTCCATCGATTCGCTCAAGGAAATGCCGGTCGAAAAGCTGACGGACGACCTGATGCGGCGCGCCGTCGCCTTTTCCGATACGGCGCTGATCATGATCAGCCGCACGAGCGCGGAGGGCGCGGATCTGAGTGAGGAAACGCTGCGCCTGAGCGATACCGAGCGCGCGCTGATCGAGAAGGTCAACGCGGCGTTCGGCGAGGTGATCGTGCTGTTCAACACCGGCAACGTCATGCAGATGGACTGGCTGGAGCAGTATGACCACATCCGCGCGGCGGCGATGATGTGGATCCCGGGCGAATTCGGCTTTGCCGCGGTGGCGCAGATGCTCAGCGGCAAGGTGAATCCCTCCGGCCGTCTGGCGGATACCGTCGCCTATGACCCGGCCGCGCACGCGTCCTCGCCCTGCTTCGGGTCGTTCAAGTATCAGGATGACAGCGGCGAGCACTATGTGGAATACCGCGAGGGCATCTACGTCGGCTACCGCTATTTTGAAACCTTCGCGCCAGAAAAAGTGCAGTTCCCGTTCGGCTACGGGCTGTCCTACACGACGTTTGAACAGACGCTGCTTGAAAGCGACACGGCGGGCGACGACGTGCGCCTGTCCGTGCAGGTGACGAATACAGGCGAGCGCGCCGGCAAGGAGACCGTGCAGGTCTATTATTCCGCGCCCTACACGCCCGGCGGGCTCGAAAAGAGCGCGGTCTGCCTGGGCGGCTTTGCAAAAACCGGCCTGCTCGCGCCGGGCGAAAGCGAGAGCGTGACCGTTTCCTTCCCGAAACGCGACATGGCTTCCTATGACGCCGCGCACGCACAGAGCTGGGTGCTGGAAGCGGGCAATTATGACATCCGGCTTTCGCGCAACGCCGCGCAGGCGCTGCAGACCGTGACCGTCAACGTGCCGGAAACCGTCGTGCTGCGGCAGGATTCCGCGACCGGCGCGGACATTCAGAATCGCTTTGACGCCGCGTACAGCGGCTTCCCCGTGCTCTCCCGCGCTGACGCGGCTGGGACGTTCCCGACGGCCGAGCCGGTCGCGACAAACGACGCGGTGAAAAACGCCGATCAGCTGCCCGCGCCTACGACCGAAGGCACCGCGCCGAAAACCGGCGCGCGCTATGAGAAAACGATCACGCTGCGGGACGTGGCCGCGGACGCATCCCTGTGGGACGCTTTCCTTGATCAGCTGACCGTGCGCGAAATGGCGCTGCTGGTTTCGGACGGCGGTTACGGCACGGCCGGCATTGATCGCCTGGGCATTCCCGCCACGATGGACAACGACGGCCCCTCGAGCGTCAAGGGCCGCAACGGAATTCTTTATACGGACAGCGGCGTCGCTTATCCCTGTGAAACGGCGATCGCCTGCACGTGGAATATCGAGCTGGCCGAAGCGGTGGGCGCCGCGGTCGGTATGGAATCGGCCGATATCGGCACGGATATCTGGTATGCGCCGGCGGTGAATCTGCACCGCAATCCGCGCGGCGGGCGCAATTTTGAGTATTTCTCCGAGGATCCGCTCCTCAGCGGCAAGCTGGCCGCGGCGATGATCAACGGCTGCAGCAGCGAGGGCCTTGTGGTCACGATCAAGCATTTCGCGCTCAACGATCAGGAATCCCACCGCAATGGCGTGTTCACCTGGGCGGATGAGCAGACCATGCGCGAGCTGTATCTGAAAGCGTTTGAAATCGCGATCAAGGAGAGCGACTGCGCCGGCGTGATGTCCGCCTACAACCGGATCGGTCCGGACTGGTGCGGCGGGTGCAAAGCGCTGCTGATCGATCTGCTGCGCGCGGAATGGGGCTTCGACGGCTTTGTCGTCTCCGATTTCACCGCCAACGTCCTGGGCACCGGCTATATGAACCCCGTGCTCGGCGTTTATAACGGCAACGACACGATCCTGACCGGCATCCGGCTGGTGTTTCTGCCCTCGCATATGATCGTTTTGCAGAACGCCTACCGCCGCGATCCCATCGGCTTCGGCACGGCGCTGCGCATGCGCTGCAAGGAGCTGTGCATGGCGAAAATGAAAACGCGCGCCTTCCTGCAGCCGGAGCGGCAGTATGACGATTCGCTCTCCGCTGCGCTTGTGCCGCTTTCGGAATGGGAGTTTCAGCTGCCCTACGGCTTCTCGTTCCTGCGCTATCTGCTCAATAATCTGACCTATCTTGTGCTTTACGCCCTGCGCGGCGTGTGCGGATAAACCGAATCAGAAGAAAAATTACAGGCATATCGGTTCCATACGAATCGATATGCCTGCTTTCTTTATTCTCGTTTTTTACTCAATCATGCCGTGATACACTGCCATCCAGTAGGGGAGCGTGTAGGTGGTCGAGGTGTAAAGCTGCCCGGGCGCGTGGTAGCCGCCCAGGGAATAGGTGCTGCCGTTGTATTTGTGCAGGGCGCGTTCATCGGGCGCGGCGACCGCCGCTTTCACGCGCGTGAGCTCGAGCGCAAAGCGGATGATCTCTTTGGTATCGGGTTTTTCGGACAGCGGCGTGAGCGTCGGGCTGCGTTTTAAATCGTAGCTGATCGAGTTGCGCACATCCAGTCCGATCGCCTCGAGGCTGAATTCGCCCAGATCGTCGCGGTTGGGATTCGTGGCGCTGTAGCCGGCAAGATCGGTCGGGTGCCGGCTGAGCGACCAGGCCGCCGTTTCGATGACGGCGTTGCCGAAGGCGTCCTTTTTCGCCTTGTCGGGATAGGCGAGCTGATAGATCAGATACCAGAGCGGATTTTCGCCGCAGCCGGCCGTGATCCACCAGTCGTCGAGCGCTTCGCGGTAATGCTTCAGCAGCGTTTTGTCGGTTTCCAGCTGGAAGAGCGTATATAAGGTCAGCATCGCCATTTCTTCCGCGGAATAGTTGTGGAAGGAGCGGTAGACGAGCGAAATCAGATTCGTTTCCCGGAGCAGGTCGAGCACATTGCCGACGATCGGGCTTGTTTCCTCGCCGACGGCATATTCCGCCGCGAGCACCATGCGCTCATACTGCTGCGCCGTCGCGGCCGCGTATTCATAGGCGGGATCCGTCGCGGCAAAGCGGTATTCATCCTCCCATTTCTGATAGCCGGTCACATAGGCGGCCACCTTGAAAACGCTCAGCAGCACCATCGCGTGCAGCGGCGTTTCGGCAAGCGAGCTGCCGGAAGCGAGCGTCGCGCGGTTGAAGTTCGACCATGTGGCGGGCTGGCCGGTGGCGTCGACCATCAGATAGCTGTTGTCGCTCAGATGCTGCGCGAGGCGGTCGCAGGCGTTGGCGATCAGCGCGCCGAGCTCCGGATCCTCCTTTGCGAGCACGTCATACATGACTTTGAATAAAAACATATGGCCCACGAGCTCGTCCGCGCTGGAATCGGATTTATAAATGATTTCGTCCGTTGTGTGCTCCGCGCCGATCACGTCGTTCCACAGCCGCGCCGGCATCTCGCCGGAGGCGTCGACCCGAACGCCGCGCAGGTCTTCATTGTTGAGCGTGTAGTTCCGCGGATTCGCGCCCTCTGCGGCAATGCCCGTGGCCGTGCCGTCGCCGTTGACGGCCCAGTGAATGCCGCTGTAGAGATAGGAGCCCTGTTCGCTTTTCAGCGAATAGGTGCGCATCGGGAAGCCTTCGAGCAGCCGCGTCTGCGTTTCATATTCGACGTCCGTGCCGGCGGTCACGCGCGGATCGCTCCAGTCCTCCGGCGTGCGCGGCTCATAATAACCCTTGCACTGCAGCCGGTCGGGCGAATTCAGCAGGCGGTAGCCGGCCAGCGCTTCATTGAACGTGTCCGTCGGGCTCTTTGCCGGCAGCGGGATCGACGGATCGCCGCCGCGTTCGAGCGCGTTCGCGGAGAGCATGCGGTCCACGCGGTCGCCGGGAATGGTCTGCTTCGGCTCTTTATAGCGCACGTAGCTTTCCACGGTGCCGGAACGCATGGAAATATAATACAGCATCAGCACGGATTCCGACGCGCTGTAAGCGGCTTCTTTGGCGGCTGCAAGCGATGCGTGATCGGCGGCGGGATCGCCGCGCAGCGTCGCGTAGCGCATCAGCTCGCCCACGGCGTACATCGCGGTCCAGAGCCCGTCGTTGTCCGTTTCCTGCATCGTGCGGTTTCCTTCGGTGCCGTAGCTTTCGGCGACGAAGCCGTGGCGGCGGTTGTTCGCCTGCGTCACGGCGCTCAGATACGCCGCTTTTTCATCCAGCTGCATCGGAAGCATCGCGATGTGCGTCACGCCCGTGCGCATCTTCGCCCAGATGCCGTTTGCGCCGTCGTCATAGATCGCCAGCACGTTGCCGCTGCCGCTGTCGTTTTCATAAAAATATCGGTCGCCCATCAGGCGCTGCTGCCGGTCGCGGGAATTCGCCGCGGCGGGGTCGGTGCGCAGAACGCCGTAGGCCGTGATATCCCAGGTGGCGCCGTCGGAGGTGGTCACGCGCTGATGCGCGTCATACAGCGTGTCGTCGGCGACTACTGCCGGGATCTCCGGGCTGCCGGCGGGATAACGCGTGACGAATTTCTGCAGCGCGCCGCTTTCCTTTGCCGGCGTGCCGAGATAATCGACGCGCCGCAGTTCTTTTTTCATCATGGTCGGCGTTTCCGTCACGGTCAGGCGCACGCTGTCGCTTATGCCGTCGCCTGCGGCTGTGATCGTCGCGCTGCCGGGGGAGAGCGCCGTGACGCGCCCCCATTTGTCAACGCTTGCGATTTCCGGCGGCTCCGCCGACCAGGTCAGACGCCGGTCGGAAACCGTCTCGGAAAACACGGCGTCCACGGTGCGGCTGTCGCCGACATTGAGCTCCCAGTTTTCGGGCACGGCCAGGCGCAGCTTCGCCTGCACCGGGATCATCCCGGAAAAAAGAGATACAAACAGCAGGACGAACGATAAGGGCGCTGAGATCAGTCTGCGGATCATTGCTCTTTCACCTCCGGATCAAGCCTGCGCGCGCAGCAGATGCGAGCAGTCGTTGACGCAATCAAACACCATGTCGCCGTAAGGGTTGGTGCCCGGCTGATAAAAGACGACGCGCGTCACGCCCGTGTTGGTCAGCCGGAAATCAAAGGGCTGATGCTCGTGATAGCCGATCAGCTCAAAAATCAGAAAGGTCAGGATCCCCGCGTGTGAGACCAGCGCGATCTTTTCGCCCTTCTGATACTGCGCGAAGAGCTTGGCAAACAGCGCGCGCGCCCGCGCAAAGGCGGCGGCTTCATCGTGGAATGCATTGCTCTGAATCAGCGGCCCTTCCGGGAATTCCAGCAAGGGACAGACCTGCCGGAGCGCCGCCCGCGTGCGGCCTTCAAACGCCGGATCGAGGCCGATTTCCGTGAGCAGCGGCTCGATCATCACCGGCTGCGGCGCCGCTTTGGCGGACAGCAAACCCGCGGCGGTCTGAATCGCGCGCTGCAGGGCGCTTGCGTAAACGGCGGCAAATGGCGTTTCGGCATAAAACAAGCCGAGCTGCAAGGCCTGCCGCTCGCCGAGCGGCGAGAGCGCGGGATCCTCTTTTTCAATCAGGCCGGCGTCGGCGGGGATCCCGTCGATGTTGCCGAGGCTCTGCCCGTGGCGGATCAGATACAGCTCGCGCAGAATGATCGGTGTTGCGGCGTCCATGCGGATCCCTTCTTTCGAAATTCTAAAAATATTATAATTATTTCCCGCGATTCTGTCAATCCTAATTCCGTGCGGATCGGGCGGAGTGTGAACATTTTGTTAAATGACGCCGCTAAGTATTGACTGTTGGTCATTTTTGCGGTATGATACAGAAAAATGACCGTGAGTCATATTTTTCGGAGGAGTGAAACAAATGCCGAGCGTGGCGGAAAACAAACAGAATAAACGCCTGCGGATCCTTGACAGCGCCTTTGAGCTTTTTATGCAGCGCAGCGTCAATTCTACTGCGATCGACGACGTGGTGAAGGCGGCGGGCGTTGCGAAGGGCACGTTTTATCTTTACTTCAAAGATAAATACGACCTGCTCAATCAGCTGATCGTCAACAAGAGCATGGGGCTGCTGCGGCAGGCATACAAGGAAGCGTTCGCCGATCCCGACGCCGATTTCCAGGCGCAGATGCTTGCGTTTGTCAACAGCGTGATCGACGCGCTGGACCGCAACCAGCCGTTCGCGGCGCTGCTCGAGAAGAATTTTTCCCGCTGTTTTCAGTATATATTGAATTCGGAGGATCCGGCCGTGCGCGCGTCTGTCGACGTGCTGCTGCGTCGCATGGAGGCGGACGGCTTTGACCGCGCCCGCGCGCTGCAGACGCTGTATCTGATCACGGATCTGACAGGTTCGGTCTGCTTTGACGCGATCGTCGTGCAGAAGCCCTTTGCGCTGCCGGAGATCCGTCCGGCGCTGAACGCCGCGATCGCGGCAATTCTCAAAGAAGGAGGCGGCGCGCATGATCAATAAAATGGCCCGCTTTATCGCGTATCATCCGAAGACGATCCTGCTGGTCGCGACGCTCCTGCTGATCCCGAGCATCCTCGGCTTTGTCAGCACGCGGATCAATTACGACATCATGTCGTATCTGCCCAAGGAGCTCGATTCGGTCAAGGGCGAGGTGATCCTGGACGAGGTCTTCGGCAACGCCGCGAACGCGTTCATTGTGATCGAGGATATGGACGCAAAAGGCGTGACGGCGGTCAAGGAAAAGATCGCCGCTGTCGACGGCGTGAAGACCGTGACGTGGGTGGATTCCTTCCTGGATACGAGCATCCCGCAGTCGATGCTGCCCGAGGTCGTCACGCAGATTTTCTACTCCGCGGACGGCACGAAAACGCTGCTGATGGTGCAGTTTGAGGAGGACGGCGCAAGCGAGCGCACGATGGCCGCGATCAAGCAGATCAAGGGCGTGATGAACGCGCAGTGCTTCATGAGCGGCATGTCCGCGATCATGACCGACACCAAGGATCTGGTCGATCAGGAAGCGCCGATCTATATCGTGATCGCCGTCGTGCTCGCGCTGATCGCGCTTTCCTTCACCATGAGCTCGTGGATCCTGCCCTCCGTGCTGCTCGCGTCGCTGGGCTACGCGGTCATTTATAATATGGGCACAAACTTCTTTTTCGGCAGCATCTCCTATATCACGGGCAGCATTGCGGCGATCCTGCAGCTGGGCGTGACGATGGATTATTCCGTCTTCTTGATGGACCGCTTTGAGGAGGAGCTGAAATCGACCGACGACCGGCGCGAGGCGATGGCCCGCGCGATCAGCACCACCTTCGTTTCCCTTGCGGGCAGCTCCTTGACGACCGTCTTCGGCTTCCTGGCGCTGTGCTTCATGAGCTTTACGCTGGGCTTCGATATCGGCATCGTGATGTCCAAGGGCGTGCTGCTGGGCGTTTTGTCCGTCGTGATCGTGCTGCCGGTGATGATCCTGCTGTTTTCAAAGCCGATCCTGCGCTTCCGGCACAAGCCGCTCGTGCCGTCGTTCCGGCATCTGGCCGCGTTTTCCGTCAAGCACAAAACCGCGCTGTCGGTGCTGTTCCTGCTTCTGATCGTGCCGTCGTTTCTCATGAAAGAGAACGTGAATATGTATTATGATTTCACGAAAATGCTGCCGCCGCAGATGAATTCCGTGACCTCGCTGACAAAGCTGAAATCCGATTTCAACATGGCGACCACGCATTTCGTGATCGTGGATGAGAATATCCCGGCCTATCAGGTCTCCAAGATGGTGGATGAATTCGAGGAAACGGACGGCATTTCAAACGTGATCTCGCTCAATACCTTTGTGGGCGCCGCGATCAGCGAAAGCCTGCTGCCCGATTCGGTCAAGGAAATCTGCCAGAAGGGCGGCTACCGCCTGATGATGGTCAATTCCGTCTATGCCACGGGCACGGACGCGGGCAACGCGCAGATCGATACGCTCCTGGAGATCCTGCACCGCTATGATCCGAAAGGGTATCTGACCGGCGAGGGGGCGCTCTGCAAGGATCTTGTCAGCGTGACCGCGCGCGACTTCAAGGTGACGAGCATCATCTCGATCGCCGCGATCTTCATCCTGATTGCGATCTGCTTCAAATCGCTGTCGCTGCCCGTCATTCTGGTGGCGTCCATCGAGCTTGCCATCTTCATCAATCAGGCGATTTCCTTCCTGCTCGGCGCGGAAATCCCGTTCATCGCGCCGACCGTGATCGGCTGCGTGCAGCTGGGCGCGACCGTGGATTACGCGATCCTGATGACCTCGCGTTTCAAGGAGGAAATGCAGACCACGCTCGATAAAAAAGCCGCCATGCAGAAGGCCGCCGCGGCCGCGAGCCGCTCCGTCTTCCAGAGCGCGCTGGTGTTTTTCTGCGCCACCTTCGGCGTATATGTGACCTGCAATATTTCCATTGTCAAATGTATCTGCTCCATGCTCTCGCGCGGCGCGGTGATCAGCGCGCTGATCATCATGATCTTCATGCCGGCGCTGCTTGTGGCGAGCGAACCGATCATCGACCGCACGACTTATCACTGGAAATCGAAAGGGGAGACTGTTCATGAAAATTAAACGTGCAGCATCGCTGCTGCTTGCCCTCTGCCTGCTCTGCGGGCTGCTGACGGCCTGCGGCGCTGATAAAAACAATACGGAAACAACGCAGCCGGCCGAGCAGACGCCGGCAACAGTCGAGCAGCCGGTGTTTGAAACCCCGGCGGGCAAGGTGAATAAAACCGAGACCGTGTATGTCAATCTCGACACCGCCGGCAAGGCCACGCAGGTCTCCGTGAGCGACTGGCTGCATACGGACAGCCCCGAGGTTTATGTCGACGACGTGACCGACCTCAAGGACGTCACGAACGTCAAGAGCGATATTCTGCCCGTCGTCAACGGCGAAGCGCTGCGCTGGAATCTGCCGGAAACCGATCTTTATTACAGCGGGACCGGCAAGCGCGCGCTGCCGCTGAGCTTTGAAATCAGCTATACGCTTAACGGCAAGCCCGTCACCGCCGAGGAAATCAGCGGCAAGAGCGGCGACGTCACTTTCACCGTTTCCATGAAAAACACGGAATACAAGGACGTGACGATCGGCGGCGCGCAGCATCGCGTCTATCTGCCGCTGCTGGTCGTCGGCGGCGCGATCCTGCCGGAGGGCACCTTCTCCGGCGTGGAGGTGACGAACGGCCAGTCCATCGGCGACGGCTCAAAGGAGATCGTCGTCTTCACCGGCATGCCCGGCTTTGCGGAAAGCCTCGGCATATCCGGCAAGGATCTGGGCGAAATCGGCGGCCTGGTCGTGTCGGAATCTTTCACCGTGCGCGCGCACACCGAGGATTTCTCGCTGACGAATATGTATTTTGCCGCGCTGCCCATTGCCTCGCTCAATTTCGATCTGGCCATGCCGGAGACCGTGGAGGATCTCAAAAGCACCTTCGCCGCGCTGAAAACCTTCCAGAACGCGCTCAATGAGATCGATCCCGACCGCGTGCTGCTCGGCCTGCTCTCCGATCAGGAAAAGGTCAACGAGCTCATGCAGGTGCTCACGGACGCGATCACGCTTTACAGCAACAACCGCGAGCTGATCGGCGTGCTCGGCAAATACGCGACGCCCGAGAATTTCGCCGCGATCGAGGAGCTGCTCAAGACGATGAATGATCCCGAGATGCAGCAGGCGATCAAGCTCCTCTCCGATCCGACCGTGCAGCTGTTTTTCAAAAAACTGCCCGACCTGATGGCGAGCTTTGAAACGATTTCCCCGATCCTTTCCGCCATGCAGGAGGATCTGAAGGATCCCACGGTCGCCGCGCAGGTGGAGAAGCTGCCGGAAACCATGGCGGCGCTCAGCGATATGACCGCGGTCATCAGCGAAAACGAGGATGCGATCAATATTCTTCTGCAGGTGTTCAATGAGGACGGCACGCAGGTGCTGGAGGGTCTTTTGCAGAATATCGATCTGAATGATCTTTCCAAATTGCAGGAGAAATACGGCGGACTTGCGGAGCAGGGCGATCTGCTGCTTTCGCTCGCGCAGGAATGGCTGCATTTCGGCCGCGATTACGGGCTTTACACCAAGAGCGCGCCCGGCATGACGACCAGCCTCGCGTTTGTGTTCAACACGCCCGGCATTGCGGGCAAAACGGCGGAAACGGCCGCGGAGCCCGTCACCGAGGCGCAGCCGTGGTATAAGAAGCTGTTCAGCTGAGGATTATTATGGGAATCTGTTATATTATCGGCGCTGGGGATTGCGCGGCGCTGAACTTCTCGCCGGAACGCGGGGATCTTGTGATCGCGGCGGACGCCGGGCTGCATTACGTTGTGGATGCCGGCATCCGGCCCGATCTGATCGTCGGCGATTTCGATTCGCTCGGCTATGTGCCGCAGACAGGGCGCGTCGAGCGCCTGCCGGTCGTCAAGGACGTGACCGATCTGCAGAAATCGGTCAACATCGCCGTTGCGAAAGGTTACAGCGTCTTCCGGATTTTCGGCGCGCTCGGCGGCGCGCGGCTGTCGCACACCGTGGCGAATCTGCAAATGCTCTGCGACCTGGCCGCCCGCGGCATGGACGCCGTACTGTACGCGCCGGGTCTGGCGGCGTTCGCGCTGCACAACGGCAAAATGCGTCTGCCCGCGCGTGAGGACGGATTTGTGTCCGTGTTCGCCGCGAATGATGAATGCAGGGGCGTGACGATCCGCGGGCTGAAATACGAGCTCGAGGGTGAAACGCTGCGCAGCCGCTTTGCGCTGGGCGTGAGCAATGAATTCATCGGCGAGCAGGCCGAAATCAGCGTCGAGGACGGCACGCTTTTGATTCTGATTGAGGAAATTCCCGTTGACAATTCATGAAAATTGCTGTAAAATCTGCATGTGGGATTTTTTGATCCCGCGAACGGAATTTTGATATCGTCATTGTTGACCGAAGGAGGTCGTTTCATGGGACTGTTTGACAAGCTGTTCAATGACCCCAACGCGCAGGCCGCGCTCAAGCAGGCGAAGAACCTTGCGCAGAATGTGCTTTCCGAGGCGCAGAAGAAAGTCGATTCCATGCAGAAGCCGCAGGCCGCTTCTCCCGCGCAGACCGCGGCGCCCGTGCGCCCCGCAGCGTCCGCGCCTTCCGGGGATTCCTGGGGCGAGGAGATGCCGGCCGAGGAGAATCAGTATAACTTCAACGGCACCTATGACCAGTTTTTTCAGTCGATCTTCCGCGCGGAATTTCCCGATTATACCGTGCAGGCCGCGCCGAACAATCAGAACCGCAGCGGCATGCAGTATGTCTTCCGCTCCGGCGACAAGATCGCGCTGGTCGTTGAGGTGATGACCGACCGGAGCGTCGCGCAGAAGCTGCGCCGCGCCTGCGAAGCGCGGGGCATCCCGTATCTGCGCTTCTACCACGACCATCCGGGCTGGTGGAATACGCGCTCCTATGTCGTGCGCCGCGTCCGCGCTGCGCTGCAGGCGGGCTGACAACAGCATAAAAGCAGAAAGAGAATGCATTTGCGCCTGCGGCGGGTCCGGCACAAACCGTTATCAGCGCTTCGCAGGCAGCCGGTTTGTGTACGATCCTGTATATCCCGGAATTACCGGGATTTAACGGTTTCTCTTTCTGCTTTTTTATATCTTTCACCGGAAGGAAACGGCCATGTCTTTGCTTTCGCAGCTGTCCGATCCCGCCGTCTGGGAATCGTTTTATGAATACAAGGCTTCGCTGGCCGTGCCAACGCCCTTTCTGCGGGAGCTGCGCGGCTTCATCGACGCGCGGGCCTATCTGCCCGTGTGCGAACGCATTGCCCGCGGGGAGCGCTTTCCGCTGCCGAAAAAATCCGTCGTCAGCAAAATGGATACGCAGAAAAAGCGCGTGGTCTATGCCTATCCCCGCGCGGAAAGCACCGTGTTAAAACTCCTGACCTATCTCATGCTGCGCCGGTATGACGGCCTGTTCAGCCCGACGCTTTATTCCTTCCGGCCCGGGCGCACGGCGAAGGACGCGATCCGCGCCCTGACGCGCACGCCCGGCATGCGTGAGTTGTATTCATATCAGGCGGATGTGAGCAATTATTTCAATTCCGTGCCGATCGACCGCCTGCTGCCGCTGATGAAGGAAGCGCTCGGCGACGACCCGGCGCTGCTCGCCCTTCTGACCGCGCTGCTGACGGAGCCTTATGTGCTCGAAAACGGCGTGCCCATCCGCGAGGAAAAGGGCGTCATGGCCGGCACGCCGCCGTCGGCGTTTTTCGCGAATCTCTATCTTTCCGCGCTCGACCGCGCCTTTGCCGAACGCGGGATCCCGTATGCGCGCTATTCGGATGATATCATCGTGTTCGCCGAGTCCGAAGCGGCGGTGCGTTCGCTCGCACAGGAGATCCGCTTGGAGCTTTCCTCGCGCGGCTTAGCCGTGAACGCGGAGAAAGAACACGTCAGCGCGCCCGCGGACGGCTGGGTGTTTCTCGGCTTTCGCTATCAGGGCGGCGTTGTCGATATCGCGCCGGCCTCGCTGAAAAAACTCAAGGCGAAAATGCGCCGCAAAACCCGCGCCCTGCAGCGCTGGCAGCGCCGGTCTGAGAAAACCGGCGAACAGGCCGCGAAGGCGTTTATCCGCATCTTCAACGCCAAGCTGTTTGAAGGCGGCGGCGCGCATACGCTCTCGTGGAGCCACTGGTATTTTCCCGTGCTCAACACGACGCGGAGCCTCAAGGTGATCGACGCCTACGCGCAGGACTGCATCCGCTGCCTTGCCGCCGAAACGCGCACAAAATCCAGATTCAACGTGCGCTATGAGGAACTCAAGCGCCTGGGCTATCGCAGCCTTGTGCACGCTTATTATGAAGAACTGAACGAATCTGAATCCCGGGGAGGGTCACAATGAAAACTGTGATGACGGTCTTCGGCACACGGCCGGAAGCGATCAAAATGTGCCCGCTCGTCAATGAGCTGAAAACCAGAAAGGGGATCCGCACGGTCGTCTGTGTCACGGGGCAGCACCGGCAGATGCTCGACAGCGTGCTGGAAACCTTCGGCGTCGTGCCGGATTACGACCTTTCCATCATGAAGCAGTCGCAGACGCTGTTTGACATCACGACCGCCATCCTCGACGGGATCCGTCCCGTGCTCGAGGAAGTGCGGCCGGATATCGTGCTCGTGCACGGCGACACCTCGACCACCTTTGTCACCGCGCTCGCCTGCTATTATCTGCAGATCCCCGTCGGCCATGTGGAGGCAGGTCTGCGCACCGGCAATCTCTACGCGCCGTTTCCCGAGGAATTCAACCGCCGCGGCGTCGGCATCCTCTCGCAATATGATTTCGCGCCGACGATGCGCGCAAAGCAGAATCTGCTGTCTGAGGGCAAGCCGGGCGACGGCATTTTCGTCACCGGCAACACCGCGATCGACGCGATGAAAACCACCGTGCGCCCGGATTATCACCATCCTGTGCTCGACGAAATCGACGGGCGGCTGATCCTGATCACGGCCCACCGCCGCGAAAATCTCGGCGCGCCGATGCTGCGCATGTTCCGCGCGATCCGCCGGGTGATCGATGAAACGCCGGATGTGCGCGCGGTCTATCCGATCCATCTGAATCCCGCCGTGCGCAGCGCCGCAAGGGAGGTCTTCGGCGAGAGCGACCGCATTCGACTTATCGAGCCGCTTGACGTGCTGGATTTCCATAATTTCATGAAGCATTCCGATTTGATTCTGACCGATTCCGGCGGCGTGCAGGAGGAGGCGCCGGGTCTGGGCAAGCCCGTGCTCGTCATGCGCGACACGACCGAGCGGCCCGAGGGGATCGAAGCCGGCACGCTCCGGCTGGTGGGGACGGACGAGCAGGTGATCTACACCGCCATGCGCACGCTCCTGGACGATCCAGCCGCCTATGAGCAGATGAGCAAAGCCTCGAATCCCTACGGCGACGGCAACGCAAGCATCCGCATTGCCGACGTGCTGGAAACAGGCGCCTGCGAGGAATGGCGGGTGCCGGGAAAATAAATTTTTCATCGCAAATATAGGATCCGTTTTTGTTTGCGTTCCGACCTTGGGAATTGCATCGAAAACGGATTTTTTTAAAAAATTGAATTTTTATAAATTTTTTTGTTGATTTTTGAATGAAAATGTGTTATGCTTAATCAGATTTATTCTTATATAAATTATTTTATAATATAAGAGGTGAAGAGAGAATGAAAAAATTCTTAATTCTGCTGTCCATTGCGCTTGCGATCATCTGCGCGGTGTTCATCGCGTTTTCGCCGAGCATGCTTTCGGTCATCATCGTCGTGGTTATGATGCTCGTTATGGCGACCGGTCATATCATCGGCATCCGGCCGAACTTCCAGTTCAGCGAAGGCTTCCGCAACGGCAGAGCGTCCATCGAAAGCATGAAGAAGATCGCGTCCGACAACAAGTGGGCGGCGCTGCGGCAGCTGAAACCCTTCTTCAAGCAGAAAACGCTGGATGACTTCTTTGAACTCTATCTGCAGAAGTCGCAGAATCAGCAGGACAGCGGCCTGGTGGTCAGCGATATCGAGGATATCATCAACGAGGATTCGCTCGAGCTGCGCAACTGGCGCGGCGTCGTGCTGCAGGTGGCGGGCGTGCTGACCGCGCTCGGTCTGCTCGGTACCTTCCTCGGCCTGATGACCGGTATCAGCAGCGTTTCCTTCACCACGGTGGAGGCGACGATCACCAGTATCGAGCAGCTGCTCGAAGGTATCGCCACGGCGTTCTACACCTCGATCGTCGGCGTTATCCTTTCGGTGCTCTTCAATATTTCAAACCGCGTCGTCTGGAACATCACGCTGCGCGAGATGAATCTGTTCATGGAGCAGTTCCATGCGGAGATCCTGCCGTACGCGGAGGAACAGACCCGCATCAACGAATACCTGCAGAATGAAGAAACGCTGCGTCTGCTTTCGCAGATCAACAATGCGGAGATCCGGCAGAACGGCACGCTCATGCAGGACGCCTCCTATGAGCAGCGCATGATGGTGCAGGTGCTCGCGGGCGTGGAAAACGGCGAATTCTCCACGGTGTTCGAGCCGGTGTGCAAGCTCGAGGACCGCAGCGTGGTCAAGGCGGTCGGCCGTCTGCGCTGGACGCACGCGTCGCTCGGTGTGATCGACGAATCCGTGTATTCTCCGGTGATCGCCGCGAACGGCTATCTGCTCAAGCTTGAGCAGATGCTGTGGCGCGACGTCGCCGCCCATATGAGCGAGCTGAAGAAATCCGGCCAGCGCACGGTGCCCGCGGTGCTGTATGCGTCCAAGGTCTTCCTCATGGGCGCGGATATCCCGGCGCTGATCGACGCGCTGATCGAGGAATTCGACCTCACCCCGCGTGACTTTGAGATTTCCCTTCCGCTGGAAGCCTACATCGCCTGCGTGAGCGAAGCGCAGAAGGTGGAGCAGACGCTGCTGAAAAAGGGCTACAGAGTCGTGATCCACGGCTATGACGGCAATCTGATCGATCTGCCGGAAACCAGCGCCGAGGAGATCGTGCTCGATGCGGATAAAGCCGATCCGGAGCAGCTCGGCGATCTGCTCACGCTGCTCACGAAGAAGAA
>JAFZNN010000297.1 GCA_017550895.1 Clostridia bacterium
ACAAGCGCCAGGCAGACGGAGAATGCTTTTTTCATGCTGTGCGGCCTCCTTTGCTGAAAATCAAACCGTTGTTCGGTCGGAACGCGCCCTGCAAACAGGGTGCTGAATGCGTGTTTATAATTTTATTTTATCATATCTGTCATTCTTTGTAAAGCGAAAACGGAAAAATGAATCCTTTGCACACAGGGCGGCTGCGCTCAAAGGATCCGATAGAGCCTGTTGTTTGCGGGGGAAGCGGTCATTGCAGGAACGCCGCGACGTCGCGTTCGTAGTGCCCGGAATCCTGATAGCCGTTTTCCGTGCGGAGGCAGGCGCCGAATTTGCGGGCGATCTCCTCGTAGCTGTCGGTGCGCAGCTTCGCGCGCTCGAAGCCGTCCTTGCTCCCGCGCAGGCACCAGTCGCCCTCCCACATGCCGTGACCGGCGGCCTTGTAGGTCCAGAGCATCCAGCTGAAGCCGTATTTCTCCATGGTGGAGAAGCAGTTTTTCCAGGTCGTCTTTTTGTGCGGATAGAATTCACCCATCAGCATCGGCACGTCGGAATAATACAGCCGCGCGAGCCAGACGAAGAGGTTGAAAATGAAATCGGAATTCTGATAGAAATGCACCTGATAAACGACGTTTTTCCAGCCCTTGAGCGCGGCGTGCGGCAGCGCGAGCGGCGTCCAGATGCATTCCAGCGTGATGATGTGATCCGGATCGGCGGCGCGCACGGTGTTGTAAAGACGGGTATAAATCATCGTGTTGTTTTTGCGGCGGGTCAGCTCGCCGCAGTTTACGTCGCACATCGGCTCGTTGAGCAGATCATACATCGCGACGGCCGGCGCGTCGCGAAAACGCGCGGCGATGGCGGTCCACAGCTCGTCGGTCAGCTTGCGGTACTGCTCGCTCTCCGGCGTGTCGTCATAAAGCCCGCAGCTGCCGCCCTTGCCGCTGTGGGGCGCGTCGCTCTGATAGCCGACCGCGCCGTGCATATCCAGGATCACATAAAGCCCGCGCTTGGTGCATTCGTCCACGATCCAGTCCAGCCGCGAGAAATCCCATTCGCCGTTCGCGTCGAGGATCTTGCGCCCCGCGTCGTCATAATAGAAATTGCGGAACCAGAAGGGGACGCGCACGCAGTTGAAGCCCATGGCCTTGATTTCGTCCAGATCGTATTCCGTGATGAAATTGTCGAGATAGGTGTTGAAAAGGGCATAGGCGCCTTCTTCGCCGAAGCGCTCGGTCAGCACCTCGAGCGCCTCCGCGTGCTCGGCGACCTCCTCATAAGGGCAGAGCCAGTCCTCCCAGATCAGCCATGCGCCGAGATTGACCCCGCGCAGGGTGACGGCTTCTCCTTTGGCGTTGACCAGCTTTTTCCCTTCCGTGTGCAGGAAATCCGCTTGCGTCAGCGGCCCGGACGCAAGCTGCACGTCGGGCTGCGGCGCGGCGGAGGCGGGAAGCAGGCAGGCGGAAAGCGCCAGGGTCAGCGTCAGGGGCGCGGAGATCAGGCGTCGAAGCATTCGGTTCATAACAGTCCCTCCTATTCTGAATTCATCATACCACAGGCGCGCCGGATTTGCAAGCGGCAGTTCGTTTCTCATTGACATTGGTGCTTGTAAATGCTATAATATCCCTCGTAAAAACCGGAACGAAAGGGGGGCGCCGCATGCGCAGGCTGGTTTCCGCTTTGCTCGCGCTGCGGATGCCGCTGGTCACCGCTGCAGGCACGCTCCTGCCGGCCGCCGTGTTCGCCCCTGCGGACGCTTCCGGCGGGGAGACGGTCACGCTGCCCCTCGGCGGCGGCTCCGATCCCTGGGTCGTGTCGCGGGACGGCGTATATTACTACTGTTATTCCGTCGGCCGCGGCGTTGCCGTGCGCGCGTCCGAGACCTTCGCGGGCCTGTTCGACGCGCCGGGCGCGGTCGTCTATGCCGCGCCGGCCGGGACGCTGTATTCCGATTCCTACTGGGCGCCGGAGCTGCACTGCATCGGCGGCAAATGGTATATTTACGTCGCCGCTGACGACGGGCGCAATGAAAACCACCGCATGTACGCGCTCGTGAGCGACAGCCCGACCGGCCCGTTTACGTTCGCCGGCAAGGTGGCCGCGCCGACGGACCGCTGGGCGATCGACGGCACCGTGCTCACGCTGGGGGAGAAACTCTATTTCATCTGGTCCGGCTGGGAAGGCGCAACCGACAGCGGCCAGTTCCTCTATATCGCGCCGATGGACAGCCCGACGCACATCAGCGGCGAACGGGTGCGGATCTCCGCGCCGCAGTATGACTGGGAAACGCAGGGGCATCCGATCAACGAAGGCCCGGCGGTGCTGCAGGACGACGACGGTGTTTATCTGCTTTATTCCGCCTCCGGCAGCTGGACGGACGACTACTGCATCGGGATGCTCGCGCTCATCGGCGACGATCCGCTGGATCCGGCGAGCTGGGTCAAATGCCCGCGCCCCGTGCTTTCAAAAACGGACGGCGCCTACGGCCCGGGCCACTGCAGCCTGCTGCGCGCCGCGAACGGGCAGGAATACATCATCTACCACGCAAATCTTGAAAGCGGCACGGGCTGGAACGGACGGAGCGTGCGTGTGCAGCCGTTTCGCCGCATTTTCGGCGTGCCGGTCTTCGGCAAGCCGCTGCCTGCGGGCAGTGAAATCCATCTGTTGAAGTAAGGAGGAGAACGGACATGAAGCGCGCCTTTTCCAGCATTCGCGTGATCGCGCTCGGCTATGCGGCTGTGGTCGCTCTGGGCACGATCCTGCTGCTGCTGCCGGTTTCCTCCGCGACGCATGCGAGCGCCGGCGTGCCGGATGCGCTGTTCACAGCGATCTCCGCCTCGTGCGTGACGGGGCTGGTCGTGCGCAACACCGCCACGGCGTGGTCGCTCTTCGGGCAGGCCGTGATCCTTGTGCTCATCCAGATCGGCGGCCTCGGCTTCATGACGATCGCCACCGGCTTTTCGATGCTGCTGCGCCGCCGGCTTGGTCTGCGGGAGCGGCAGATCATGCAGGAAAGCATCAATGTGGACAACATCGGCAAGATCGCCTCTTTGACGAAAATGATCCTGCGCGGAACGGCGCTTTGCGAGGGCTGCGGCGCGCTGCTGCTCGCGCTGCGCTTCGTGCCGCGCTTCGGCTGGAAGCACGGCGTGTGGCTGTCCGTCTTTCACAGCATTTCGGCCTTCTGCAACGCCGGCTTCGATCTGCTCGGCGCGCAGACGCCCTACTGCTCCTTTGTGGACTATGCGGACGACGCGCTCGTTTCTCTGACGCTCTGCGTGCTGATCACCGTGGGCGGCCTTGGCTTCATCGTCTGGGAGGATCTGATGCGCTATCGTCTGCGCTTTTCGCGCTACAGCCTGCATACCAAGCTGGTGCTGACGGTTTCGGCCGTGCTGACCTTCGGCGGCGCGCTGCTGTTTCTGCTCTTTGAGCGCCACACGACGAATGCGGACGTCGGCGCGAAGCAGGCGCTGCTCGCCTCGCTCTTCGACGCGGTCACGGCGCGCACGGCGGGGTTCAATTCCGTGGACACCGCTTCGCTTTCGAGCGCCGGCAAATTCCTGACGATGCTGCTGATGTATATCGGCGGCTCGCCCGGCTCCACGGCCGGCGGCATCAAGACCACGACCCTAGCCGTCATCGCGATTTCCACTTTCAACGGCATCCGGCGGCGTGAATCCAAGGGCGTGTTCGGGCGGCGGCTGGAAACCGACGCGCTGAGCAAGGCCATTTCCGTGGCGTTCACGAATCTGACGCTGGCGCTGGCTGGCATGCTGTTCATTTTCGCGCTGCAGCCCGAGCTGCATTTCAGCGACGTCGTGTTTGAGGTCATGTCCGCCATCGGCACGGTCGGCATGTCCACCGGCATCACGCGCGCCCTGCATCCCGCCGCCCGCCTGATCATCGTGTTCCTGATGTTCTGCGGAAGGGTCGGCAGCGTCTCCTTCGCGCTGGCGCTGCTGGAAAAACGCGCGCGCCCTGCAATCATGAATCCGCGTGAAAAAATCACGCTTGGTTAGGAGAGAGTAGAGTATATGAAATCCTATTTGTTGATCGGCATGGGTCTGTTCGGGCACCATCTCTGCCATTATCTCTCGCAGTCGGATTGTGAGATCATGGTGGTCGACCAGGATGAAAAAAACATTGAGGATCTGCTGCCGTATGTGGTCAGCGCAAAGATCGGCGACTGCACGGACCTCGCGGTGCTCAAGACGCTGGACGTGCCGTCCTTCGACGTGTGCTTCGTATGCATCGGCGAGGATTTCCAGAACAGTCTGGAGATCACTAGCCTGCTCAAGGATTGCGGCGCGAAGCGCGTCGTGAGCAAGGCCGAGCGCGATATTCAGGAGAAATTCCTGCTGCGCAACGGCGCGGACGCCGTGATCTATCCGGAGAAAAACAGCGCGCAGCGCTGCGCGGTCAGCGAGAGCAGCGAGCATATTTTCGATTATATCGAGCTGGGAAAGGATTGCTCCATTTTCGAGATCGATATGCTCGACCGGTGGGTCGGCAAGACCGTCAAGGAGCTGAATTTCCGCGTCAGATACAACCTTGCCGTGCTGGCCACGAAATCGGGCGACGAGGTCAAGCCCGTGATCTCCGGCGAGCGGCGGTTTGAGGCGGGCGAGCATCTGATCGTCCTCGGGAGGATCGAGGACGTGCGTCGCCTGACCTGAGCGCGGACGGCTTGACAAATCCCGCGCAGTTCTATATAATACATCTGTAATGCTGCGGGCCGTTGGCCCGAGAGAATATGGAGGTAATGCAAAATGGTATTGGCAGCAGTCGGCAAAAACGGCACGGGCAAGGATTTCTTCCTGGAGTATGTGGCAAAGACCTACGGTTTCCCGATGATCTCCATCGGCGACGTGGTGCGCGAGCTCGCCGCGAAGGACGGGCTGGAGCTGACCCGCGACAATCTGCACGCCACGTCCAAAAAATATATGACCGCCAACGGGCAGACCTTCTTCCCGGAGCTGATCGTCAAGAAGATCAAGGAATCCGACACGCCGAATTATCTGGTTTCCGGCATCCGTCCGCCTTCGGACATCGCCGTGTTCAAGGAGGCGTTCGGCGAGAAGTTCGTGCTTGTGGACGTCGTGATCAGCGATGATGAGGTGCGCTACCAGCGCATGCTGGCCCGCGGCTCCGAGCGCGACGGCAAGAGCGTGGAGAAGCTGCGCGAGAACGACATTCACGAGGAGGAGATCTTCCACACGAGCGAAAGCGAAAAGATGGCGGATTACATCCTGAAGAACGACGGCTCGATCGACGATTTCTACGCCGCCGTGCGTGATTTCTATGACAATTATCTGAAAGCAAAGCTGGATTGACAGCGCGAAGGGACGCCGCGGGGCGTCCCTTTTGTAATCATTTGTAATCGATTATTCATAGGCTGTTAATTGACTTTTTTTGCGTTGTTCGCTATGATGCAAATGAAGGATAAATCTGCCGGAATGGGGGAAAGACGTATGAAAAAACTGATTCCGATCCTGTTGGCGCTTGCGCTGCTGGTTTTGACCGCCTGCGGCGAATACGGTGAAATTGACATCACCGTCGGGCCCTCTGTGACCGAGACCTCGGCGTCCGGAACCGAAGCGGGGGAACCCGCCGCTGAAACGGAAACAAGGCTTGCGGCCTCGGTGCGCTGGGATTTCGGGGGCTCCATGCAGTTTCCGGTCGGCCTGATCGGCCACACGGTCGCGCAGGCGGATGAAGCGTTCGGCGCCTCCGGCAGCGGACTGCCCTGCGCCGACGGCGGCTGGCTGCGCGACTGGCAGGACGCGATGGGAAAAGTGTTCTTTTCCACGCATGACAAGGATGACAGCGAGGACGCCGTGATCAGCACGCTCTATTGTACGGAGGCGGAGCGGACCGTCGCGCCGGGGCTGAAGATCGGCGGCACATATACGGATTACCGGCAGACGTTTGCCGCGCTGACAGCCTGCACCTATGACGCGCACTGCGGCTATTACACCTGCGGCTTTGACGCTGCCAACGACAGCATCCTGCTGCATGTGACGCTGTATTTCTATTATCCCGACGACGTCTGCAACGGGATCACCGTCTCGACGCGTGAGCTCGGCGACGGGATTCCGGCGATTGCGTCGGACGACCGCAGCGGCTATCCCGCGCTTTACCTGAACCGCTCCTATGCGGATGCGACCGCGCAATTCGGCGAATATACGCAGTTGAGCGGGGACGGTTCTGCTCCATCACTGGTTTTCATCAATCGGGTTGACGCGTCCGCGCCGGTCGAAGCCGGCAGCGCAAACGTCAAGATCGTGCGCATTTCCGACCCCGCGCTGCAGATTCTGCCCGGCGTTGTCTGCGGTCTGGAGGCCACGGAACTCAAGGCGCGGATCGGCGCGTTTCTGACCGAGGACGATCTGCTGATGACCGGCTCAAAAGCTGAGATCCTCGCGGAGATGGCGCAGACGGATTCCGTTTACTGCGGCACCTACCGCTTCGGCGCGCTGAATGCGGAATGCTACGCGACGTTTGATGACAGCGGGGCGCTGACGTCCTGGGTGTTCCTCGCGAAAGCTCTTTATTGATTACTGAAATACCGGAGGTGTTGACCGATGAAAAAACTGATTCCGATTCTGCTGGTGTTCGCGCTGCTGTTTCTCGCCGCCTGCGGCGGCAAGGGCGGCGACGTGACCACGATCGCCGCGCCGGATACGACGACGGCGACCGCGCAGCCGCAGACCACCGAAGCGCAGACGACCGAACCGACAACGGAAGCGACGACCGAACCGACAACGGAGCCGACCACAGAGCCGACGATCGAGCCGACGACGGTGACCACGACCGCCGCGCCGACGACCACGGCCATCGCGGTTACACCCACGACGGCGAAGCCGACCACGAAGCCTGCGACGACCAAAGCGCCGACGAAGCCGGCGACCACGACGAAAAAACAGGTGACCGCGCCGACCGCGAAGAAGGACATCGTCGCGCTTTACAATGACGCGACTGCCCAGGCCGCCGCGTCGAAGCCCGGCTACACCAAAAAGACGAATACCGTGCTCAGCTCGCTGAATTTCGGCGCGCTCGGCCGCATGGAGGTCGTGCGCACGGCCGTCGGAGAATTTCTCGGCGAAGGGCAGACCACCCAGACCGTGGCCAAGGGCAAATTCGACGGCAAATCGCTGAAAAAGAGCACGCTGACAGCGGACGACGTCACGTCGGCGACCTGCACGCTTTCCAAGGACGGCAAGTATTATGACATCACGCTGAACATCAAGGGCGAGAGCAATCCGGCCAAGGGCAAGAGCGCGCTCGGCCGCGTAACGGAGGATTTCAAGGATGTCAGCGAGCTGAAGGCCGGCATGCAGGAGGCGGGCGCAAGCGTCGGCACGGTGACGACCCAGACCTCAAACGTCGTGCTCAAGGCGCGTATCAGCGTCGAGGGCAAGCGCTTCTCCTCGATCACGCTCAGCTACCAGATGACCGCCAACCTGACCAACATCCGCTATACGCTCGTCTCCGTTTCCAAGGGCGACGGCAAGCTGAACACTACCATCACCTACAGCGATTTCAAATACTGATTCACCGCATTTTGCCGGGGCCTGCGTTTGGCCGGTCCCGGCTTTCTTTTATGCGCGCGGAGGTTGCAAGAAAACACAAATGCAAAGGATCCTGAACGAATGTTGAAAGCCAAACGCCTCACGCTGTGCGCGGTGCTTGCCGCGTTTATATGTCTGCTCGCGCCGCTTTCGCTGCCAGCCGGCGAGATTCCGCTTTCGCTGGCTACCTTCGCGGTGTATCTGGTCGCCTGCCTGACGCGTCCGCGATATGCGCTGACGGCCGTGTTGCTGTATCTGCTGCTCGGTGCGGTCGGACTTCCGATCTTTTCTGGCTTTTCCGGCGGTTTGCAGAAGCTGACGGGCGTTACAGGCGGCTATCTGATCGGCTATCTGCCGTGTTGTGCTGCGGTCACGCTGCTTATCGACCGTTTTGAACAGCGGATAATCGTCTGGCCGTTGAGCATGCTGCTCGGCACGGCGCTCTGTTATGCGTGCGGCACGGCGAGGTTTCTGCTGCAGACGCGCATGGCGCCCGGCGCGGCGCTGGCGGTTTGCGTGCTGCCGTTTCTGCCCGGCGATTCATTGAAGATCGCCGTTGCCTGTGCGGTCGGCGTTCCGATGCGAAAACGGCTGCGGAAATTTCAGGATGCATCTTGAAATCTTTGCCGATTCATGATAGGATAGAAACAGAAAAATAAGGAAAGGGCTGAATTCCATGGAGATCATCCGAAAAGAGTATACGATTCCCTCGAAGTCCGGCGTTGCCGACGTTTACGCGCGCTGCTGGGTGCCTGCCGACGGGCCGAAGGCGCTGTTCCAGATCACGCACGGCATGGCCGAGCACGGCGAGCGCTATGCGGACCTGGCGGCTTATCTGTGCGCGCAGGGCTTTGCCGTGCTCGCGCAGGATCATGTCGGCCACGGCAAATCCGTGAAGTCCGACGACGATCTCGGCTATTTCGGCGAGAACGGCGGCTGGGACGCGTTCGTGGAGGACGCGCGGTCCTTTACGGTGCTGCTCGAGGAGGAATATCCCGATCTGCCGCTGATCTTCTACGGCCACAGCATGGGCTCCTTCATCGCGCGCGAATACATCCGCCGTTACGGCACGGATCCGCGCATCAAGGGCGCGATCATCTGCGGCACGAGCGGCAAGAATCCCGCCGTCGGCGTGGCGATTAAGCTCGCCGATGTGATCGCGAAGGCCAAGGGCAGCCGCTTCAAGAGCAATTTCATCAACAACCTCGGCTTCGGCACTTATAATAAAAAGGTCGCCGATCCCCGCACGCCCTTCGACTGGCTCTCCTGCGATCCCGCGCAGGTGGATAAGTATATTGCCGATCCCTACTGCGGCTATCTGTTCACCGCCGCCGGCTACAAGGATCTTTTCACGATCCTCTCCAAGGTGTCCGGCAAGGACTGGTTCTCGCAGGTGAATCCGAAGCTGCCGATCCTGCTGATCGCGGGCGAGGAGGATCCCGTCGGCGCTTACGGCGCGGGCGTCAAGCAGGTTTACAACGACCTGAAGGCCGCCGGCAAGCAGGATGTGACGCTCAAGCTCTATCCCGGCATGCGGCATGAGATCCACAACGAGGTCGGCAAGGAGACCGTTTATGCCGATCTTGCGGCATGGGCGCTCTCGAAAATCAACGAATAATATCAAAAATGAAATTTCAGCTTGACTTTTTTCGCCGCGGGTTGTAGAATAACTGCAATCCGGTGAGAAGCGCAAAGGCAAAACGCATCCCGCAGACCGGATTGCTGCGGGATGCTTCATTTACGGGGAAGAATAAGCGGAAAAGAGGATGTACCATGCTGCATGGATATGAGATCATCGATGCGCACTGCCACATCTATCCCGAAAAAATCGCAGCGCGCGCTGTGGCCGGCATCGGCAGTTTCTACGGCGCGCCGACGCGCGGGGCGGGGACGGTTGCGGATCTGACGGCGCGCGGCGCTCTGGCAGGGGTGGACCGGTTCATTGTGCAGTCCGTGGCCACGAATGCGCATCAGGTGCGCGCGATCAACGAATTCATCTGCGCCGAGGCGGAGCGCAGCGGCGGCAGACTGATCGGGCTGGGGACGCTCTATCCCGACAGCCCGGATCTTGCGGGCGATTATGCGCATCTGCGCGCGCTCGGCCTGCACGGCGTGAAGCTGCACCCGGATTTCCAGGGCTTCAAGATCGATGATTACCGCTGCCTGAAAATTTATGAACTGTGCGAGCGCGACCGCATGCCGATCCTGATGCATACAGGCGATCGCCGCTACGACTATTCCAATCCGAACCGGATGCTGCCGATCCTGCAGATCTACACGGAGCTGACCGTGGTCGGCGCGCATTTCGGCGGCTGGAGCGTCTGGGAAGAAGCGAGCAAAACGCTGCGCGGCCTGCCGAATTTCTATGTCGATTGCTCCTCCACCATGGGTTTTCTCAAGGATCCGCCCGCCGTGCGCCGCCTGTTTGAAGCTTACGGCGCGGACCGCGTGCTCTTCGGCGCGGATTATCCGATGTGGAGCCAGGCGCAGGAGCTGGAGATGCTGTTTGCGCTCGGCCTGCCCGCGGACGATCTGCGCAAGATCCTCTCCGAAAACGCGAAGCGGGTCTATCGGCTTCCATAAACCGCAATCAAACACAACACCGCCGGCTGCCTGATCGGGCAAAACCGGCGGTGATTTTCTTATTGTCAGGTTTTACGTGCGCCGCGCTCAGCCTGCGGTATCGCTGCCGGCCTCTGCGGTTTTGGCGTTTGTTTCCCGCACATAGGCGTAGACCGGCTCAAGCCGCGTCTTGGTCAGCGGGAAGAGCACATAGAGCAGGAAGATCAGCGTGTAGGTCACGGCGGGGATCAGCGTGCAGACCTTGAGGATGCCCTCGCTCACGCCGACGACGTAGCCGGCCTCGGCCATCGCCTTGGTGTAGCCGACCTTCTCGAGCAGCTTCAGGCCGCCGAAATCCGCGGCGGTCTGGCCGAGCTTGCGGCAGAAGGTGTAGACCGCGTAGATCGCGCTTTCGTTCTTGATGTGCGTCTTGTATTCCTGATAGTCGATCACGTCGGCGACGACCGCCCAGTTCGTGATCGAAACGAAGGAATAGCCGAAGCCGATGACGAACAGCAGCGCGATATAGAGCCAGGATTGATCGCGCGCGGGCTTGAGCAGGAAGGTGGCGATGGCGGCGAGCGCGGAGAAGAACGCGCCGAACGCGCTGAGCTCCTTCTTGCCGAATTTCTTGACGAGCTTGGGCACAAAGGGGATCATGATCGCCATGGGCAGATACTGCGCGATCGTGCCCAGCACGGACAGGCTGGTATTTTCAAAATAGTTTTTGTAGAGATACTGGTTGAGCGAAGCAAACTGCAGCTGGCCGCTGATCAGGATGCCCGTGAGCGCCAGGATGATGAAGGGCTTGCTCTTGAACATCGCGCCGTAGATCTCGCGGATGTTGATCTTCGGCTCCGCCTCCGAGGGCACGCGCTCCTTCGTCGTTTTATAGCAGGCCAGATAGAAGACGATGGCCAGCGCCGCCATGGCGACCGCAAAGCCGAACATGCCGCCCGCGCTCGCTTCGTTGTGGGTCGTGCCGTCCGCGTTCGGGACCTTGGTATAAATCAGGAACGGGGCGAGCAGCAGAGGCGCAGCGCCGCCGATGCCGCCGCCGATCGTGCGGAAGGTCGAGAGCAGGGTGCGTCCGTCCGGATCATCCGTGATCACGGAGGCCAGCGAGCCGAAGGGTACGTTCATGCCCGTGTAGAGCATGCCGAAAGCGATGTAGGTGACGTAGGCGAAGAGCAGCAGGAGCCATTCCCGGCTCGTAAACCTGCCGACGTTGAAGAAGCAGAGCAGCTGCGAAAGCGCGAGCGGCACCGCGATCCATTTCAGATACGGGCGGTATTTGCCGTCCTTGGTCGGCTTTTTCTTGGCCACGATCGCGCCCCACATCGGGTCGTTGACCGCGTCCCACAGCCGGGTGAAGAGAAACAGATTGGCCACCTTGCCCGCCTGGATCTTCAGCACGTCCGTATAGAAAATTTTCAGGAATGAGGAAACATAGGTCAGCACAAACAGGTTGCCGGCGTCGCCGAGCATATAGCCCATGCCTTCCTTGATGCCGATCTTATTCGGATGCGCCGATTGCGGCAGCTCCCGGCTCGGCGTTTTTTTGTTTGCCACAGGAACCCCTCCTTTTGCACCATTTTATCACAGTCTGCGGCAAAAATCAATCCGGCCGCAGGGATTTTAAGCGGTCATTTCTTCATATCGCCGCACGGCCCCGTGACGGAACCAGTGCCGGAAAATCGCGCAGGCGGCACCGATGAGCACGATCATCACCGCGAGCGCGGCGGTCGTGCCGAGCAGCGTCATCAGGCCGAAGGCGAGCAGCAGCAGCGTCAGCCCTGCGGCGAAGCTCAGGAGCATGCTGACCAGCACGCTGCCGCTTTGCTTGATCAGCACGGCGTCGCTGATTGCGTCGAATTTCGGCATCATGATATTCGCGGTCAGCTGAATGCTGCTGATCAGCAGCAGCGTCACGCACAGGCAGACGGCGATCAGCGCGATCTGCAGCGGCGGCAGGCGCATCGCAACGCCCGTCAGCAGACCGCCGAGCAGGGTGGTCGGCAGGCCGATCACCAGGTTTGCGCCGAGCTTCGCGGCGTAGACGCTCTGCGCGTCCAGCGGCATGGCGCGCAGCGGATCGATGCGCTTTCGCTCGAGCGAGAGCGAAACGGCCGTTGTGTTGATCGTCGTGATACAGAAGCCGATCGTGATCAGCGGCACGGCGGCGCGAGAATCACAGAATTCGACGCCGGAAACCATGTCCAGAATCGTTTCGCGCTTGAAGAACATCAGAACGGCGATCAGCACCTCCATCATGCAGCCGAAGCCGCAGTTGAGCAGATACAGCGGCATGGAGAAGAACTGCCGCACCTCTTTGATCAGCAGCGCCGTGCGGGGTGTGCGCGGCGCGGACTGCGCGCGCAGCTTTGTGCGGTGCCGCGTCGCCTTTTTACCCGTTGAAAGCTTGAAAAAGCTGCGCGAGAGCAGCAGACAGATCAGCGCGAAGGGGAGCAGCGCCGCGACGGTCAGCCCCAGAATGGCCGGCAGACTTCCGCCGACGGCATGCCCGTAGAGGTCAAACAGCGGCAGCGCGCGCCGGATGCCGGCGGAGATTTTTGCCTGATTGGCGCTGAGCGTCGCGACATAATTCTGCATATTGAAGCACACGAGCATGTAGCCGACCAGCAGCGCAAGGCTCAGGAAGGACTGGATCATCTCGCTCTTCGCGAATTTCGTATCCAGCAGCGCGAGCAGCCAGCCGAAAAAACCGGTGACGGCCGCGGCGAAGAACAGCAGAAGCAGTGTGCACAGAAGCAGACGCAGCAGCAACGGCAGGGAAAAGCCCGTCGCGCGGAACCAGACGAAGCCCGCCGGCAGCGCGATGAGCAGCGTATAGATCGTTTCCAGCACCAGCAGCACCGCGACGCGGCTGGCAAGGATCTGAAACGGCGGGATCGGCATGCTCAGCAGCAGTTGATTGTCCCGTGCGCGGAAAAGCAGATTCTTCGTGGAAAAGACGCCGCCGATGAAGGCCAGGCAGAACATCAGAATGCCGAGCAGGGAGAAATAATACCGCGGTTCCGTGAGCGTTCCGTCGCTTTGCATCACGAGCGATGAAAACAAACCGCCGATGGAGACC
>JAFZNN010000298.1 GCA_017550895.1 Clostridia bacterium
GCCTTCAGCGCCTTTTCCTCCGCGGGACCGGTGTAGGCGGCGACGATCTTTTCCCGCCCGGCGTCGTAATAGCAGCAGGCCAGTTCCACATCCCGCGCGTTCTGCAGGGCGCATTCGATCTCGCCCAGCTCAATGCGGTAGCCGCTGCGCTTGATCTGGCTGTCGCGCCGGCCGAGGAACATCAGCTCGCCCCGCGCGTTGTATTCGCCCAGATCGCCGGTCTTATAGATGATTTCCGGGATCTCTGGCCGCAGGGGATTCTGAACGAACGCGGCGGCGGTCTTTTCCGGCGCGTTGTAGTAGCCGGGCGACAGGCAGGTTCCGCACACGCAGATTTCCCCGTCGATCAGGAAAATGCGCGTGTTGGCGCAGGGGAAGCCGATGGGCAGGCTGTCCGTGTCGGCGAAATCCCGGTCCACCCGATACCAGGCGCACACGTCTGTGATCTCCGTGGGGCCATACATGTTCACGTAGTCAGCCGCGGGCAGCGCCGCCTTCCAGCGGTTCAGCGTGGCGCAGGGCATGACCTCGCCGCAGAAGAACACGCGCCTGAGCGCGGGCAGGCGCTCGGAGGTCAACATGTCCGCCCGGGCCAGCGCCGTCAGCGCCGAGGGCACCCAGAAGATGGTGTCGATGTTTTCCGCTTCCAGCCGGGCCAGGAGCCGCCTGGGGAACATGAAATCCGCGCGGGGAATCAGGAAAAGACTGCCCGCGCGCTTCATGGCGCAGTAGATATCCAGCACGGAATTGTCGAAATAAAACGGCGCCTGGGAGCCGAAGCGCGCGCCTTCCGGCAGGCGCAGGGCGTCGCAGGCCCACTCCACGAAGTCGATCACGCTGCGGTGCGTGATGGACACTCCCTTGGGCGTGCCGGTGGAGCCGCTGGTGAAGAGCACGTCGAGCAAGTCGTTGTCGATGTGCTCCTTGCGGCGCAGCGCCAGGACGCTCTCATCGCAGGAGGCGGGCAGATCGTCCAGACACAGGACGGGCGCGCTCAGCCGGTTCGCGGCATCCAGGAACTTCCCCTCGCACAACACGACAGCCGGCCGCAAAACGTCGGCGATGAGTTTCATCCGCGCCTCTGGCATGGAGGAGTCCAGCGGCGTGTAAAAGCAGCCCGCGCAGGCCGCGCCCAGCATGGCGGCGACGCAGGCGGGTCGCTTTTCCATCAGGATCAGCACGGGCTTTCGAACCGGATATGACTGCGCCAGCCACGCGCCGATCCGCCGTGCCGCGTCGCGTAGTTGCCGCCAGGTCAGGCGCTCGTCCGGCGCGTCGAAGGCCACGGCGTCCGGCGCGCGCCGGGTGGCGTCCTCCAGCCAGTCCAGAACGCTGCGCGTGCTCATGACCGGCTCCGGCGCACCAGCGCCAGCATGCTCTCCGCGCTGTTGAAGTTTTCCGGCTCGATATCCCCGGCGCTGATGCGCACGCCGAAGGTATCCGCCAGCGCGGCGATGATCTGGGTCAGGTCGAGGGAGTCGATCAGGCCGTCGTCGATGAGCGCCTTTTCATTTTCAAAATCCACGTCGTCCCGCACTTCGGCCAGCGCGGCCAGCAGCTTCTGCATATCGTCCATCTTGTTTTCCTCCTCGTCGGGATGCTCTTTTATCAGCCGCCGCGGGCACGGCGGCTGGTGAAAAAGCACCCCGGATGACATTGGCCTCCGGGGGCTGTGCGGTTTAGGGGTTGATGCGCTTCTGGGTCTGGGGATCGAAAAGATGCAGCTTGGCCATGTTCGGCGTGAGCAGCAGCTCCTTTTCGGCGGGGGCGGTTTCACCCGCGTACTTGAACACCACTACTTTATCACCAACGCGCACATAAATCAAGTATGCGTCGCCCAGGGGCTCGATGGAATCCACGCAGGCGGGAACGCCGTTGACGCCTTCCTTCGCCATCTCGAAGTCGGAGGGGCGAATGCCCAGATCGACCCGCTTGCCCACGTAGGGCGTCAGGGGCGCCTTCAGGCTTTCCGGCACATGCAGGCGGAAAGCGTCCGCGGCCAGGATCAGGGCGCCGTTCTCCTGCTTCACGTCGCAGGGGAAGATGTTGATCTGCGGCGTGCCCAGGAAACCCGCCACGAACTCGTTGGCCGGATGGTCGTACAGGTCGTTCGGCGTGCCTTCCTGCATGATGTGACCGCCGTTGAGCAGCACGATGTGATCCGCCATGGTCATGGCCTCGGTCTGATCGTGGGTGACGTAGATGGTGGTGACGTTCAGTTCCTTCTGGATCTTTTTCAACTCATAGCGCACCTGGTCGCGCAGCTTGGCGTCCAGGTTGCCCAGCGGTTCGTCCAGCAGGAAGACCTGCGGATCGCGGACCAGGGCGCGGCCCAGGGCCACGCGCTGGCGCTGGCCGCCGGAAAGCTGGGCGATGCGGCGGTCCAGCAGATCGGTGAGCTCCAGCTTCACCGCCTGCTCCATGACGAGCTTGTCGATCTCATCCTTGGGCACCTTCTTGGTCTTCAGGGAGAAGGCCATGTTTTCCCGCACGGAC